>NZ_JBEEVJ010000064.1:0-505 GCF_040139785.1 Proteus genomosp. 6 | reverse complement strand
CCAGAGAATCCAGAAGAATCACCCCTTTCCTATTCTGAAAGACAATGTACTTTACCTGATGAAGGTTTCATCTTGAACTTTGTCTTCAACAGGGAATTCACATAACTCCACTCCATGGGCTGCTGTTTTTGCTTCACTTATAGCAGTGACATCACTTCTCATTGTTGGTAATGTTGTGATCCAGGATACTGTCACTTTCAGCCTTGTTTTATTTCCATAGGTCCTGACAAACTTGCATATGGTTTTCTTTCTGTTGCTGTGTGATTATTCATATGACCTACCTGATGCAAACTGCGATATTCCAGTGTTGTCACCATTCTTTTCAATGCTTTGAAAGCAATATTCAGCTCCATATACAGTTCCATGGTCATAAACCACCAATTCATGTGGATGAGCTGATCGAGATGCTCTTCATTTTGTGGTGTGACAGCTGTGCATTGCCATCTGGAACACGGTTTGTCTTTCACATTGCTGTTGTCATTGCTGAAATGCACCACTCACTTCC
>NZ_JBEEVJ010000063.1:0-539 GCF_040139785.1 Proteus genomosp. 6 | reverse complement strand
CTTCACTTCAATGCAAATAGCTAAGTGCAGAAGTGCAGCGTATGGACAAGAAGTGCACCCTGCTAGCTAACCTGCCAAGACTTTCTCTCTCTTAATGTGTTCATAAAAACTTAACAAAAGAAAACAAAACTACAACAAAACCAGACACATTAAACCTTAGAATATGGGTGTTCAGTGTTTTGGCTTACCTGGGCCGCACTGAGTGAAGAGGAATTGTCTAAGGCTGCATCTATGAATGTTGCTCCAAAAGCAATGCCTTATAATTATTTCTGTGGAAACTACAACTGATACAAAGAGCATAACAATACTATTTAGTAGAGCACATTCTCAGCTACAAAACAGTACTTTTCAGGATAGGCATCATCATTAGCTGTGCATTCTTGCTGACAATGAACAAGAGCCTGCATGCTGCACTCATTAAAATGTGCACCAGTAGAGCTGACTCACTGTGGCCACCACTGGAATGCACCACTCACTGCCTCACTGTGCTCACATCCACTGCTTGGTCTCCATAAACATTCAGCAAGCATCAATGAATG
>NZ_JBEEVJ010000062.1:0-560 GCF_040139785.1 Proteus genomosp. 6 | reverse complement strand
GTAACATAGAAGAGCAAGTACAGATGGCTGGTTCAATAAGCAGGTTTTGGTTGCTTGGATTATTTTCTACTTGTTTGTTGAACTAACAAAATTTTCAGTACTAATGTATGTGTCACTGATGGAGACAAGAACTATGTATTTTTATATATCACAATTTTATTTGGCAATAAATTAAATTATGAGGCTGCTCCGAAAGTAATGCCTCCTATGTTGTTATGTTGGCCCACGACGTCAGAGGTGAATGGTGGTGGTATGGCAGCAGAGGCTGAACCTTCCCACCAATATTCCATTCCATGTTGTTGCAGTGTGGCAGATGGTAGCAGAGGGGCAGTCTGACAGAATGGTGTCTGACATGGAAGTGTGTATGAAGCAAAGTTGTGTCACTGAATTCCTCCATGTGGAAAAAATGGCACCCATTGACATTCACTGGAGACCAAACAGTGGCTGTGAGCACAGTAAGGCTGTGGGTGTTGCGTTTCAGCAGTGGTGACTGTGACAGTGGGTCACCTCTGCTGGTGCAGATTTTGGCGAGCATGGCATGCAGGCTCTTGTTCATCGCT
>NZ_JBEEVJ010000061.1:0-579 GCF_040139785.1 Proteus genomosp. 6 | reverse complement strand
TTTTGTGGTTCAGACATACGCTTGTCCTTTCAAATTTGGTTTGGATAGCTTAAGCTTACTTCCGTAGTTATGTACGGAGTCAAGCGATATGCAAATTAATTTTGAGAATCTGACCATTGGCGTTTTTGCCAAGGCGGCCGGGGTCAATGTGGAGACCATCCGGTTCTACCAGCGCAAGGGCCTGCTGCCGGAGCCAGACAAGCCCTATGGCAGCATTCGCCGCTATGGCGAGGCGGATGTAACACGAGTGCGGTTCGTGAAATCGGCCCAGCGGCTGGGCTTTAGCCTGGACGAAATCGCCGAGCTACTGCGGCTGGAGGATGGCACCCATTGCGAGGAAGCCAGCGGCCTGGCCGAGCACAAGCTCAAGGATGTGCGCGAGAAGATGGCCGACTTGGCACGCATGGAGGCCGTGCTGTCTGAACTGGTGTGCGCCTGCCATGCGCGGAAAGGGAACGTTTCCTGCCCGCTGATTGCGTCACTGCAAGACGGAACGAAGCTCGCTGCATCGGCGCGGGGGAGTCACGGGGTGACTACGCCTTAGCGTGCTTTATTTTCCGAATTCTGAGACGACCCCTA
>NZ_JBEEVJ010000060.1:0-588 GCF_040139785.1 Proteus genomosp. 6 | reverse complement strand
TTGTTAAGAGACTCTGTCCATTACTGTGATTCTGTTTTGGTCCCATTCCTGGGGATAGCTGGTCTCTTCTGCGATCAGTTTATACATACTCTTGAGGTCAGTCTCTCTGAGGTCAGTTTCTTAATGTGACCCCACTGATGTTGGTCTGACCTAGACTGCTGCCCTCCTGGAATCACTTAGAATCTCCAGTGATATTTTGAATACGTATTGATATATATACTGTTATTGATTACTTTGTTAAGCACTGTCAGTCTAAACGAGTAGTTAGGCTACCTCAGAGTGCCTTTATACTACTTTCACATGCTGCTACGGTTAATTCCTTAATGAATATGGCCTCCATGTTTGAGTGTATTATGGAAGGCTACAAATTGACTGCTGTGACTTCTACTTACCCATAGGCTGCTAATCCCCTGCTATTGCATGGTGCCATGAGGATCAGGCAGACCTGAGGCCTCCCCAGACAGCTGTCTGCAAATAAAATCTCCACAGTCACCCAACAGAAGGGGACAGTCCTCGACAGTGCTATCTCTAACCTGGGCCTGAGCTCAAGGAGACAAAGGTGTGGGTGATGGAACGCACTTTAGAACT
>NZ_JBEEVJ010000059.1:0-590 GCF_040139785.1 Proteus genomosp. 6 | reverse complement strand
ATCGGTGAGATGGTTATCTCTACTGATAAAAAGGATTACTTATTTAGACCATCGTTCATCAATATGACAAGAATCGGCGAGCCTAAGCAGATTGTGAGCGCGTATGGTCAATTAAATGGTACAGAGGTACAAGATTTAATTACTCGCGCCGTAATGAATTACAGGGTTATTCCTGAGTGGTTAATAAAGGCCATTAACAAACCTACATATGGGCGCAATATCTTACAAACTGCAATGATAGTGATGCAGGCATGTTGTGATGACGATTGTTCTGAAATCATTGGCGAATGGAAATCAAGTAAACGCGGTATCGTCTATAAAAACGGCAAGATGCCAATCGCTGACATTATCGTTATTGCCAGAGAACTATTTACTCACGGAATTATCGGTAAAGCGAAGATCCGCAAACTTCAACGCAATGAAGGTAAAAATGAATTCTCAGATGAGTTTATGGCAATTGATT
Source organism: Proteus genomosp. 6 (assembly GCF_040139785.1). Lineage (NCBI taxonomy): Bacteria > Pseudomonadati > Pseudomonadota > Gammaproteobacteria > Enterobacterales > Morganellaceae > Proteus > Proteus genomosp. 6. Next base: position 127 of record NZ_JBEEVJ010000059.1, on the reverse strand, counting down.
ACATCAGTTCAGCTCGTGCGCACTTTGGTATGAATCGAGAAGAAGCCGAACAGTTAACAATGACTGAATTTCAGATGATGCTCAAAGTTAAATATCCCGATGAGAAAGGCTTCACGAGAGAAGAATA
>NZ_JBEEVJ010000058.1:0-604 GCF_040139785.1 Proteus genomosp. 6 | reverse complement strand
ACAACATCAGAAGCAATCAGAGCACTTTGTTGTACCTTAAATGGATTTGAACAGTATTTAAATACCAGTAAATCACGTGGATTAACATACGCTGTATTTAAAGGGAAAAAGAATATTGGTGTTGATGATCTTAATTTCCCGATATCAGAAGAAATTATTCGTATCGTTCCCATTGTTATGGGGAGCAAAAGAGGTGGTGTTTTTCAGACTATTTTTGGTGCCGTCCTTGTTGCTGCCGCTATATGGCTACCTTGGGGTTCCGCATTATGGGCCAGTAACCTTTTATTTGCTGTTGGCGCATCAGTCGCTATTGGCGGTGTTATTCAAATGCTTTCACCTCAACCGAAAGGTCTTGCAATGCAAGATCAGGGCGAAAACAAACCTTCGTATGCATTTGGCTCTCCTACTAATACCGTTTCTCAAGGTTACCCAGTGCCAGTGCTTTATGGCGAAAGAACTATTGGTGGTGCCATCATTTCTGCGGGTATTTATGTAGAAGATCAGCAATAAATCTATTTGGAATAATTTAATGAGAAAAACAATTCACGGTCAAAAAGGGGGCGGTGGTAGTCCTCGTGTGCCTGTTGAGCAACCTGATGATTTA
>NZ_JBEEVJ010000057.1:0-604 GCF_040139785.1 Proteus genomosp. 6 | reverse complement strand
ACAACATCAGAAGCAATCAGAGCACTTTGTTGTACCTTAAATGGATTTGAACAGTATTTAAATACCAGTAAATCACGAGGATTAACATACGCTGTATTTAAAGGGAAAAAGAATATCGGTGTTGATGATCTTAATTTCCCAATATCAGAAGAAATTATTCGTATCGTTCCCATTGTGGTGGGGAGCAAAAGAGGGGGTGTTTTTCAGACTATTTTGGGTGCCGTCCTTGTTGCTGCCGCTATATGGCTACCTTGGGGGTCCGCATTATGGGCCAGTAACCTTTTATTTGCTGTTGGCGCATCAGTCGCTATCGGCGGTGTTATTCAAATGCTTTCACCTCAACCGAAAGGTCTTGCAATGCAAGATCAGGGTGAAAACAAACCTTCGTATGCGTTTGGCTCTCCTACTAATACTGTTTCTCAAGGTTACCCTGTGCCAGTGCTTTATGGCGAAAGAACGATTGGTGGTGCCATCATTTCAGCGGGTATCTATGTAGAAGATCAGCAATAAATCTATTTGGAATAATCTAATGAGAAAAACAATTCACGGTCAAAAAGGGGGCGGTGGTAGTCCTCGTGTGCCTGTTGAGCAACCTGATGATTTA
>NZ_JBEEVJ010000056.1:0-606 GCF_040139785.1 Proteus genomosp. 6 | reverse complement strand
GCGGCCACTCCAACACCAGCAGCAAATAATGCCGTCGATGTCATTGTTGCTAAAAATCCACCCGGTATTAAAAAAGATGCACCAATTAACGCCGCTCCACCAATAATGCCTAGCCAACCACCTGATTTTGCACCACCAATGACAGGAACAATCGTAATAACATCACCTTCACTTAATGGTGTATTTAATCCCGCAGAAATGCTCTCCTTGGTCATATCATTACCTGCGATACGAACACGAAACTGCCCTTGATTAATCTCTTTTTTCAGCCCATCAATTTGATAGCAAAGACAGCGCAAGGCTTCACCGGCATTGCTTACCTCAAGCTCGAACCGGCGTCCAAATCGGCGCAAATAGCCTGCAAACTGTAATTTGACCATTGTTTATGTCTCCAGATGCTGTGCGTGTATTTAAACCAGTAACCACCGTAAGTATCTCGCTTACTCAATCTGTCTGGCCTGTGATGCAATATCTCTTGATTTCCTAAGTACAAAGCGGCATGGCAAGGTTTTGAGGTGCCTAAACAAATCAATATCATGTCGCCTTCTTGAGCTTCATCAACTTGATAGAAACCCTGTTTAACTGTGTTATCTAAATAGAGATTTT
>NZ_JBEEVJ010000055.1:0-675 GCF_040139785.1 Proteus genomosp. 6 | reverse complement strand
GAAAATACGAGAGGCGATATTTTCTCATGCAAAAAAGGAATATCCCAAAGAAGCATGTGGCGTTATCGTACAAAAATACAGAGTAAAGACGTATTTACCTTGTGTAAATGTAGCTACAACACCTCAAGAGCACTTCGTTATTTCTCCCCAAGAATATGCATTATGTGAAGACCAAGGCGTCGTTATTGGTATTGTTCATAGTCATCCAGATGCTACGACTCAGCCTTCTGAGTTAGATCAGGCTCAATGTGATGCGCTGGGTATCCCTTGGTATATTGTCAGTTACCCCGAGGGGGATTTTCGTGAAATTCTTCCTCGAGGCGAACTTCCTCTTATTGGCCGTCCATTTGTGCTTGGTTTTACGGATTGCTGGGGCCTAATAATGAGTTATTTTAAGCAAACACATAATATTGTATTACCTGATTATCGTGTTGATTATCCGTGGTGGGAGCAAGGTGAAGATCGCTATATGGATAATTGGCAAGAAGCGGGATTTGTAAAAGTAGAAGGTGAACCACAAGTAGGCGATATGGTTGTTATGCAGGTTCAATCCAATGTTGCAAATCATGCTGGTATTATTCTGGATGATGGCATGTTATTACATCACCTTTATGGGCGATTAAGCCAACGAGTTCCTTATGGTGGTTATTGGCGTGATCGCACAGTTATAATATT
>NZ_JBEEVJ010000054.1:0-735 GCF_040139785.1 Proteus genomosp. 6 | reverse complement strand
TTACATCACCTTTATGGGCGATTAAGCCAACGAGTTCCTTATGGTGGTTATTGGCGTGATCGCACAGTTATAATATTGAAACATAAAATAGTCATGACAAATTAATTAACCATAGATACCCTTGTTAAGGTATTTATACTATTGGGATGATGTCATGAAAAATATACTTGTTATTTTTATAGCGTTATTTATTTCCGGCTGTGTGGCGAGACCCACGATGATAGAAGAGCAAAATGCTGATTATGGTGAAAAGCCTAGTAAAGAATTTTATGAAGGAAAAATAAAATCATATCAGGAAGGGCGTTTAAAAGATCCCATGTCAGCAATATACTCTTTCACTGAACCAAGAAAAGGATGGTGTATATTCGATGGTAAAGTCAATTTTGGCTGGATTGTTAATTACACGCTAAATGCTAAAAATTCATACGGTGGTTATGTGGGGGCTAAACCTGAATTCACTATAATAGTGGATGATATATCATGGCATATGCCGTATCACTTAAAGAGTAATTGTAGCTACCAGTAATATTATACTGAATAACCCGCCAAGTGCGGGTTTTTTTATGGAGTTTTTATGCAAAAAGAAAAAATGGTAACAATAGAGTTAAGCGGAATATTAGGCAAAACATTTGGTAAAACTCATCAGCGCATAATTACGACAACATCAGAAGCAATCAGAGCACTTTGTTGTACCTTAAATGGATTTGAACAGTATTTAAATACCAGTAAATCACG
>NZ_JBEEVJ010000053.1:0-739 GCF_040139785.1 Proteus genomosp. 6 | reverse complement strand
TGTTGTGCAGCCAGCTCCTGACAGTTCAATATCAGAAGTGATCTGCACCAATCTCGACTATGCTCAATACTCGTGTGGGCTCTGTTGCAAAAATCGTGAAGCTTGAGCATGCTTGGCGGAGATTGGACGGACGGAACGATGACGGATTTCAAGTGGCGCCATTTCCAGGGTGATGTGATCCTGTGGGCGGTGCGCTGGTATTGTCGCTATCCGATCAGCTATCGCGACCTTGAGGAAATGCTGGCGGAACGCGGCATTTCGGTCGACCATACGACGATCTATCGCTGGGTCCAGTGCTACGCCCCGGAGATGGAGAAGCGGCTGCGCTGGTTCTGGCGGCGTGGCTTTGATCCGAGCTGGCGCCTGGATGAAACCTACGTCAAGGTGCGGGGCAAGTGGACCTACCTGTACCGGGCAGTCGACAAGCGGGGCGACACGATCGATTTCTACCTGTCGCCGACCCGCAGCGCCAAGGCAGCGAAGCGGTTCCTGGGCAAGGCCCTGCGAGGCCTGAAGCACTGGGAAAAGCCTGCCACGCTCAATACCGACAAAGCGCTGATGAATCCCCTAATGATTTTGGTAAAAATCATTAAGTTAAGGTGGATACACATCTTGTCATATGATCAAATGGTTTCGCGAAAAATCAATAATCAGACAACAAGATGTGCGAACTCGATATTTTACACGACTCTCTTTACCAATTCTGCCCCGAATTACACTTAAAACGACTCAACAGCTT
>NZ_JBEEVJ010000052.1:0-805 GCF_040139785.1 Proteus genomosp. 6 | reverse complement strand
TTAGCACGTCCTTCATCGCCTCTGATTGCCTAGGCATCCACCGTGTACGCTTATTCGCTTAACCTCACAACCCGAAGATGTCTTTTCTTGAAGACGTCTGGGTGGTGATGGCTGCGCAGATTACATTTCGTCGTTGGGCAGTGCTCGCCATGCTCACATACTTATGTATGTTGCGCTGGCTGTGCGCTGTCCGCCTCGAACTGTAAATTGCTCGCTCATCCCACTTCGATGTCGAAAAACACATTCAAAGTTTGAGATTTTGAGAGACTCATCAATATACCTCGGTGATATATTGATTTGTTTTCAATTTTTCAGCTTGTTCCAGATTGTTAAAGAGCAAAATAATTCGCAGTATACTATTGCTAATATACTCTGAATTATTGTTTTATATTCAAGAGATTATGGTGGAGCTAAGCGGGATCGAACCGCTGACCTCCTGCGTGCAAGGCAGGCGCTCTCCCAGCTGAGCTATAGCCCCATAATGCATTCTTAATACCGTTTTTTGTTACTCAGCATTCTCTCTTATCGGAAATGTTCCTTTAATTAAGAAGGGAGCTAATCGTAGTGAGACAAGGCATGGAGTAACGAAGTTTACTTAAAGTAAACGAGTTGCTTCATAACGCAGTATCAATACGATTTGGTAGGCCTGAGTGGACTTGAACCACCGACCTCACCCTTATCAGGGGTGCGCTCTAACCACCTGAGCTACAAGCCTATACCGGTATTTCTGCTCGTTCTTCATCAGACAATCTGTGTGAGCACTGCACATAACACGTATCTCTTAGGTAAGGAGGTGATCCAACCG
>NZ_JBEEVJ010000051.1:0-820 GCF_040139785.1 Proteus genomosp. 6 | reverse complement strand
GGCACTGTTGCAAATAGTCGGTGGTGATAAACTTATCATCCCCTTTTGCTGATGGAGCTGCACATGAACCCATTCAAAGGCCGGCATTTTCAGCGTGACATCATTCTGTGGGCCGTACGCTGGTACTGCAAATACGGCATCAGTTACCGTGAGCTGCAGGAGATGCTGGCTGAACGCGGAGTGAATGTCGATCACTCCACGATTTACCGCTGGGTTCAGCGTTATGCGCCTGAAATGGAAAAACGGCTGCGCTGGTACTGGCGTAACCCTTCCGATCTTTGCCCGTGGCACATGGATGAAACCTACGTGAAGGTCAATGGCCGCTGGGCGTATCTGTACCGGGCCGTCGACAGCCGGGGCCGCACTGTCGATTTTTATCTCTCCTCCCGTCGTAACAGCAAAGCTGCATACCGGTTTCTGGGTAAAATCCTCAACAACGTGAAGAAGTGGCAGATCCCGCGATTCATCAACACGGATAAAGCGCCCGCCTATGGTCGCGCGCTTGCTCTGCTCAAACGCGAAGGCCGGTGCCCGTCTGACGTTGAACACCGACAGATTAAGTACCGGAACAACGTGATTGAATGCGATCATGGCAAACTGAAACGGATAATCGGCGCCACGCTGGGATTTAAATCCATGAAGACGGCTTACGCCACCATCAAAGGTATTGAGGTGATGCGTGCACTACGCAAAGGCCAGGCCTCAGCATTTTATTATGGTGATCCCCTGGGCGAAATGCGCCTGGTAAGCAGAGTTTTTGAAATGTAAGGCCTTTGAATAAGACAAAAGGCTGCCTCATCGCTAACTTTGCAACAGTGCC
>NZ_JBEEVJ010000050.1:0-859 GCF_040139785.1 Proteus genomosp. 6 | reverse complement strand
CGCGCTATTTCAGATTGAAACGAGGAAGAATTAGCAGAAATTTTAATAATCAGTTCACGCAGTTTTGCCATTTTATCCTCGCAAAAATAATTAATTTTCTGAAATAGACTGAAAGAAATTCTCTAACCCATTAGAACTATCATCACTTTCTTGGGTTGCATTGGGATCCCAGCGTAAAAGCACATCAGAAAGCGTGCATTTACCGCCTTGAGAGTGATAAATAGAAGAAACGATATGTGCTGTTTGAATATCACTGCGAATATCACCGATGGGATTAATGCGATCAAAAGCCATCCACATCCGAAGTTCACTCAAGCTCATTTGGCGAGTGAGTTCATCAAGAGTGCGCCCCATACGGAGCGCCAATGTCATTAAAAAGAAAGTATCAGGCTGGGCTACTTTTTTTCTGCATCATCAACCGAAATAGTTAAATCGAGCGCTTGTTTTAATAAACGAGAATGCACTGGACCATAAATGGCCATTACATCGTTGATGTCTGATTCATCAAAAACAACATTCCCTTTTTCATCACGCAACACATCAATAAACATCACAACATCAGCACGTAAATTACGTTGTGCAATTTCAATGTCAGATAACGAATGTTCATCTTCAGCATTATCATGATGAATAATTTCACGCCATTTCATCCATGCAAGTGATGACGGTTCACGAAGCATAACAACCGCATTTTCCCATTCAGCAACATTCACTTTCTTTGTGCGAAAAGCGTTCTTTTCACTTAAAGCCAGTGATTTTAATGACGGTTTTTTCATGGTTATTCGCTACCTTTATTTAAATTAACAGTCCCGTTTTTAATCGGCTTAGATTTACCTTTTAAACGTAGGGTAAATGAAGC
>NZ_JBEEVJ010000049.1:0-1012 GCF_040139785.1 Proteus genomosp. 6 | reverse complement strand
ACGTTTTACTACCACAATTTGCCTGTTTATCCTTTCGGAGACCGGGCTAAGTCCGAGTCAATCAAGTGGTGCATTTGAGTTAATGTCGTTGAATGGTTTTAAGGAAGTAGTGACAAGCTAGCTTCCCATTGCTAAGATTGGATTACCACATCGAAATCGTAGCAATGAATGCACCGATTTAGAGTACCAGAGCCCCATGACCCTGTCACGGGGCTTTGTTACATCTGGAGCCTGATAATCCTCACAAATTCAATCTGCAACGCTCGCCGCAAGATGAAAATTTATTTTTCATCGAGGAAGCGGAAGTACATCCTATTGTACAAACAAATGAATAACTCCCCGTTCGAGAAAAAGAAAACGAGAAAATGGTAAAGGGATTTTGAGGGCTATGCAGGATAGACAATCCACTTAAAAATGCTAGCACTCTATGAGTACCATCATTTTTTGTGATTATCTCCTGAGCCTGCCGCTGGCTCTTTCCTGAAAAGAAATTCATACGAATTTACCGATGGTTTTGTAAAACTGATCAGCAATAAAAAATTAATCAAACTGGTATCGTTTTTGTCATGCAGGATAGGGATAGATGGACAAAATGTATTACATTTTCCCCTCATCCCCCTGAACTTGCAGTTGGCTGTTAAAACGAAAATTGCTTATCTGTGTTTTTTCCCTGCTTTTTTAGGTTTCCGTTCATCATTTAAAACGCTACCGCCCTCGTTTTACTCGGTTGGTCAAATCGCCGATCACCACAAAACAAGTTTGTGCCTTTCGACGATTTCAGTTCAATTTTTCAGTCAATCTGAATGATGTTAAAAACGAACCCAGACGGCACAGAAACCGTTCTAAATTTTCAGTGTGGATTTGGGTGTTTGATAGGGTGATCGTGCCTTAAAATCGTTTTGAGGGGCTTTGATGGGGATGAATGGGCGATTTTCGCTAACTAACTCGCCCGTTTAACATAAAAGGGATTGTATGAATCAATTTTAGCTAGAGTTTAAGGTTGTTCAAATTA
>NZ_JBEEVJ010000048.1:0-1023 GCF_040139785.1 Proteus genomosp. 6 | reverse complement strand
TATTTTGCCTTTGCTAAGGGGGGCGCGCCTAATCTCGGACTCATGGGTGAGGCAGGGAGTGAGGCTATAATGCCATTAACTCGAACTGCAGATGGCAACTTAGGGGTTAGAATTGTTGGTGGTAATAATCAGGGCGCTCCTTCAGCACCTCAGGTTTACATTACCATTGATGGTAACGGTAATTCAGAAACTCAATCAACGAATGGATTCGAGCAGTTTGGTGCGGAGATTGGCCGATTTGTTGATAGTCGTTACCGAGAGTTAATGTCTAAAGATATTAGGCCGGGTGGTTTAATTTGGAATGCAACTCGAGGAGGCCGTTAAAAATGGAAACATTCACTTGGTGTCCACGTATAAACCCGACTGAAGATGTCTCTTACAACACAAGGAAAGTCAAGTTTGGGGATGGTTATGAACAAGTTTCTGGCAATGGTTTAAATTCACGTAGTCAGAAATGGGCAATGGAGTTTGTGGGTGATGATAATTACATTTCAGCTATCCGTCACTTTATTGATAAACACGCAGGAATAAAGTCATTTTTCTGGAAACCGCCTCTTGAGCCACTTGGATTGTATCGTTGTGATGAACACAAACTCATTCCGAACGGTGCAGGAAATTACACCCTTTCTTTGGTTTTTATTCAGGCATTTAAATCATGATCACAGCCGATTATCAAAAATTAGAGCCGGGCAATACTGTCCGGCTTTTTGAAGTTGATGGTACAGAATTTGGTGTTCCTAATATTCTGAGATTCCATGCATACAATATTCCTATCACGGAAGAGGAAATGCAAAAGGCTAAAGGAGAAATAGAGGCTAAGTCCATTTGGTGGCAAGGGAATGAATATGGGGCATGGCCAGTTCAAATAGAAGGGTTAGAGTCCTCTACAACGGGATCTAGCGCTAATCCTAAACTATCAGTGGCTAATTTAGATAGCTCAATAACCGCATTATGTCTGCATTATGATGATATGTTGAAAGCAAAAGTGATTATTCACGATACACTTTCTCATTATCTCGATGC
>NZ_JBEEVJ010000047.1:0-1090 GCF_040139785.1 Proteus genomosp. 6 | reverse complement strand
CCCCAATAGGTCATTCCTCGAAAGATGGCTGCAAAGTCACGTAACACGTTATACGCTTCATTTCTATCTTGCACATAAACATCACAGACATAACGAGGTTCTGTACCGTCACCACCTTTTCCATCGGGTACCAATTGATCACAATACTGCGCTATACGGTATAACTCCCATTTATCAATCTGTTGTTGATTTATTCGTTGTCCAAGACCAAATCTATCGGAAATAACAATATCGTAGAAAACCCATGCGGGGTTATTGGTCCATGCCCATTTAAAGGAACCATCCCATACGCCCGTATAGGTGCGATCAATAGGATTGTAATTTGAGGGTATTCGGATTATGCGCCCTTTCGGTTTGCACGTTATTTGCGGAATAGAGCCGTTGAATTGTTTAGAATCGAATTCAATATAAAGTAACGCTGTATGAGGATAGGTAAATTTAGCATCAATGACTTCAGTGTAGCTTTGCAAAACAACCGTATCACCGATTTTACTACTATTAGCATCATTAGAGACTTTTCTAACACGTAGTGACCATGATGTTGTCGATTCAGGTAAATCAATTCTGTGTGCTCGCTCATAACCTGATGTCGTTTTTCCTTTTACGGCACTATCAATAACGGTTTTCCAGCTACCACCATCAGTTTGTAAATCAATGGCGTATTTAACTTCATTACCCACCAAATCCCCATTATCTTCTTGCTTGAATAATGAGGGCCACTTTAGACGAACTCGAATAGCCGATAATTGTGAATTGGTAAATGTGTGAACCCATGGTGTTTTACTCGAAATCGTAGAGCCAACATTGATCTCATTTTCAGCGCTAGGTAATCCTTGAATATAAGTCTGTGCTTGCGTGCCTGGTCTAAAATCCCACGTCACACCACTAAAATTTGCATTTCCTTCAGTGTCTTCTAACGGCGTACCATCAAGGAAGATATTTTGTGCCGTTAACTCTCCGGCAAATTCTCCCTCCCCCAAGGCAATGAGTAACTTTGCTTTAGCAATAGATTGTAAATCATCAGGTTGCTCAACAGGCACACGAGGACTACCACCGCCCCCTTTTTGACCGTGAATTGTTTTTCTCATTA
>NZ_JBEEVJ010000046.1:0-1141 GCF_040139785.1 Proteus genomosp. 6 | reverse complement strand
AGTCTTCCCTTGTTATTGTGTAGCCAGAATGCCGCAAAACTTCCATGCCTAAGCGAACTGTTGAGAGTACGTTTCGATTTCTGACTGTGTTAGCCTGGAAGTGCTTGTCCCAACCTTGTTTCTGAGCATGAACGCCCGCAAGCCAACATGTTAGTTGAAGCATCAGGGCGATTAGCAGCATGATATCAAAACGCTCTGAGCTGCTCGTTCGGCTATGGCGTAGGCCTAGTCCGTAGGCAGGACTTTTCAAGTCTCGGAAGGTTTCTTCAATCTGCATTCGCTTCGAATAGATATTAACAAGTTGTTTGGGTGTTCGAATTTCAACAGGTAAGTTAGTTGCTAGAACCCATGGCTCCTTTGCCGACGCTGAGTAGATTTTAGGTGACGGGTGGTGACAATGAGTCCGTGTCGAGCGCTGATTTTTTCGGCCTTTAGAGCGAGATTTATACAATAGAATTTGGCATGAGATTGGATTGCTTTTAGTCAGCCTCTTATAGCCTAAAGTCTTTGAGTGACTAGATGACATATCATGTAAGTTGCTGATAGGTTTCCAGTTTTCCGCTCCTAGGTCTGCATATTGTACTTTTCCTCTTACTCGACTTAACCAGTACCAACCCAGCTTCTCAACGGATTTATACCATGGCACTTTAAAGCCAGCATCACTGACAATGAGCGGTGTGGTGTTACTCGGTAGAATGCTCGCAAGGTCGGCTAGAAATTGGTCATGAGCTTTCTTTGAACATTGCTCTGAAAGCGGGAACGCTTTCTCATAAAGAGTAACAGAACGACCGTGTAGTGCGACTGAAGCTCGCAATACCATAAGTCGTTTTTGCTCACGAATATCAGACCAGTCAACAAGTACAATGGGCATCGTATTGCCCGAACAGATAAAGCTAGCATGCCAACGGTATACAGCGAGTCGCTCTTTGTGGAGGTGACGATTACCTAACAATCGGTCGATTCGTTTGATGTTATGTTTTGTTCTCGCTTTGGTTGGCAGGTTACGGCCAAGTTCGGTAAGAGTGAGAGTTTTACAGTCAAGTAATGCGTGGCAAGCCAACGTTAAGCTGTTGAGTCGTTTTAAGTGTAATTCGGGGCAGAATTGGTAAAGAGAGTCGTGTAAAATATCGAGTTCGCACAT
>NZ_JBEEVJ010000045.1:0-1147 GCF_040139785.1 Proteus genomosp. 6 | reverse complement strand
GCATTATGTCTGCATTATGATGATATGTTGAAAGCAAAAGTGATTATTCACGATACACTTTCTCATTATCTCGATGCGGAGAATTTTAGTGATGGGAATGCTTCTGCAGATCCCACCCAAGAGCGAGTATCTGTCTTTTATATTGATAGCAAAAGCGCAGAAACAAATGAGTTTGTTGAATTTACACTGGCGAGTCCAATGGATTTACAAGGTGTGATGATACCTACTCGGCAACTACATTCAATGTGTACGTGGTGTTTACGAGGGCAATATAAATCGGGAGATGGGTGTGATTATGCAGGGCAAAATGGTTATTTTGATAAACAGGGTAATCCTGTTGATGATCCATCACTAGATAAGTGCAGTGGTTTATTGAAAACGGGGTGTGTACCGCGATTTGGTAAAAATAATCCTCTTCCTTTTGGTGGATTTGTCGGTACCTCGTTGTTACGGAAATAATAATGATGCAAAAGAAAATACGAGAGGCGATATTTTCTCATGCAAAAAAGGAATATCCCAAAGAAGCATGTGGCGTTATCGTACAAAAATCCAGAGTAAAGACGTATTTACCTTGTGTAAATGTAGCTACAACACCTCAAGAGCACTTTGTTATTTCTCCTCAAGAATATGCATTATGTGAAGACCAAGGCGTCGTTATTGGTATTGTTCATAGTCACCCAGATGCCACGACTCAACCTTCTGAGTTAGATCAGGCTCAATGTGATGCACTGGGTATCCCCTGGTATATTGTCAGTTACCCCGAAGGGGATTTTCGTGAAATTCTCCCTCGAGGCGAACTTCCTCTTATTGGCCGTCCATTTGTGCTTGGTTTTACGGATTGTTGGGGCCTAATAATGAGTTATTTTAAGCAAACACATAATATTGTATTACCTGATTATCGTGTTGATTATCCATGGTGGGAGCGAGGTGAAGATCGCTATATGGATAATTGGCAAGAAGCGGGATTTGTGAAAGTAGAAGGTGAACCACAAGCAGGCGATATGGTTGTTATGCAGGTTCAATCTAATGTTGCAAATCATGCCGGTATTATTCTGGATGATGGTATGTTGTTACATCACCTTTATGGGCGATTAAGCCAACGAGTTCCTTATGGTGGTTATTGGCGTGATCGCACAGTTATAATATT
>NZ_JBEEVJ010000044.1:0-1186 GCF_040139785.1 Proteus genomosp. 6 | reverse complement strand
TGTCTAAAGAAAAATTTGAACGTTCAAAACCGCACGTTAACGTTGGTACTATCGGCCACGTTGACCACGGTAAAACAACTCTGACTGCTGCAATCACTACAGTTTTAGCTAAAACTTACGGTGGTTCTGCTCGTGCATTCGATCAAATCGATAACGCACCAGAAGAAAAAGCTCGTGGTATCACCATCTCTACTTCACACGTAGAATATGACACCCCAAGCCGTCACTACGCACACGTAGACTGCCCAGGTCACGCCGACTATGTTAAAAACATGATCACAGGTGCTGCGCAAATGGACGGAGCTATCTTGGTTGTTGCTGCGACTGATGGCCCAATGCCACAAACTCGTGAGCACATCCTGTTAGGTCGTCAGGTTGGTGTTCCTTACATCATCGTATTCCTGAACAAATGTGACATGGTAGATGATGAAGAGTTACTGGAATTAGTAGAAATGGAAGTTCGTGAACTTCTGTCTCAGTACGATTTCCCAGGTGACGACACTCCAGTAATCCGTGGTTCAGCGCTGAAAGCACTGGAAGGCGAAGCTGAGTGGGAAGCGAAAATTGTTGAATTAGCAGAAGCACTGGATTCATACATCCCAGAACCAGAGCGTGCAATTGACAAACCATTCCTGTTACCAATCGAAGACGTATTCTCAATCTCAGGCCGTGGTACAGTAGTAACAGGTCGTGTTGAGCGTGGTGTTATCAAAGTTGGTGAAGAAGTTGAAATCGTTGGTATCAAACCAACAACTAAAACAACTTGTACTGGCGTTGAAATGTTCCGTAAATTACTTGACGAAGGTCGTGCAGGTGAGAACGTTGGTGTTCTTCTGCGTGGTACTAAACGTGAAGAAATCGAACGTGGACAAGTACTGGCAAAACCAGGTTCAATCAAGCCACACACTAAATTCGAATCAGAAGTTTATATTCTGAGCAAAGATGAAGGTGGTCGTCATACTCCATTCTTCAAAGGCTACCGTCCACAGTTCTACTTCCGTACAACTGACGTAACTGGTACTATCGAATTACCAGAAGGCGTAGAAATGGTAATGCCAGGTGACAACATCAACATGATCGTTGAACTGATTCACCCAATCGCGATGGACGACGGTTTACGTTTCGCTATCCGTGAAGGTGGCCGTACAGTAGGTGCGGGCGTTGTTGCTAAAGTATTAGGTTAATT
>NZ_JBEEVJ010000043.1:0-1193 GCF_040139785.1 Proteus genomosp. 6 | reverse complement strand
GGTAAGCAGAGTTTTTGAAATGTAAGGCCTTTGAATAAGACAAAAGGCTGCCTCATCGCTAACTTTGCAACAGTGCCAATTTATGAGTAAAGGATTATGTCCACGATAAGCACCTGGGTCGATTCCTGGGAGGCGGCCATGAGGGTAGGGAAGCGCCGTCCCGTCAAGTCAGCGTAATGCTCTGCCAGTGTTACAACCAATTAACCAATTCTGATTAGAAAAACTCATCGAGCATCAAATGAAACTGCAATTTATTCATATCAGGATTATCAATACCATATTTTTGAAAAAGCCGTTTCTGTAATGAAGGAGAAAACTCACCGAGGCAGTTCCATAGGATGGCAAGATCCTGGTATCGGTCTGCGATTCCGACTCGTCCAACATCAATACAACCTATTAATTTCCCCTCGTCAAAAATAAGGTTATCAAGTGAGAAATCACCATGAGTGACGACTGAATCCGGTGAGAATGGCAAAAGCTTATGCATTTCTTTCCAGACTTGTTCAACAGGCCAGCCATTACGCTCGTCATCAAAATCACTCGCATCAACCAAACCGTTATTCATTCGTGATTGCGCCTGAGCGAGACGAAATACGCGATCGCTGTTAAAAGGACAATTACAAACAGGAATCGAATGCAACCGGCGCAGGAACACTGCCAGCGCATCAACAATATTTTCACCTGAATCAGGATATTCTTCTAATACCTGGAATGCTGTTTTCCCGGGGATCGCAGTGGTGAGTAACCATGCATCATCAGGAGTACGGATAAAATGCTTGATGGTCGGAAGAGGCATAAATTCCGTCAGCCAGTTTAGTCTGACCATCTCATCTGTAACATCATTGGCAACGCTACCTTTGCCATGTTTCAGAAACAACTCTGGCGCATCGGGCTTCCCATACAATCGATAGATTGTCGCACCTGATTGCCCGACATTATCGCGAGCCCATTTATACCCATATAAATCAGCATCCATGTTGGAATTTAATCGCGGCCTCGAGCAAGACGTTTCCCGTTGAATATGGCTCATAACACCCCTTGTATTACTGTTTATGTAAGCAGACAGTTTTATTGTTCATGATGATATATTTTTATCTTGTGCAATGTAACATCAGAGGGCACTGTTGCAAATAGTCGGTGGTGATAAACTTATCATCCCCTTTTGCTGATGGAGCTGCACATGAACCCATTCA
>NZ_JBEEVJ010000042.1:0-1289 GCF_040139785.1 Proteus genomosp. 6 | reverse complement strand
CTCACAGCCAAACTATCAGGTCAAGTCTGCTTTTATTATTTTTAAGCGTGCATAATAAGCCCTACACAAATTGGGAGATATATCATGAAAGGCTGGCTTTTTCTTGTTATCGCAATAGTTGGCGAAGTAATCGCAACATCCGCATTAAAATCTAGCGAGGGCTTTACTAAGCTTGCCCCTTCCGCCGTTGTCATAATCGGTTATGGCATCGCATTTTATTTTCTTTCTCTGGTTCTGAAATCCATCCCTGTCGGTGTTGCTTATGCAGTCTGGTCGGGACTCGGCGTCGTCATAATTACAGCCATTGCCTGGTTGCTTCATGGGCAAAAGCTTGATGCGTGGGGCTTTGTAGGTATGGGGCTCATAATTGCTGCCTTTTTGCTCGCCCGATCCCCATCGTGGAAGTCGCTGCGGAGGCCGACGCCATGGTGACGGTGTTCGGCATTCTGAATCTCACCGAGGACTCCTTCTTCGATGAGAGCCGGCGGCTAGACCCCGCCGGCGCTGTCACCGCGGCGATCGAAATGCTGCGAGTCGGATCAGACGTCGTGGATGTCGGACCGGCCGCCAGCCATCCGGACGCGAGGCCTGTATCGCCGGCCGATGAGATCAGACGTATTGCGCCGCTCTTAGACGCCCTGTCCGATCAGATGCACCGTGTTTCAATCGACAGCTTCCAACCGGAAACCCAGCGCTATGCGCTCAAGCGCGGCGTGGGCTACCTGAACGATATCCAAGGATTTCCTGACCCTGCGCTCTATCCCGATATTGCTGAGGCGGACTGCAGGCTGGTGGTTATGCACTCAGCGCAGCGGGATGGCATCGCCACCCGCACCGGTCACCTTCGACCCGAAGACGCGCTCGACGAGATTGTGCGGTTCTTCGAGGCGCGGGTTTCCGCCTTGCGACGGAGCGGGGTCGCTGCCGACCGGCTCATCCTCGATCCGGGGATGGGATTTTTCTTGAGCCCCGCACCGGAAACATCGCTGCACGTGCTGTCGAACCTTCAAAAGCTGAAGTCGGCGTTGGGGCTTCCGCTATTGGTCTCGGTGTCGCGGAAATCCTTCTTGGGCGCCACCGTTGGCCTTCCTGTAAAGGATCTGGGTCCAGCGAGCCTTGCGGCGGAACTTCACGCGATCGGCAATGGCGCTGACTACGTCCGCACCCACGCGCCTGGAGATCTGCGAAGCGCAATCACCTTCTCGGAAACCCTCGCGAAATTTCGCAGTCGCGACGCCAGAGACCGAGGGTTAGATCATGCCTAGCATTCACCTTCCGGCCGCCCGCTA
>NZ_JBEEVJ010000041.1:0-1356 GCF_040139785.1 Proteus genomosp. 6 | reverse complement strand
TGTCGTTTTCAGAAGACGGCTGCACTGAACGTCAGAAGCCGACTGCACTATAGCAGCGGAGGGGTTGGATCCATCAGGCAACGACGGGCTGCTGCCGGCCATCAGCGGACGCAGGGAGGACTTTCCGCAACCGGCCGTTCGATGCGGCACCGATGGCCTTCGCGCAGGGGTAGTGAATCCGCCAGGATTGACTTGCGCTGCCCTACCTCTCACTAGTGAGGGGCGGCAGCGCATCAAGCGGTGAGCGCACTCCGGCACCGCCAACTTTCAGCACATGCGTGTAAATCATCGTCGTAGAGACGTCGGAATGGCCGAGCAGATCCTGCACGGTTCGAATGTCGTAACCGCTGCGGAGCAAGGCCGTCGCGAACGAGTGGCGGAGGGTGTGCGGTGTGGCGGGCTTCGTGATGCCTGCTTGTTCTACGGCACGTTTGAAGGCGCGCTGAAAGGTCTGGTCATACATGTGATGGCGACGCACGACACCGCTCCGTGGATCGGTCGAATGCGTGTGCTGCGCAAAAACCCAGAACCACGGCCAGGAATGCCCGGCGCGCGGATACTTCCGCTCAAGGGCGTCGGGAAGCGCAACGCCGCTGCGGCCCTCGGCCTGGTCCTTCAGCCACCATGCCCGTGCACGCGACAGCTGCTCGCGCAGGCTGGGTGCCAAGCTCTCGGGTAACATCAAGGCCCGATCCTTGGAGCCCTTGCCCTCCCGCACGATGATCGTGCCGTGATCGAAATCCAGATCCTTGACCCGCAGTTGCAAACCCTCACTGATCCGCATGCCCGTTCCATACAGAAGCTGGGCGAACAAACGATGCTCGCCTTCCAGAAAACCGAGGATGCGAACCACTTCATCCGGGGTCAGCACCACCGGCAAGCGCCGCGACGGCCGAGGTCTTCCGATCTCCTGAAGCCAGGGCAGATCCGTGCACAGCACCTTGCCGTAGAAGAACAGCAAGGCCGCCAATGCCTGACGATGCGTGGAGACCGAAACCTTGCGCTCGTTCGCCAGCCAGGACAGAAATGCCTCGACTTCGCTGCTGCCCAAGGTTGCCGGGTGACGCACACCGTGGAAACGGATGAAGGCACGAACCCAGTGGACATAAGCCTGTTCGGTTGGTAAGCTGTAATGCAAGTAGCGTATGCGCTCACGCAACTGGTCCAGAACCTTGACCGAACGCAGCGGTGGTAACGGCGCAGTGGCGGTTTTCATGGCTTGTTATGACTGTTTTTTTGTACAGTCTATGCCTCGGGCATCCAAGCAGCAAGCGCGTTACGCCGTGGGTCGATGTTTGATGTTATGGAGCAGCAACGATGTTACGCAGCAGGGCAGTCGCCCTAAAACAAAGTTAG
>NZ_JBEEVJ010000040.1:0-1518 GCF_040139785.1 Proteus genomosp. 6 | reverse complement strand
CGCCGTGGGTCGATGTTTGATGTTATGGAGCAGCAACGATGTTACGCAGCAGGGCAGTCGCCCTAAAACAAAGTTAGATGCACTAAGCACATAATTGCTCACAGCCAAACTATCAGGTCAAGTCTGCTTTTATTATTTTTAAGCGTGCATAATAAGCCCTACACAAATTGGGAGTTAGACATCATGAGCAACGCAAAAACAAAGTTAGGCATCACAAAGTACAGCATCGTGACCAACAGCAACGATTCCGTCACACTGCGCCTCATGACTGAGCATGACCTTGCGATGCTCTATGAGTGGCTAAATCGATCTCATATCGTCGAGTGGTGGGGCGGAGAAGAAGCACGCCCGACACTTGCTGACGTACAGGAACAGTACTTGCCAAGCGTTTTAGCGCAAGAGTCCGTCACTCCATACATTGCAATGCTGAATGGAGAGCCGATTGGGTATGCCCAGTCGTACGTTGCTCTTGGAAGCGGGGACGGAAGGTGGGAAGAAGAAACCGATCCAGGAGTACGCGGAATAGACCAGTTACTGGCGAATGCATCACAACTGGGCAAAGGCTTGGGAACCAAGCTGGTTCGAGCTCTGGTTGAGTTGCTGTTCAATGATCCCGAGGTCACCAAGATCCAAACGGACCCGTCGCCGAGCAACTTGCGAGCGATCCGATGCTACGAGAAAGCGGGGTTTGAGAGGCAAGGTACCGTAACCACCCCATATGGTCCAGCCGTGTACATGGTTCAAACACGCCAGGCATTCGAGCGAACACGCAGTGATGCCTAACCCTTCCATCGAGGGGGACGTCCAAGGGCTGGCGCCCTTGGCCGCCCCTCATGTCAAACGTTATGCAGCCAAATCCCAACAATTAAGGGTCTTAAAATGGTAAAAGATTGGATTCCCATCTCTCATGATAATTACAAGCAGGTGCAAGGACCGTTCTATCATGGAACCAAAGCCAATTTGGCGATTGGTGACTTGCTAACCACAGGGTTCATCTCTCATTTCGAGGACGGTCGTATTCTTAAGCACATCTACTTTTCAGCCTTGATGGAGCCAGCAGTTTGGGGAGCTGAACTTGCTATGTCACTGTCTGGCCTCGAGGGTCGCGGCTACATATACATAGTTGAGCCAACAGGACCGTTCGAAGACGATCCGAATCTTACGAACAAAAGATTTCCCGGTAATCCAACACAGTCCTATAGAACCTGCGAACCCTTGAGAATTGTTGGCGTTGTTGAAGACTGGGAGGGGCATCCTGTTGAATTAATAAGGGGAATGTTGGATTCGTTGGAGGACTTAAAGCGCCGTGGTTTACACGTCATTGAAGACTAGTCCTTTGCATAACAAAGCCATCAAACCGGACGCCAGAGATTCCGCGCCTGTTGCGCATGGCTTCGCCATTTTATGCGCAATAGGCGCGCCACCCTGTCGCCGTTTATGGCGGCGTTAGATGCACTAAGCACATAATTGCTCACAGCCAAACTATCAGGTCAAGTCTGCTTTTATTATTTTTAAGCG
>NZ_JBEEVJ010000039.1:0-1593 GCF_040139785.1 Proteus genomosp. 6 | reverse complement strand
GTAAGCAGAGTTTTTGAAATGTAAGGCCTTTGAATAAGACAAAAGGCTGCCTCATCGCTAACTTTGCAACAGTGCCTGTGCAGGCGGATCAAACCGCCGTAGAGGTCTTTGTCAGTCATTTTTTGTGCCTCACAGAGCGACGCTCAACAGCCACCCAGCTGCACCGCTACCGAGGACAACCAGCCACGGCGGGAGCTTCCAGAACATAAGTGCGACAAGGGCAACTAATGCCAAGCCGAAGTCTTGCGGCTGAAAGATGGCGCTAGTCCATACAGGCTGATACAGCGCGGCCAGCAGCAAGCCGACTACAGCGGCATTGATCCCGGCCAGCGCAGCTTGGATGCCTGTATTGCGGCGCAAACGCTCCCAAAATGGCATTGATCCGACGACCAGCAAGAACGAGGGCGCGAAGATAGCCAGCAGACACACAATGCCGCCGATCCAGCCCGACGGGGCGGTGTTCATCGAGGCACCAAGAAACGCGGCGAACGTGAACAAAGGGCCGGGCACCGCTTGAGCTGCCCCGTACCCCGCGAGAAAGGATTCATTGTTGACCCAGCCGGAGGGCACCACTTCGGCTTGCAGTAATGGCAGCACAACGTGACCACCGCCGAACACCAGTGATCCGACACGATAGAAGGAATCCACCATTGCCATGGTTTGACTTGGCATCAGTTCGGCCAACACCGGCAGGCCAATCAGCAAGACAAAGAACAGCGAGAGCCAAAGCACGCCGGCCCGGTGACTGACCGTGATAGGTAGGGGGTCATGCTCAACAACTTTCGCTGGCTTGAACAATAACCGGCCTGCGATGCCTGCGATAGCAATCACGCCAACCTGTCCCCACGCGGACGGCACAAGTAAAACGACGCAGGTAGCAATTGCCATGATGGTGACTCGCAGCCCATCCGTGCATAGGTTACGCGCCATGCCCCATACTGCTTGAGCGACCACGGCCACAGCCACCACTTTTAAGCCATGCAACGCGCCCTGCGAGACGTAATCGCCATAGCTGGAGATGCCGAGCGCAAAAAGGATCAAGGCTATGGCAGACGGCAGCGTGAAGCCAGCCCAAGCAGCCAGCGCCCCGCTGTATCCAGCCCGAGACAGTCCTACCGCTATGCCGACCTGGCTGCTTGCAGGCCCTGGCAAGAACTGACAAAGCGCGACCAAGTCAGCATAGCTCCGTTCGGAGAGCCAGCGCCGCCGTGTGACAAATTCGGCGCGGAAGTAGCCCAAGTGCGCAATGGGGCCGCCAAAAGATGTCAATCCAAGCCGCAGAAAAATAAGAAAGACCGACCATGGTCTGCTGTCATCGGTAGGGTTATTCGTCATACTTTCGCCTTCATGATCTGCAACGAGTTGATCAATAATAAGCGAAATTCGATAACGAAATTCGATATAAATCTAGAAAAAAATACCTCTATGTGTACTACGCAGTTTTAGCTGTGGCTTTCACAGGAGCACGCTTACTTACGGCTTAGCGTGCTTTATTTTCCGTTTTCTGAGGCGATCCCTAGGAGCTCGGATCTCAGGACGAAGGTCTCCGCGAATGTCCGGTCGATCCGCGCGACGTCCCAGGCGGGCGTTCCC
>NZ_JBEEVJ010000038.1:0-1907 GCF_040139785.1 Proteus genomosp. 6 | reverse complement strand
CGCCGTGGGTCGATGTTTGATGTTATGGAGCAGCAACGATGTTACGCAGCAGGGCAGTCGCCCTAAAACAAAGTTAGCCATATGAACTCGGAATCAGTACGCATTTATCTCGTTGCTGCGATGGGAGCCAATCGGGTTATTGGCAATGGTCCTAATATCCCCTGGAAAATTCCGGGTGAGCAGAAGATTTTTCGCAGACTCACTGAGGGAAAAGTCGTTGTCATGGGGCGAAAGACCTTTGAGTCTATCGGCAAGCCTCTACCGAACCGTCACACATTGGTAATCTCACGCCAAGCTAACTACCGCGCCACTGGCTGCGTAGTTGTTTCAACGCTGTCGCACGCTATCGCTTTGGCATCCGAACTCGGCAATGAACTCTACGTCGCGGGCGGAGCTGAGATATACACTCTGGCACTACCTCACGCCCACGGCGTGTTTCTATCTGAGGTACATCAAACCTTCGAGGGTGACGCCTTCTTCCCAATGCTCAACGAAACAGAATTCGAGCTTGTCTCAACCGAAACCATTCAAGCTGTAATTCCGTACACCCACTCCGTTTATGCGCGTCGAAACGGCTAACCATTCCGTCAACGGGACGCCAAAATGCTGCGCATTTTGGTTCCCTCCGCTGCGCTCCGGCTCTCGTTACGTCCAACGTTAGCACCACTGAAACCCAGCTTTATTTAGCTCATGTTTATTCAAACGGCATTTAGCTTTTCAGGCGTTATTCAGTGCCTGTTTTGCCTTTTTTCCGGGCTTCGCCTGCATGGGCTGCGCAGGTTTTCAGTCTTTTTGGCCTCTAGCCCTTGCGTAGCAAGCGCAAGCAGCTATCGTTTTTGCAGTGCTGTGCCGCCTCGGTGGCGCAGCGTTTTTTCACGGTTAGCGCCCGTCGCCAAATTCAAGTTATCCGTTTTGGCTTCTGGTTCTAACATTTCGGTCAAGCCGACCCGCATTCTGCGGTCGGCTTACCTCGCCCGTTAGACATCATGAGGGAAGCGGTGACCATCGAAATTTCGAACCAACTATCAGAGGTGCTAAGCGTCATTGAGCGCCATCTGGAATCAACGTTGCTGGCCGTGCATTTGTACGGCTCCGCAGTGGATGGCGGCCTGAAGCCATACAGCGATATTGATTTGTTGGTTACTGTGGCCGTAAAGCTTGATGAAACGACGCGGCGAGCATTGCTCAATGACCTTATGGAGGCTTCGGCTTTCCCTGGCGAGAGCGAGACGCTCCGCGCTATAGAAGTCACCCTTGTCGTGCATGACGACATCATCCCGTGGCGTTATCCGGCTAAGCGCGAGCTGCAATTTGGAGAATGGCAGCGCAATGACATTCTTGCGGGTATCTTCGAGCCAGCCATGATCGACATTGATCTAGCTATCCTGCTTACAAAAGCAAGAGAACATAGCGTTGCCTTGGTAGGTCCGGCAGCGGAGGAATTCTTTGACCCGGTTCCTGAACAGGATCTATTCGAGGCGCTGAGGGAAACCTTGAAGCTATGGAACTCGCAGCCCGA
The DNA here is from genome assembly GCF_040139785.1 of Proteus genomosp. 6. NCBI lineage: Bacteria > Pseudomonadati > Pseudomonadota > Gammaproteobacteria > Enterobacterales > Morganellaceae > Proteus > Proteus genomosp. 6. The sequence goes on along the minus strand of NZ_JBEEVJ010000038.1, from coordinate 388 downwards.
CTGGGCCGGCGATGAGCGAAATGTAGTGCTTACGTTGTCCCGCATTTGGTACAGCGCAATAACCGGCAAAATCGCGCCGAAGGATGTCGCTGCCGACTGGGCAATAAAACGCCTACCTGCCCAGTATCAGCCCGTCTTACTTGAAGCTAAGCAAGCTTATCTGGGACAAAAAGAAGATCACTTGGCCTCACGCGCAGATCACTTGGAAGAATTTATTCGCTTTGTGAAAGGCGAGATCATCAAGTCAGTTGGTAAATGATGTCTAACAATTCGTTCAAGCCGACCGCGCTACGCGCGGCGGCTTAACTCCGGCGTTAGATGCACTAAGCACATAATTGCTCACAGCCAAACTATCAGGTCAAGTCTGCTTTTATTATTTTTAAGCGTG
>NZ_JBEEVJ010000037.1:0-2177 GCF_040139785.1 Proteus genomosp. 6 | reverse complement strand
GTCGGTAGAACGGCGGACTGTTAATCCGTATGTCACTGGTTCAAGTCCAGTTGGAGGAGCCAAATTTAGAAAAGCCCGCGCTATTACAGTGCGGGCTTTTTGCTTTCTACATTTTTATCATCTAAATCAGCTACCTAAATCCAATCTGTATCGTTATCTTGCTTGATTAATAAATAGCTAATTTATATCTAGTACGATAAAGATCTAACCTGCTATTCCAACAATTTCGTGTTTTAGGTGTTTTTTATACGCTTCAACATCTTGCTCAATTTGCGGTTGTTTCACCACATCAAACATTCCGAAGGTTTTTAATCCTTCCATACCTAAAAATTGGTTCGCTTTATGGAATGGAAAATAGACAGCATCAATTCCTTTTCCTTCAAAGAACTGTTCTTGTTCTTCAAAAGATTCAAAAGGCGCATTCCAAGTTACAGAAAGAAGATACTTTTTGCCTTGTAATAATCCACCTGAACCATATTTTTTCGAAGGATCTTTTCGTGTACGACCATCATCAATATACATTTTGCCGTACCCAGCACTAAATACATCATCAATGTATTTTTTTAAGATCCAAGGGCCTTCCATCCACCATGCTGGCATTTGATAAATAATGACATCAGCCCATAAGTATTTATCAACTTCTTCGTTAGTATCATAACCATCATCAATGCGTGTTGATTGCACATTTATCTGATGTGAAGACAACAAATCTGTGGCGACTTGCGTTAAATGATCGTTGAGTTTCCCTTCAGAACCATCAAACTCTTTTGCAGCATTAATAATAAAAACGTTAGTCACTTCTAAACTCCTTGTATACACATATTTAATAAGCAAACTGTAACGCAATTACTCATCACTGCTTTAACTCATTCCTCCATTATTCTTGCCTAATAATCCAAAGATACCGTTTCAGTTTCTGATTCTTTTAATCGTTGAATATCTTTTAAGGGCGATAAACCAAATAATCGATGATATTCACGGCTAAATTGTGAGGGGCTTTCATAACCGACGATAAATGCTGCTTTAGAAACATCACTCATTTCAATCAGCATGATCCTTCTTGCTTCATTCAGCCGCAACCACTTTTGATACTGCAACGGCGTCATGCCAGTTCGTTTTTTAAAGTGAAAATGAAATGATGAGGTGCTCATACCCACTAACGTTGTAAGATCTTCAATCCGAATTGTTTCGTGATAATGTTGTTTAATCCAATCAAGCGCATGACTAATTTGCCGACACTGAGGATGTTGTGATGCTAATAGTTGCTGACGCGCACCATCATTCGATCTTAATAAGTAATAAAGGATCTCTTTTTGGATCAAAGGAGCAATAAAAGGTGCATCTTCTGGTGTATCTATTAGTTTTATAAGCCTTGTTACTGCTTGTAAGATTGGCGCGGTTGCTTGAACAATTTGTTGAGCGCTGATTTCGTTATTTTCTTGTAGTAATTCAAACTTATTTTCAGCAAGTAGTTCAGGTAATAGGGTGAGGTCTAATTTTAGCAACATTGCTAAAAAAGGTGTTTCTTTTGACGCTTCACAGACTTTAGCAAAAGTAGGTATATCTGATGATGTTAAAAGCATATTCATAGGACGATAACAGTTTGTCTCTAGCCCTATCGTTATTTGCTTTGCACCTTGTGCAGCAATAGCCAAACTGGGTTCATACATCCAGCCTTCAGACTCTGTAATAGAAGTATACCGACATAACGCTAAACCAGAAACAGAGGTATCCCATCCCCCTTCTTTATCTTTTGTATATAGAAGAAGTGTTTTTTTAAATTGCTCAAACTCTAATACCATCGGTACTGATAAATTCGTAGTATCCATCGTCTCGGGATCTTCAATTAGTCTTTGAATTCGTCAGATTGTATAACTAAACAGTATGAAAAACTTTCTTTTAAAAAAACGCTTTATCTTTTCTTTCCAATGTAAGACACATTTCAGCGAGTAGAAATGTAATTTCGAATATTATTTCTATTGATAACCATTTATTTTTTATACATTTTTGTCAAAAAAGAAACAATCTGATGCACTCTTGAGCAAACGGTTATTTTTTTCATTTTTTTACTTTACAAGGTGAGCGAGGATAGCTATTATTCGCCTCGTTCTCACGAGAACTCGCTTCCTCCATAGTTCAGTCGGTAGAACGGCGGACTGTTAATCCGTATGTCACTG
>NZ_JBEEVJ010000036.1:0-2394 GCF_040139785.1 Proteus genomosp. 6 | reverse complement strand
TTGACGTTACTACACAACTTACAGAGCGCGTAAGGACACTTCGAAAAACATCAAAACTTGATACAGGTGAAATGTTCCACTTCATGGAGCAGGTTGAACGCTGGGCGGTAGGTATAAATTGTTTCGTGACGATACCTGATAACTCTGAATATATAAAATTGAAAAGGAAGCAAGAAGAATGAACCTAGCTAAAACAGAAAGAGATTATCCAAGTGGTGGATATTGGCACAAAGAGTGTAAGTGGTGTGGATTTAGCTACATCGGACCTAAACATGAAAATTCCTGCAAGAAATGCGATGACAATCTTCAACGTATGGGAGGGTTTAAGTCTTTAGTTAATCAAGAATTAGAAAAGACAATGCCAGACAACGTAAATAACCCATCACACTACGCATCTGGTGATATTGAGTGCATAGATGCCATAAAAGCCAGCATGACTAAGGAGGCGTTTCTAGGCTATCTCAAGGGCAATATTCAAAAGTATGTCTGGCGATACGAAAAGAAAATTAATCCAGTCGAAGATTTGAAAAAGGCGCGCTGGTATATGGAACGGATGGTTAGTGAGATGGAGGCTGGAAGCAATGGCTAAGAGAAATAACGCATTAGAGAACATGAAAAAGTGGATGGAGGTTATCCCTCAATGTTTGCAAACAGAAAGACAGAAAACCTTTGAAGATGAAGTCGTTAGTCTTGAGTTGGAAATGACTAAAAAGGAGTTTGTGAAAAGAGGTTTTCTACCTCCTGAATTTAAAAGTGAAAGCGAAAAGCGTAGCTGGTTAGAGGCAGTGGTTGAACTGGAGCGCATCGATAAAAAATTAAATCGAGCGCAAAAACAGGTAGAGCGTTTAGAAGAAAGTCGCCGTGAGCACATTAACCGCAATAACTTAAACAGGAAGTGATCATGACTGAAGAACAATACAGAACTTATGCGCAAGTGATAGTGGTTGGTCGTGAATTCATCTCATTTAATCACAACACTATTTCATCTGTTACAGGATTAACACCAGCAAGGGTCGGAACGATTCTGAGAAAGTTACTTGCATTCCAGTGTGTAGAGCATGTTGAAACAAAGAGCCGTAAACGCACTCGCCCAATCAATAACTATGCAGTTACAGACGATGCAATTACTAGACTGAGAAGTCAGTTTGAAAAAGAGCGACTGGCTAACCTTCCACTCTTCCCAAAAGCAAAGAAAGTTGAAGCAAAGAAGCCTAGAAAAGTGCTGGATGATTTTATGTGTGGATTGTCATTTGTCGATAAGGCAAACACGGCAGGCATGGGTAATCCGATGTTGATGAAGTTTGATTCTTTATTGAGTGGGGTGAGAGTGTGAAAACCAAGTCAACAAAAATGGAGCTGGTTAAGTTTGAAAGAAACGAAAAACTATTTCTTAAGGAATATAACGTTACTCACAATAGTGAGACTACAAAGTTAGAACAGAAAATATCTATTGCCAGAGATAGCTTTGGAAGGTTTGAGGTGGATATTGAAATGGATGGATTCCCTCGCATTAGTGATGAAACTGAAGCACTGCTCAAATACGGAGAGTGGCTAGAGCGATTAGGTGTTGCCATTAAACGCGAATCTAAACGTGCGGTAAAGCGAGGCGTCCAATGAACTGCCAATCATGCAATAGACCGCTAACAGATGATGAAATCTACGTGTGCGACGAGTGTGTAAATGAATATCCGCATCTTGAGGTGATGGAAATAGTGAAAGGAGAGGGAGATGCAGAAACTAAGGCGACGGCGCTGTAAAATATGCCGAGAATGGTTTCACCCTAAATACAGCAACATTTGGTGGTGTTGCCCAGAACACGGAGCAGAACTGGCAATAAGGCGAATAAACAAGGAAAAGGAAAAAGTATTAGCAAAACGTAAAAAGGAGCAAAGAGAAAAGGAAGTTAAAGCAAAAGACAAACTCAAAGCCCGCAAGTTAGAAGTAAAACCCCTCTCATATTTCACCAAGCAAGCGCAGACCTCATTCAACGCATTCATCAGAGAAAGAGACAAGGATGAGCCTTGCATCTCGTGTGGTCGTTTTCACGAAGGTCAGTATCACGCAGGACACTATCGAACAACCGGAGCTAATCCAGAGCTTAGGTTTGATGAAGATAACGTCCATAAGCAATGCGCACCATGTAATAACCATCTATCGGGAAATATCGAAAATTACACGCCTAGACTAATAGAGAAAATTGGTCAGGAACGTTTCGATCGACTGATGGGCTCTCATGAATTGCAGAAGTGGAAACGTGAAGATTATGAGCGGATACGTGATCACTACCGAGCAAAGTTAAAGGAGCTGAAAGATGTTCACTGACTTAATCGCAGCTATTGAAGAAGCAAGATATTTAAAATCCAGATCAGGCGGTCGAGTTAACTTCTGTGTAAT
>NZ_JBEEVJ010000035.1:0-2558 GCF_040139785.1 Proteus genomosp. 6 | reverse complement strand
GCGAGCGCTATATTTCGATACTTAAGATCTAATGCATCTAATGCTTTAGATCTGGCTTCAATATCTTCTGTTTTCTTCGCAGATTCATTGTAGATACGGTCTATTTGCTGGCTTTCTTCAAAGTAGCTTTTTTCTCTTGAACTCATGCTATTGGTTTGAGTCGCTAACGTAGCTTCATCGTTAAATTTGACTGTGGCTTCTTGCAGTTTTTTACGAGCCTCTTCCATATCACGATGCTTTTTGACGGCATCATCTGCTTTTTGCGTCCATTCTGCGAGAGCAACAGATGAGCGTTCAATTGCTTCTCTTTGCTTATCAGTCCATTTAGCCCCATTTTCATGTGATGCTGCATAAAGAGAAGCGGCTTTTTCACCTTGTGAAGCCCTAACCTTCTGAACCTCTGTTGCCACACTTAAATCTGCTATTTTCCGCTCATATTGTTCTGCGGTTCTTTCAGCTTCTTTTTGCGCTTTTTCATAGGCACTTTGGGTTGCCTTTCCTGTTTGAAGAGATTCATTGATTTTCTGTTGATTTTGATAAGCAACAACTTGGTTATTAATATATTTCTGCCTATTTTCAGCATGTTCGGGTGTATTTGTTAATCCCTCATCGTCAGCAGAAAATTCAGCTTGTTTAATGACCCTTGCCTCACCTGTTAATGAAGAGAGAATTTTATTTCGCTCAGAATTATCTATTAACGCTTGCTGTTTATCAGTTAATGTTGCATTGGGAATGCGCATTGGAATATTAACTAATGCCTGTCGAGTCGCTAAGACACTATTACCAATATTCATGATTTGATTGAATTTGGTTTGCTCGGCATTCATTAATAGTAGTGATTGATGGGTTTTATTTTGTTCTAAGTCCTGCTGACGTATAAGAAAATTCCGTTGGCTGTCTACCGCATTTAATGCGCTTGTTGTTCTTTCTTTCTCTTGTTCCATTTGAGACAACCGTTGAGTTTCAACGGCTAATGCAGATACGGTTTCTTTTATACGCCATTGCAATCTTTCTCTTGCTACACCTTCCGGCAAGTTATCCGCTTCACGTTGAGCACTTACTATGCCACGCTCCATGTTTTTGATTTTAGCAATTTGCTTTTCGTATTCTTCAATTTGAACTTCAAGCGTTTTCTTTATATTTTTTGACTCATCATGCGACTGCGATAAAGTCATGTTAGGCATACGTTCTTTCAGAGTATCTAGCGTATTAGCATACTCAAGGGCAGATCTTCTCGCCTCTTGCTGGCGCTGATGCATAATATACCAAGCAGTCGCGCCCGCCATCACGAGACCAGGAACCCCACCAATTAACCCCATTGCACCACCCAAAAGGCGTGTTCCAACTGAAGTTACTCTATTAAGGTTTTCTTGTGCTGTGCGTCTAGCTGAAATATTCCGGTTTAATGTTCCTTGTGCGGAAGCTAAGCGACGTTCAGCCAATGCTTGTTGTTCAACACTTTGTGCTGCTAACCTTGCCTGTTGAGCACGATAGACTGCCGCCCTTGCTCTAGCCGTTGATATTTTGATACCTTGCAATTGAGCTTGAGCATGTGCTATTTCACTTTTTGTTGCACGCGCAACCCCAATGGTTGCATTTGCCACACTCGTTGTTAACCCACCAAAATAACGAGCCAACCCCAAACCAATTAACACACCAGAAACAGAGGCTATACCATCAATATTGTTCGCGATCCCCTCCATTGCGGTTGATAGTGTGCGAGTAGCACCTGATGTTTCATTAACATTGCCAATCCATGCCATGAACGCATTTTCAATCTTCTGTGCAGACCCACTTACCGTGGCTGGCAATTGCTCAAACTCGGCTCGTAACTGTTGCGTATTCGTCAGGATAGGAACAATTTTATCCATCGTGAGCAGTCCACTTTGCGACATTTCACGCAGGCCACCAATCGTCGTTCCCATACCATCAGCCAGCATTTTTGCTAATCGACCACCATTCTCCATGACAGCATTAAACTCTTCACCACGAAGAACACCCGAACCTAATGCTTGGCTTAGCTGTGTAATAACAGAGCTGGTTTCTTCAGCACTGGCGCCAGAGAGTTTTAATGAAGTTGCAATGGTTTCGGTAACTTTCACAACATCACTTGAGGCATAACCCGCATCACGCATGGATTGTGCAACACGGCTGTATAGATTCGTATTCGCTGCAATCGATGTGCCCGTTCTTTGGCTCAACGTCATTAACTCTTGCTGTGCTTGTTTAAAATCTTCCAGCGAGGTAGACGCTAATTTTAATCGACCGCTGAGTTGACTCCATGTGTCTGCATAATTGATAAGTTGCTGTGTTGCAAAAGCTCCTGCAAATGCACCCGCAACGCCTGATACAGTATTTTTAATGGACGATAATTCACCATTTAGATCATGAATAGCGCGTTGCATTTCACGAGATGCACCACTGGCACGTCGCCCGCCTTGCTCAATGATCCGATAATAGTTTTCTCCCATACGCGAAGCCCGCGCTATTTCAGATTGAAACGAGGAAGAATTAGCAGAAATTTTAATAATCAGTTCACGCAGTTTTGCCATTTTATC
>NZ_JBEEVJ010000034.1:0-2760 GCF_040139785.1 Proteus genomosp. 6 | reverse complement strand
GCTAACTAACTCGCCCGTTTAACATAAAAGGGATTGTATGAATCAATTTTAGCTAGAGTTTAAGGTTGTTCAAATTAATGTACAATGATTGCACTGTATAAATAACCAGGTGTAGCATGTATGGAAAAGCACTTTATCAATGAAAAGTTTTCACGAGATCAATTTACGGGGAATAGAGTTAAAAATATTGCCTTTTCAAATTGTGATTTTTCAGGGGTTGATTTAACTGATACTGAATTTGTTGATTGTAGTTTTTACGACAGGAATAGCTTGGAAGGGTGTGATTTTAATAGAGCCAAACTAAAAAACGCTAGCTTTAAAAGCTGCGATTTATCAATGAGTAATTTTAAAAACATTAGCGCCTTAGGTCTTGAAATTAGTGAGTGTTTAGCTCAAGGAGCTGATTTTCGAGGGGCTAATTTTATGAATATGATAACTACAAGGTCATGGTTTTGTAGTGCTTATATAACCAAGACAAATCTTAGTTACGCTAATTTTTCTAGAGTCATATTAGAAAAGTGCGAACTGTGGGAAAATCGCTGGAATGGCACTGTGATAACTGGCGCCGTGTTTCGTGGCTCCGATCTTTCTTGTGGGGAGTTTTCATCGTTTGATTGGTCTTTGGCTGATTTTACTGGTTGTGATTTAACGGGTGGGGCGCTTGGCGAGCTTGATGCAAGGCGAATTAATTTAGATGGAGTGAAGTTGGATGGAGAGCAGGCGCTTCAGCTTGTTGAGAGTTTAGGTGTTATTGTTCACCGATAAAATCTAGGTAAAAAACGCCTAATGCCCCAATGTGGTACTAATCAAAACGGAGCGAAGCGACATCTTCATCTTGTCTTTGCTTTTCTCCATGATCAGTTATTGGGTCATGGTCTCTTAGCTCGTTAATCTGGCTAAGTTTGGTTAGGTTGGGCTTCTTTCGACACTTCGCAATCCAAGAAATCCCTAGTCCGTTGATTGGTGCTCTTATCAGGTACGCACTGTAATCTTTCGATACCGCAGCGTGATTCGGAGGTAGAGCCGGAATTTCGTTTTCCGGTACGTTTTACTACCACAATTTGCCTGTTTATCCTTTCGGAGACCGGGCTAAGTCCGAGTCAATCAAGTGGTGCATTTGGGTTAATGTCGTTGGCTGGTATTTAATGAGAACGTGACAAGCGCCTCTCACGTTGCTAAGATTGGATTGCGACGTCTAATCTGAGCAACGAATGCACAAGATTTAGAGTACCAGAGCCCTGTGATGCTGTCACGGGGCTTTGTTACATCTGGAGCTTGGTAAACCTCATAAATTCAATTCGCAACGCTCGCCGCAAGGCGTGAACTTGTTTCACGTCGAGGAAGCGGAATTTCTCGAAAGCCTTATACTGTCTCCGTTCACACATGATCGGAGGGTGTCTCTATGTCTCAATTATTTCGTTTGGCATCGCCAGAAGATTACGAATACATCGAAGAATTAAATTTATGGGAATTGTCATTTGATAAGCGACCGGTTCAAGGGGTTCGTTGTGAAGATCCGGTGATCGGGGCAGAAAAATATAATCAAGGGCGTGAAAAATTTAAGGCGTTAGCGTCACGGCATAAAAAACACTGGAAACCGAACGGATTGACCTTTTCGGAGTTGATCCGCTGGGCAATAGAATGCGGAACTCCAGAACAATGTCAGCTTGTTTTAGCGTTATACCATTGCACAAACGATGATGATTATCAGGCGATGGGAATTCAGTTAAGCCGAAGTATTGATAATGCAAATGTCAGTCCGATCATCTTTTTCACAGGTAAAAATCAACGGTTATTAGGTGATATTTCGATGCTAAAACAGCTCGAAGAAAAGGTGCGCTGACGTTAGGTTTACCTATTATTTTATGTATTATCCTATCTATTATTCTATCTCTTATTTTATCTATTTCGTCTGTAATAGGTAGAATAATACATAGAATAAGATACAGAATAATAGATAGACACAAGATGACGTTGTGTTATTTCTTACCCATTAATCCACCTGTTATTCTACCTATTACTTTACCCGTTATTGCACCCAATTTAGGTATAACGGGCAGAATAACGGGTGAAATAATGGGTAGAATCATAGTTTTACTAACTTGCACCCCATGATACTTTCAGTATCAATGCCACTCATTTTCTGGACGAAAATGAATGACATAAGGCTCCGCCCTCTGGCTATTTTCTTCGGCTGGACGCCTGCGAAAAAAACCATTCACCCAAGCCCGTCAAACTCACTGCGTTCGTCTGACCACCCCCTTTTTTCGCCCCTGTATTTGGTCGCTCAAAAATGTGGTGGTCAGACGCTTCGCTTGACGGGGGGCTTTGCCCCCAAAACGAAACACGTTCACTGGGGTTCACTTGCCATCGCTGGGGCGTGTCATTTCGTTTCGGCTCCCCCTGTTTTTCCCTTTCTTCGCTGGACGCTCATCAGGATAAAAACAAAAAGCCTACCGCCCTCATTTTACTCGGTTGGTCAAATCGCTTCTTGCCACAAAACAAGTTTGTGACTTTCAGCGATTTCGCATCGTTTTACTTGTCAGTTTGCACGATGTTAAAAACGCACTCAGAAGCCCGCAAAACCGTTCTAAACTTTCAGCGTAGATTTGGGTGTTTTATAGGGTGATCGTGTCTTAAAATCGTTTCGAGGGGCTTTAATGGGGATGAACGGGAGGTTTTTGCTAACTAACTCGCCCGTTTAACATAAAAGGGATTGTATGAATCAATTTTAGCTAGAGTTTAAGGTTGTTCAAATTA
>NZ_JBEEVJ010000033.1:0-3029 GCF_040139785.1 Proteus genomosp. 6 | reverse complement strand
GATAAAATGGCAAAACTGCGTGAACTGATTATTAAAATTTCTGCTAATTCTTCCTCGTTTCAATCTGAAATAGCGCGTGCTTCGCGCATGGGGGAAAACTATTATCGGATCATTGAGCAAGGCGGGCGACGCGCCAGTGGTGCATCTCGTGAAATGCAACGCGCTATCCATGATCTAAATGGTGAGTTATCCTCCATTAAAAATACCGTATCAGGCGTTGCGGGTGCATTTGCAGGGGCTTTTGCAACACAGCAACTTATCAATTATGCAGACGTATGGAGTCAACTCAGCGGTCGATTAAAATTAGCGTCTACCTCGATGGAAGACTTTAAACAAGCACAGCAAGAGTTAATGACGCTGAGCCAAAGAACAGGCACATCGATTGCTGCGAATACGAATCTATATAGCCGTGTTGCACAATCCATGCGTGATGCGGGTTATGCCTCAAGTGATGTTGCGAAAGTCACTGAAACCATTGCAACTTCATTAAAGCTCTCTGGTGCCAGTGCTGAAGAAACCAGTTCTGTTATTACACAGTTAAGTCAAGCATTAGGCTCGGGTGTTCTTCGTGGTGAAGAATTTAATGCCGTTATGGAAAATGGTGGGCGATTAGCAAAAATGCTGGCTGATGGTATGGGAACGACGATTGGTGGCCTGCGTGAAATGTCACAAAGTGGACTACTCACGATGGATAAAATTGTTCCTATCCTGACAAATACGCAACAGTTACGAGCCGAATTTGAGCAATTACCAGCCACGGTAAGTGGGTCTGCACAGAAGATTGAAAATGCGTTCATGGCATGGATTGGCAATGTTAATGAAACATCAGGTGCTACTCGCACACTATCAACCGCAATGGAGGGGATCGCTAACAATATTGATGGTATAGCCTCTGTTTCTGGTGTGTTAATTGGTCTAGGTCTGGCGCGTTATTTTGGCGGGCTGACAACGAGTGTGGCGAATGCAACCATTGGGATTGCGCGTGCAACAAAAAGTGAAATAGCACATGCTCAAGCCCAATTGCAAGGTATAAAAATATCAACCGCTAGAGCAAGGGCAGCAGTCTATCGTGCTCAACAAGCAAAGTTAGCAGCACAAAGTGTTGAGCAACAAGCATTAGCTGAGCGCCGATTAGCGTCCGCGCAGGCAACGTTAAATAGAAATATTTCAGCTAGACGGACGGCACAATCAAATTTAAATAGAGTAGCTTCTGTTGGAAGTCGCCTTCTTGGTGGAACTGTGCGTTTGTTAGGAGGGATCCCTGGACTCCTTCTTGCAGGGGCTTCTACATGGTACATCATGCATCAAAATCAAGAGGAAGCGAGACGTTCTGCTATGGAGTATGCGGAAACAATAAATCAAGTTCAGGCAAGCTTGAAAAAAATGTCTCTTCCTGATGTTTTAGATAATCAAGGGAAAACGAATAGTTCTCTAATAGAACAAAATAGACTGATTGAAGAACAGAAGCAAAAAGTAAGTGACTTAGAAAAGAACATTAGAGGATATAAACAAATTTTAGCCTCTCCTGGTCCGAAAATGGGTGATTTCATGATAAATCATCTATCCAGTGAGTCAGAAGTCGTTAAGCAATTAGAGGATGCCGAAGCTAGCTTGCTCGCGGAGCAAGAAAAACTCCTGCAAATGCAGGAGAAATCTACAGGAATTCAGTCAGCATTAAAAAACATTGAAGAACAACGAGTATTTTTAATTCGACAACAGGCTTCAGAGCAAAACAAAGCCCATCAAGCCTTGTTGTTTATGAATGCTGAGCAAACGAAGTTCAATCAGATCATGAATATTGGTAACAATATGCTCGCTACTCGGCAGGCACTAGTCAATATTCCTATGCGTATTCCTAATGCACCATTAGATGATAAACAGCAGACGCTAATAAATAACTCTGAGCGAGATAAAATTCTCTCTTCATTAACGGGTGAAGCTAGAGTTATTAAACAGGCCGAATTTTCTGCCGATGATGTGGGGTTAACCAACACGCCAGAGCATGCCGAAAATCGCCAGAAATATATTAATAACCTAGTGACAGCTTTTCAAAATAGAGAAAAGCTAAATGAATCTCTTAAAACAGGAAAGGCAACACAAAGCGCCTATGGAAAAGCGCAAAAAGAAGCTGAAAGAACCGCAGAACAATATGAGCGGAAGATAGCTGATTTAAGTGTGGCAACAGAGGTTCAGAAGGTTAGGGCTTCACAAGGCGAAAAAGCCGCCTCTCTTTATGCGGCATCACATGAAAATGGGGCTAAATGGACTGATAAGCAAAGAGAAGCGATTGAACGCTCATCTGTCGCTCTCGCAGAATGGACACAAAAAGCAGATGATGCCGTGAAAAAGCATCGTGATATGGAAGATGCTCGCAAAAAACTGCAAGAAGCCACAGTCAAATTTAACGATGAAGCTACGTTAGCGACTCAAACCAATAGCATGAGTTCGCGAGAAAAAAGCTACTTTGAAGAAAGCCAGCAAATAGACCGTATCTACAATGAATCTGCAAAGAAAACAGAAGATATTGAAGCCAGATCTAAAGCATTAGATGCATTAGATCTTAAGTATCGAAATATAGCGCTCGCTGAATCTGACTGGACCGCAGGTATAACACGTGGAATGAAAGATTGGGTTCAAGAAAGCGGTAACTACGCTACTCAAACAGCTTCTGTTGTTCAAAATGCAATGGGAGGAATGGTTGATACTATTAGCGATAAATTAAATGGTAATAAAGCCAGCTGGAAAGATTGGTCTGTTAGCGTGTTGAAATCTATTCAGAATGTACTCATTAATGCGGCAATAGTGAATAGCCTTAATACAATGGCCGGTGCTGGTGGTTGGATGGGCGCTGTTGGTGGATTTTTAGGTGGTGTATCTGCCCATGCTAAAGGTGGGGTACATAGTTCAGAAAGCCTTAGTTCTTATAGTAATCAGATCGTTAGCTCACCCACTTATTTTGCCTTTGCTAAGGGGGGCGCGCCTAATCTCGGACTCATGGGTGAGGCAGGGAGTGAGGCTATAATGCCATT
>NZ_JBEEVJ010000032.1:0-3056 GCF_040139785.1 Proteus genomosp. 6 | reverse complement strand
TGAATGGGTTCATGTGCAGCTCCATCAGCAAAAGGGGATGATAAGTTTATCACCACCGACTATTTGCAACAGTGCCGAATCTGCCTTGTTGTAGCGCGGAACTCAAGTGATATTTGCCTCTTGTGTTTGCATTCGAGCTAATCCGGCAGCACTATTACTCCCAAGGGTTCCAGCAGTTGCTCCTGTTGCCAGGCACAGATCTTGACTCCTTCGAGGTTGACCCGTCTGGGGTCGAGCCCATCCAGATCGGCAAAGGTCAGGTCACAGCCCCGCAGATTGACCTGTTGCCAACAGTCGCGGGAGAAGGTGCCGCGGCTGAGATCTGAGCCCATCAAGGAAGCGCCGCTGAGATTGGCATTGCTCCAGTTGTTTTCAAACAGCTCGCATTTTTCCAGGCATTGGCCACTCAAGTTGGTATAGGCCAGGTTGCAACCTGAGATATAAGCCGAGCAGAAGTACATCTTATGGCTGACTTGATTGTAGAAGCGGGCCCGGGAAAAGTTGGCGCCCTTGAGATCGCACTCCCTGAACTCTATGCCAAAGCAGTTGGCACCGCTGAAGTTGGCCAAAGACAGACGGCAGGCCTTGAAACTGGCATCGCGCAGATCGGCATAGCTGAAGTGACACCCTTCAACGGCGCCGCTTTCAATGAAACTGCAATCCTCGAAACTGGCATCCTGCAGCTGACAGTGGCTGAAGTCACACTGATAAAAGCGGCAGCGGCGAAAACGGCTGTCACTCAAATCCTGGCGTGAGAAATCCTCTTGCTGAAAAACTTTATCAATAATATCCATACGGCTTCCTTTAATCAGGGAGGGTGCTAACGGGTATAGGAAGTATAAACCACCTTTTTGCTCCTCATCCGAAGTATCTTACCTGAAATTCCCTCACTCGTTTACCGCTCAAGCCCCAATTTTAACTGCCGGTCCAGCCTAAACCGCTCTAATAAGGTTCGATTTGGCGGTAAAATCTCTAGCCTGATAGCTCGAGAGATACAAACTGCCCCACCGCCCCGTTTAAAAGTTGGCAGTGTTGAGCAGTGTTGGATTTGGGGTCGTCAGTCAAAGAGACGACTCTGTGATGGATCGAACAGGCTGGGAGTCAGTGGCGGCGCTCGTTCTGGTGGCAGCTCACGCTGCTTGGCGGCATTCGCCTTGGCTGTTTTCTGTTTCAGATGCTTGAGAATCTGCTCAATGACCTTCGGATCTTCGATGCTGGCAATCACTTTGACGTGACCGCCGCAGTGTTCGCAGACTTCAATATCAATATTGAAGACTCGCTTGAGGCGTTGCATCCAGGTCATGGCGCGGTGGCGCTCTGCAGGACTCTTGTCACGCCAGTTAGTATCGAGACCTTCCGATTTGTCGGGCTTCTTGCCCCGCTTGGCGGGTGTTACTTGAACTCGGTGTTTGCTGTTCGGTGCAAAGACGCCGTGGAAGCGTGTGAGGTTGACTCGCGGCTTAGGTACCAACGCAGCGAGTTTGGCGATGAAGTCCAGCGGCTCGAAGATCACATGGGTGGTGCCATTGCGGTACGGAGTTTTGAGCTCGTAACGCACCTGCCCATTGGCGGTTAATGCCAGACGTTTTTCTGAAACCGCTGGCCGACTAATGTAGCGACACAAGCGCTCAAGCTTATCCCGCTGATGCGCTTCGGCCATCACACCGGCGTGTAGCGAGAAACCAGCATGGTTGGCTACTCGACTGCTTGAGTCGGCTTTATCCTCACGCCCTGGCAAGGTTTGCAGGGTGAAGACTTTGCGCCCTTGCTGGGGGCCGACGGCAATGCGATACGTAACCGAAGCACCATGTAATTGAGTCAGCGTA
The DNA here is from genome assembly GCF_040139785.1 of Proteus genomosp. 6. NCBI lineage: Bacteria > Pseudomonadati > Pseudomonadota > Gammaproteobacteria > Enterobacterales > Morganellaceae > Proteus > Proteus genomosp. 6. Next base: position 1,230 of record NZ_JBEEVJ010000032.1, on the reverse strand, counting down.
TCGTCTTCGCCCTCTTCCAGTGTCAACCACGTATTCTCGGCATCACGCTCCAAAATCCCACGCTTTTCCATGCAGCGAGCGATGCGATGGCTGAGGGTGTGAGCGAGCGTATTCAGCTCATCGTAAGTGGGTGCCTTGACACGATGGAAGCGTTGCTTGCCATAGTCATCTTCGGCATAGACACCATCGAGAAACAGCATGTGGTAGTGGACATTGAGATTTAGCGCGGAGCCAAAGCGTTGGATAAGAGTCACTGAGCCAGTTTGTGCAGAGGCTTTGGTGTAACCGGCTTTTTTGATCAGATGAGTTGAGAGTGTACGATAGACGATACTCAAGACCTGGCCCATCAGCTGGGGATGGCGAGCCAGCAAAAAGCGTAGCTGGAAAGGAAAGCTGAGCACCCACTGGCGAATGGGCTCCTTGGGGAAGACTTCGTCTATCAGCAGCGCCGCACTCTCGGCCATCCGGCGGGCACCGCAGCTAGGGCAAAAGCCGCGTCGTTTACAGCTGAAGGCGACCAGACGCTCGTGATGACAATCCTCGCAGCGAACCCGCATGAAACCATACTCCAGACGGCCACATTGGAGGAGGTCGTTGAATTCTTGTTGGATGTAGCGAGGCAGGTGTTGACCTTGGGCTTCGAGTGAGGCTTTGAAGGCTGGGTAGTGCTGCTCAACCAGCTGGTAGAGCAGCGTCTGGTCGGGTTGGTGGCGTTCGTAACCGTTTGTTTGAGTGGGCGATTGACTCGCCGTGGCGTTCCTTGCCAGCGACATGGGTATCCTCCGCTGATACTGTGGTTATGTACAGTATCAGCGGCTTGCGTTCAGACGTCCAGTCTGGCCCTAGACATCGCTAAATGCTTAACCCGCAATAGCCCTCACGAGTTGTTATCAGCCACTACCGGTTGAGCGAGAAGGTTTTGGGTTCAGGGTGCTATTGCTCCACCAATCACAATACTGAAGCCCCAACTGTTATCAGTTGGGGCTTTTTCTTGTCTGTTTGCGGCGGTTGCGTTTTATCGGTAGTCGTCGAGCTCTGCACCATCCCACATAAGAGCTTAACGGTGCGATCTTCAACGCCATCACACAAAACTTTCTTTTTCACGCACAGTCAACTTATTGGATGTTTTATTAACAACCCAAAAGGAGATATTTAGCGGGCGGCCGGAAGGTGAATGCTAGGCATGATCTAACCCTCGGTCTCTGGCGTCGCGACTGCGAAATTTCGCGA
>NZ_JBEEVJ010000031.1:0-3440 GCF_040139785.1 Proteus genomosp. 6 | reverse complement strand
GGTAAGCAGAGTTTTTGAAATGTAAGGCCTTTGAATAAGACAAAAGGCTGCCTCATCGCTAACTTTGCAACAGTGCCTAAAATAAGCCTTATATCCAAGCATAAAACAAGGTTGTCTAGACTTCTTTTAACAGTAAAGTTATCATAAAACTGAATTTTATTTTTTAGGTAAGTTTATGCATTCTATCCGCATTCGTTAAGACACAACTATTTGCATAGTGACACTATTTTATAATGGTGGGCTTTTGTTGTGTCTTTAAGAATATATGCGGATATATAAAGTAAAAGTATGCTTAATTTATAAGTATGCTTTTAGTGCATAGTTTCCAGTTATAACTTAATTGACTAGCTATTTGTCCACCCTGTGGATGAATAGCTTTTTTTTTGGGAGGACACTGTGATGCTAGCTTTTGTTTTCACCTAAATCCTGTTTGCTGCATAAAAAATTTCAAGAGCTAAACAGGAGTAAATAAAAATGAGTTTAATTATTAAAGCGAGAAACATACGCTTGGATTATGCTGGGCGTGATGTTTTGGATATTGATGAATTGGAAATTCACTCTTATGACCGTATTGGTCTTGTGGGTGATAACGGAGCAGGAAAGAGTAGTTTACTCAAAGTACTTAATGGCGAAATTGTTTTAGCCGAAGCGACATTACAGCGTTTTGGTGATTTTGCACATATCAGCCAACTGGGCGGAATCGAAATAGAAACGGTCGAAGACCGGGCAATGTTATCTCGCCTTGGTGTTTCCAATGTACAAAACGACACAATGAGTGGCGGAGAGGAAACTCGTGCAAAAATTGCTGCCGCATTTTCCCAACAAGTACATGGCATTCTAGCGGATGAACCAACCAGCCACCTTGATCTCAATGGAATAGATCTACTTATTGGTCAACTTAAAGCATTTGATGGAGCATTACTTGTTATCAGTCATGACCGATATTTTCTTGATATGGTTGTAGACAAGATATGGGAGTTAAAAGACGGTAAAATTACGGAATATTGGGGTGGTTACTCGGATTACTTGCGTCAAAAAGAAGAAGAGCGACAACACCAAGCCGTAGAATATGAGCTGATGATGAAGGAACGGGAGCGATTAGAATCTGCTGTGCAAGAAAAACGCCAGCAAGCTAATCGATTAGACAATAAGAAAAAAGGAGAAAAATCCAAAAACTCTACCGAAAGTGCTGGACGACTTGGGCATGCAAAAATGACTGGCACCAAGCAAAGAAAACTGTATCAGGCAGCTAAGAGTATGGAAAAGCGTTTGGCTGCATTAGAAGATATTCAAGCACCAGAGCATTTGCGTTCTATTCGTTTTCGTCAAAGTTCAGCCCTAGAACTGCACAATAAGTTCCCGATTACGGCAGATGGTCTGAGCTTAAAATTTGGTAGCCGTACTATCTTTGATGACGCTAACTTTATAATACCGCTTGGCGCTAAAGTCGCTATAACTGGATCGAATGGAACAGGGAAAACGTCCTTGTTAAAAATGATATCAGAACGTGCTGATGGATTAACCATATCTCCAAAAGCTGAAATTGGCTACTTTACACAAACAGGATATAAATTTAACACGCATAAATCTGTGCTCTCCTTTATGCAGGAAGAGTGCGAGTACACAGTTGCGGAAATTCGTGCAGTATTGGCTTCAATGGGGATCGGAGCGAATGATATTCAAAAAAACTTATCCGACTTATCGGGAGGTGAAATCATCAAACTGCTTTTATCCAAAATGCTTTTAGGAAAATATAATATTTTGCTTATGGATGAACCAGGAAACTATCTTGACCTAAAAAGTATTGCCGCATTAGAAACAATGATGAAGTCCTATGCAGGAACTATTATCTTCGTATCTCATGACAAGCAATTGGTCGATAATATTGCTGACATTATCTACGAGATCAAAGACCACAAAATCATCAAGACTTTTGAGAGAGATTGTTAATGATAGCCAATCTAATCCGAACATTAATTATTGAACTCTTTAAAGGAAATTAAAAATGACAATTCAAGATATTCAATCACTTGCTGAAGCACACGGCTTGTTGCTTACGGACAAAATGAATTTCAATGAAATGGGCATTGATTTTAAGGTCGTTTTTGCTCTTGATACAAAGGGGCAACAATGGTTGCTGCGTATTCCTCGTCGTGATGGCATGAGGGAACAAATCAAGAAAGAAAAACGCATTTTAGAATTGGTAAAAAAACATCTTTCTGTAGAGGTTCCTGATTGGAGAATTTCATCTACAGAATTAGTGGCTTATCCCATACTTAAAGATAATCCTGTTTTAAATTTGGATGCTGAAACCTATGAAATAATTTGGAATATGGACAAAGATAGCCCGAAATACATAACATCTTTGGCAAAAACCTTATTTGAAATCCATAGTATTCCTGAAAAAGAAGTTCGGGAAAATGATTTGAAAATTATGAAACCTTCAGATTTAAGACCTGAAATAGCAAACAATTTGCAGTTAGTAAAATCTGAAATTGGTATAAGTGAGCAATTGGAAACCCGCTACAGAAAATGGTTGGATAATGATGTTCTATGGGCAGATTTCACCCAATTTATACATGGCGATTTATATGCTGGGCATGTACTAGCTTCAAAGGATGGAGCTGTTTCAGGCGTTATTGATTGGTCAACAGCCCATATAGATGACCCAGCGATTGATTTTGCTGGGCATGTAACTTTGTTTGGAGAAGAAAGCCTCAAAACTCTAATCATCGAGTATGAAAAACTAGGGGGTAAAGTTTGGAATAAACTATATGAACAGACTTTAGAAAGAGCAGCGGCCTCTCCTTTGATGTATGGTTTATTTGCCTTAGAAACTCAAAATGAAAGCCTTATCGTTGGAGCAAAAGCTCAGTTGGGAGTTATATAATTTAAAAATATGATTGCTGAGAACTGCCTTGTTTTGAAACTTGGTTGGCTTTAATTAGTTTTTAGTATTCTTTATAGAAAATGCCTCGATCAAGGGGCATTTCTAACAATCATTTAACATAAAATTTCTTATGTGAAGTAACCTGAATGCAGCGGTGCCCCATTGGGGGCGCGTTGAGATAAGCCTCTTTTAGATAACTTTAGCAACTCGATAGACAGTTGCAACTCCACAATTCACTGCTTTGGCAATTTCTTCCTTAGTCATATTGCCAACTACTAGCAATTCTTTTATTCGTTTATGTTTAGCCTCATTTGCCTTCTTGCCTGTTGGTTTGTAACCCGAACGTGCCAGGCCCTGCTTAATACGTTCTATACGTTTCTCATTGTCTAGGCGGGCCATTGTTGCCAGAAGATCAATCAACATATTGTTGATGAGTTCCAAGATTGAATGAGTAATGCTGTCACTGGTTTGAAGGCACTGTTGCAAATAGTCGGTGGTGATAAACTTATCATCCCCTTTTGCTGATGGAGCTGCACATGAACCCATTCAA
>NZ_JBEEVJ010000030.1:0-3819 GCF_040139785.1 Proteus genomosp. 6 | reverse complement strand
TATTGAACTGTCAGGAGCTGGCTGCACAACAGCCATTACGCCCAATCAACTGGTGCAGTCGTCTTCTGAAAATGACACATGGCATCTGACATCAAGTTAGGGTATGCCTCAATCTGACGGCTGCGAACCGCCAGGGACAGGCGCAATGTCAGATTCTGTCGCGGCCTTGGCGCGTGCCTGGAAGCGTTCATAGCAATCCAGCCCGCAGAAATGTTCGACGTATTCCGCGCCTTCCGGGGTGAAGGCGGCATCGAGCGGAATTTCTTTGCAGCATACGCAGCAGGTGGTGCAACTGGCAGTGTTCGGGGCGTTTGCGTTCATGGTGGTACTCCTCCAGATTGGTAGCGAAGCTCAAAGCTGCCCACTCTCGGCTGGCTGGGAAGCGGTCATGATCTTCCCTTGAAGGCCCGCAGCAGCCGCGTCACAGACAGGACAAACAAGCCGGTCAGCGTGAGGGCTGCAATACCCCAGTGCTCCCCGATGAACGCGCCGGCCGTCGTGCCGGCTAGCACAATGGCGAGAATCGGCAAATGGCAGGGACAGGTGAGCACGGCCAGCGCGCCCCACAAGTAGCCGGTGATCGGTTTGTGCGTCTCAGACGGCAAGTGCTCTGGGCTGTTCATGGCAGACTCTCCGCGTGCTGTGCCGGTTCGGTTGGCATGGCGGCCAGTTGCATTTCGAGGCTGGCCAGGGCCTCGCGCCGACGCTCGACGAGTTGCCGCAACACGGCAAGCTGCGCAGACGCACCGTCACCGTCCGCAGCATCCAGCGCCCGGCACAGCCGCGCCAGTGCGTCCAGGCCGATACCCGCTTCGAAGGCAGCCCGTACAAAGCGCAGCCGTTGCAACGCGGTGTCATCGAACAAGCCGTAGCCGCCCGTGGTGTACGCGACCGGCCGTAGCAATCCGCGCAGCAGGTAGTCGCGCACGATATGCACGCTCACCCCGGCATCAAGGGCCAGCCGGGACACTGTGTAGGCGCTCATTGAACACCTCCTTTTCCTCATCCGGCGCAGCACGAAAGCTGCTTCACGTCCTTGCTGAAGGTCTGCGCCGCGAGCTTCAGCCCTTCGACCATGGTCAGGTAGGGGAACAATTGGTCGGCCAGTTCCTGCACGGTCATACGGTTGCGAATGGCGAGCACCGCCGTCTGGATCAGTTCACCCGCTTCCGGGGCCACCGCTTGCACGCCGATGAGCCGTCCGCTACCTTCCTCGATGACCAGCTTGATGAAGCCGCGTGTGTCGAAGTTGGCAAGCGCACGCGGCACGTTATCCAGTGTTAGCAGGCGACTGTCGGTCTCGATCCCGTCGTGATGTGCTTCCGCCTCGCTGTAGCCCACGGTGGCGACCTGCGGGTCGGTGAACACCACGGCCGGCATTGCGGTCAGGTCCAGGGCCGCATCGCCGCCAGTCATGTTGATCGCCGCACGAGTGCCGGCCGCTGCCGCCACATAGACGAACTGCGGCTGGTCGGTGCAGTCGCCGGCCGCGTAGATGTTCGGGCTACTGGTGCGCATGCCCTTGTCGATGACGATGGCCCCCTGCGCATTGACGGCTACCCCCGCCGCTTCCAATGCCAGGCTGCGCGTGTTCGGTGTCCGGCCGGTGGCGACCAGCAGCTTGTCGGCGCGCAATTCACCGTGCGTGGTGGTCAGCACGAATTCACCGTCCATATGGGCGACCTGGCTGGCTTGCGTGTGCTCCAGCACCTCGATGCCCTCGGCACGGAAAGCGGCTGTCACCGCCTCGCCGATGGCCGGGTCTTCACGGAAGAACAAGGTATTGCGCGCCAGGGCCGTGACCTTGCTGCCCAGCCGGGCAAAGGCTTGCGCCAGCTCCAGCGCCACCACCGACGAGCCGATTACGGCAAGGCGTTCGGGAATGGTGTCGCTCGCCAGGGCCTCGGTGGAAGTCCAGTAGGGTGACTCTTTCAAGCCCGGAATCGGCGGGACCGCCGGGCTGGCACCCGTGGCGACCAGGCAGCGGTCGAACATCACGACGCGCTCGCCACCCTCGTTCAAACTAACGATAAGGCTCTGGTCGTCCTTGAAACGCGCTTCACCGTGCAGAACGGTGATGGCTGAATTGCCGTCCAGGATGCCTTCGTACTTGGCATGACGGAGTTCTTCGACACGGGCCTGCTGCTGGGCCAGCAGCCGCTCGCGCAAGATCGTCGGCGGTGTGGGTGGCATGCCGCCGTCGAATGGGCTTTCCCGGCGCAGATGGGCGATGTGGGCGGCGCGGATCATGATCTTGGACGGCACACAACCGACGTTGACGCAGGTGCCGCCGATGGTGCCGCGCTCAATCAGCGTGACCTGCGCGCCTTGCTCGACGGCCTTCAGTGCTGCCGCCATCGCGGCTCCACCGCTACCAATGACGACGACCTGCAACGGGCGTTCGTTGCCACTGGGCTTATCAGCGGCCCCTATCCAGCCGCGCATCTTGTCGAGCAGGCCGGCGCGGTTGTCCGTCGGTGGCGCATCGGCAAGCGTTGCCTCGTAGCCCAGTCCGGCCACGGCGGTAGTCAGCGCATCCGATGACGTGCCCGCCTCAATGGCGAGTTGCGCTGTGCCCTTCGGATAGGACACCAGCGCCGATTGCACGCCGGGCACTTTCTCCAAGGCTTCCTTGACGTGAGCCGCGCACGAGTCGCAGGTCATCCCGGTGATTTTCAAGGTGGTCATGTATTTTTCCTTTTCTGTGGTGGCTACGGCTGTTGCCGTCAGCCACGTTGTTCTGGCAATTCACAGCTGTCCGGCCCGCAGCGGCGATGTGCTGGCGAGATGAAATCCCAGACCGACACCCCAACCATCAAGGCCAGGCCGACATAGAGCAGTCCACCGCTCTGCCAGCCGTAAGCCCGCATTAAAAACACCGCTGCCAGCACCAAGATCGGGCCTATCGTGCCGAGCGCCGTGCGTCGCCACTGTCGATGATTGAGCCAAGCGATAGCATTGGCGAGTAACGCGATGCCGGCGAACATCGGCAGCAGGATGCCAATGAATAGCCCCTCGTACTGGCTCAAGAAGCCCAGTCCGATGGCCGCGCCAAAGCTGGCGATGGCAGGAAAACAGGCGGCGCAGCCCATCGCGGAAACGACGCTGCCGAGCGCGCCGGTTTTGCCAGCGATGCGCGTGATGAGTCCCATGTGTCGCTCCCGAGTTCGGTTAACGGATCAGCGTTTGAGGCTGGACGGATAGCCCGCGTCCTCGGTCGCCTTGGTCAACTTCTGGACGTTGGTCTTGGCATCGTCGAAGGTGACGACGGCCTGGCGCTTGTCGAAACTTACGTCGGTCTTGCTCACGCCCTCAACCTTGGAAAGCGCGTGCTTGACAGTGATCGGGCAAGAGGCGCAGGTCATGCCAGGCACGGACAGCGTGACGGTCTGGGTGGCGGCCCACACGGGGGCAACAACGGCAGCGAGGGCGAGGGCGGCAAACAGTTTTTTCATGATGAACTCCTGTGATTAATAGAAAAATGGCATGACGTAGGGAAATCCGAGCGAGACCAGGACCAGCGCGGCCACGATCCAGAAAATGAGCTTGTAAGTAGCTCGCACTTGGGGAATCGCGCAGACCTCACCCGGTTTGCAGGCTTGCGCCGGGCGGTAGATGCGCCGCCAGGCGAAAAACAGCGCGACCAGCGCTGCGCCGATGAAGATCGGGCGATAGGGTTCCAGCACCGTCAGGTTGCCGATCCATGCCCCGCTGAACCCCAAGGCGATCAAAACCAGCGGCCCCAGGCAGCAGGCCGACGCAAGAATGGCGGCCAGCCCACCGGCGAAGAGCGCGCCGCGCCCGTTTTGTGGTTCAGAC
>NZ_JBEEVJ010000029.1:0-4318 GCF_040139785.1 Proteus genomosp. 6 | reverse complement strand
TGTTTTACCGTGGTCAACGTGGCCGATAGTACCAACGTTAACGTGCGGTTTTGAACGTTCAAATTTTTCTTTAGACATTTAAATTGTCCCTCTAAGACACGGAATCGGTGGTTACACCACATCAACCAAGCAGTAAGTAAATTAGCGATTTGCTAGTGCTTGTTAAGATTTTAATCAGGGAGGCAAGAACATGAAGGAGTGGTGCTGATAGGCAGATTCGAACTGCCGACCTCACCCTTACCAAGGGTGCGCTCTACCAACTGAGCTATATCAGCACATCTGGAGCGGGCAGCGGGAATCGAACCCGCATCATCAGCTTGGAAGGCTGAGGTAATAGCCATTATACGATGCCCGCAGAACTCGGCTACCTGACTTAAAATCAGCTTTGTATTCTACTTAAGTGTTTACTAATTGAAAACACTTAAGTTAGGAATTAATGGTGGTGGGAGAAGGATTCGAACCTTCGAAGTCTGTGACGGCAGATTTACAGTCTGCTCCCTTTGGCCGCTTGGGTATCCCACCAAACCTAATTTTTAATGGTGCCGGCACCAAGAGTCGAACTCGGGACCTACTGATTACAAGTCAGTTGCTCTACCAACTGAGCTATGCCGGCTAAGTGGTGCGCATTCTAGGAGGACTTTCATCATGATGCAACAAAAAAATTGCGATATTTGTTCTTTTGCTTAGATTTTGTTCATTTTTGATTGAATTGTTGATTTTTTAGGAAAAAAACGACCAAAATGCCAACAAAAATTCATAATAGATTAGCAAGCTAATTTATCTATCCAGCCCCAAATTTATTAACCATCAATAAATTTTTAGAAAAAAGATTGATTGCGCCCTTGTTAGTCTACGCTAAAAAATTATTTTCATGACTATTTTTTATACTTTTTTTACAGATTTATTCAGTTCGTGTCAAAAAAAGTAGAAAAAATTTAAAAAATATCTACGCCTAAGAGTCATCACTCGTTATGATGCTGTTTATTTTTTATCGGATACGGGTGTTTTAAACAGCCTGTCCAACCTGCGAATACTAGGCAGATGTTGGCTTATGAATAACAAAGAACGCTTTATAACCCCTTATTTAGAATTTGACAGAAAGCACTGGGCAACGTTAAGAGATTCCGTTCCTTTAACGTTAACCGAAAAAGAGATTGCTGATTTAAAAGGGATTAACGAAGAAATTTCTATTGATGATGTAATTGAGATTTATCTTCCTCTTTCAAGATTACTCAATTTTTACATAAGTTCTAACTTACGTCGTCAAGCCGTCTTAGAGCAGTTTCTTGGAACAAGAAGCGCCAAAATCCCCTACATTATTGGTATAGCGGGTAGCGTTGCTGTTGGCAAAAGTACCACAGCTCGTTTGCTACAAGCACTTTTAACCCGTTGGCCAGAACATCGTAAAGTTGATTTAATTACTACTGACGGCTTTCTTTTACCTAATGCAGAGTTAAAGAAACGCGGAATAATGAAAAAAAAAGGATTTCCCGAATCCTATGATATGCATAGTCTTGTCTCCTTCGTTTCTGATATAAAATCAGGCAAGAAACAAGTAACAGCCCCTGTCTATTCTCATTTAGTGTATGACATCATTCCAGATAAAAAACAGGTTATTGAACAACCTGATATTTTGATCCTTGAAGGATTGAATGTATTACAGAGCAATCAGGATTATCCTCATGACCCACATAATGTTTTCGTATCAGATTATGTAGATTTCTCCATTTATGTTGATGCTGAAGAAGAATTACTAAAACACTGGTATATCAGTCGCTTTTTAAAATTTAGAGAAGGTGCGTTTACTGATCCTGAATCGTATTTTAATAATTACTCTAAATTAAGCAGAGAAGAATCTATTGAAATAGCGTCTTCAATTTGGCAAGAAATTAATGGTTTGAATTTGAAACAAAACATTCTTCCTACGAAAGAAAGAGCGAGCCTTATTCTAACCAAAGGCCAAAATCATACGATCACCAATGTTAGATTACGTAAATAAATCTAAACAATTATCAGTGTTTTATCTACGTATTATTATGTTTTAGTTATTAAAAAATAGTATTGATAAATAAAAAGCTTTCCAGTTTAGGAAAGCTTTTTATTTTTAGATGTTCGATGCAATTTAAGGTATTACGACGCACTTCTCAGTGAAATCTCACCACCTATATAAGGTATGATTTTCCCATCTTGTTCTAAAAGTAGAGCACCTTGATCATTGATACCTTTGGCAATACCAAAGATCTCTTTTTCACCAATAATAAGCTTCACTCGGCGATCCATAAAATTATCTAAACGTTTCCAACGCTCGATAAACACAGATAACCCTTGTTTTTCAAATTGAACAAATGCATCTCTTAATGCATTTGTAATTTCACAAGCAAGTTCATTTCTGTCAATTTTAATACCAACTTGCTCTAAATTAATCCATTGTTGGTTAATGGCTTCATTTTGATTTTTACTCATCGCGATATTGATACCAATACCTGTGACAATATGAGCAACATCACCTGTTTTTCCTGTTAGCTCAACAAGAATGCCTGAAAGCTTTTTATCATTTAAATAGAGATCGTTAGGCCATTTAACTTTAACGCCATCTGCGCCAAGTTTTTGCAAAACTTCAGCCATAATAACACCGACAACTAAACTCAATCCTATTGCAGCAGCAGGTCCTTGATCGAGTTTCCAATACATACTCAAGTATAAATTTCGACCAAAAGGCGAGATCCATTGACGCCCTCTTCTACCTCGTCCAGCAGACTGATATTCAGCAATACAGACATCACCCGATTTTAATTCGCTAATACGTTGGATTAAGTATTGGTTTGTAGAATCTATAACAGGAACAACGCTTGCAGGTTCACCTTTGATATTCTTGTTTACACTATTCACATTTAACAAATTCATAGGGGCATCTAGTTGATAGCCTTTTCCTGCGACAGTTTGAACATCAATACCCCAACTGCGTAATGTCTGAATATGTTTATTAATGCCTGCGCGTGTCATTCCTAAGCTTTCGCCTAGTTGCTCCCCTGAATGGATATTTCCGTCAGCAAGGAGCTCAATTAATAATAAAGGAGTAGGTGTTTCTTTCATGAAATAGCATCCACTGCATTGATTTCGCCATGTTGACCAATAAAGCGAACTTCTGGCTCTAATTGTACGCCGAAGCGCTCGAAGACTTTTTGGCGTATATATGCCGCTAAATTAACAATGTCTTTGCCTGTAGCTAAACCGTCTTTGTTGATGAGAACAAGTGCTTGCTTCATATGAACAGCCGCACCACCAATCTGATGGCCTTTAAGGCCACATTGATCAATTAGCCAACCCGCAGCAAGTTTTACACCATCTTGTTGAACATATTGAGGACAGAAGGGATATTCTGCTTTTAAATGTTGTGCAATACGAATATCAACAATTGGATTCTTGAAAAAGCTGCCTGCATTGCCTGTTATGGTAGGATCGGGTAGTTTACTCGTTCTCATAGCGCACACAGATCCAAACACATCTTTTGGCGTTACCGTTTCTAATGATAATTTTGATAGATCACCATAGGTAAGGATAGGCTCCCATTTTTTACTAAGCTGTAAGCCAACAGCAATAATCGCAAAGCCTTGCTGGTAATGATGTTTAAAAATACTATCACGATAACCAAATTGGCACGCTTCATTTGTCAATCGACTAACATGCCCAGTACTTAATTCAATAATATCCACATAAGCACAAATATCTTTTAATTCTTTGCCATAAGCGCCGATATTTTGTATTGGTGCTGAGCCCACATTTCCTGGGATCAGCGCTAAATTTTCCAGTCCATAGATATTTTTTTCTAACAGATATTCAATAAGTGCATGCCAGTTTTCGCCGGCACCAACATGGACAGACCAATATTGTTCATCCTCAGTAATTTCAATACCAGCAATACAGTTGCGAATAACAATACCATTAAAATCTTCTGTAAATAATACGTTGCTACCGCCACCTAGAATAAGAGTTGGCAATTTCTGCTCATGGGCATTTTGCCAATATGTACAAAGCTCATCTTTATTATTTGCAGTTTTTATTTGGTGAGCTTTTGCTCTCAAACCAAATGTATTAAATGCTTGCAATGAAACCGATTCTTTCATGAAAGTCTACCTCATTTAGCTGATGGCTTAGTTTAACAGCCAAGCATCGTCGAGGATAGCAAAGTGATAGGTGATTAGTTTGGAGATATTACATCTGCATTTCAGATGTCTTAGAATGCAAAAAAGCCAACCCATTGGGTTGGCTTTCTCGTCTTATTTAATGCCTGGCAGTTCCCTACTCTCACATGGGGAGA
>NZ_JBEEVJ010000028.1:0-3153 GCF_040139785.1 Proteus genomosp. 6 | reverse complement strand
CTTCGGGTTGTGAGGTTAAGCGAATAAGCGTACACGGTGGATGCCTAGGCAATCAGAGGCGATGAAGGACGTGCTAATCTGCGATAAGCGTCGGTAAGGTGATATGAACCGTTATACCCGACGATTTCCGAATGGGGAAACCCAATATCCAATGGATATTATCATTAACTGAATACATAGGTTAATGAAGCGAACCGGGAGAACTGAAACATCTCAGTACCCCGAGGAAAAGAAATCAACCGAGATTCCCCTAGTAGCGGCGAGCGAACGGGGAACAGCCCAGAGTCTTAATCAATAGCAGCATCAGGAGAACGGTCTGGAAAGTCCGGCAGTAAAGGGTGATAGCCCCGTATCTGAAGATGCTGTTATTGTGAACTCGACGAGTAGGGCGGGACACGTGTTATCCTGTCTGAATATGGGGGGACCATCCTCCAAGGCTAAATACTCCTGATTGACCGATAGTGAACCAGTACCGTGAGGGAAAGGCGAAAAGAACCCCGGCGAGGGGAGTGAAAAAGAACCTGAAACCGTGTACGTACAAGCAGTAGGAGCCTCTTTATGGGGTGACTGCGTACCTTTTGTATAATGGGTCAGCGACTTATATTCTGTAGCAAGGTTAACCGAATAGGGGAGCCGTAGGGAAACCGAGTCTTAACTGGGCGAATGAGTTGCAGGGTATAGACCCGAAACCCGGTGATCTATCCATGGGCAGGTTGAAGGTTGGGTAACACTAACTGGAGGACCGAACCGACTAATGTTGAAAAATTAGCGGATGACTTGTGGATGGGGGTGAAAGGCCAATCAAACCGGGAGATAGCTGGTTCTCCCCGAAAGCTATTTAGGTAGCGCCTCGTGAATTCATCTTCGGGGGTAGAGCACTGTTTCGACTAGGGGGTCATCCCGACTTACCAACTCGATGCAAACTGCGAATACCGAAGAATGTTATCACGGGAGACACACGGCGGGTGCTAACGTCCGTCGTGAAGAGGGAAACAACCCAGACCGCCAGCTAAGGTCCCAAAGTCATGGTTAAGTGGGAAACGAAGTGGGAAGGCTCAGACAGCCAGGATGTTGGCTTAGAAGCAGCCATCATTTAAAGAAAGCGTAATAGCTCACTGGTCGAGTCGGCCCGCGCGGAAGATGTAACGGGGCTAAACCATGCACCGAAGCTGCGGCAGCGACACTTAGGTGTTGTTGGGTAGGGGAGCGTTCTGTAAGCCTGCGAAGGTGTACTGTGAGGTATGCTGGAGGTATCAGAAGTGCGAATGCTGACATAAGTAACGATAATGCGGGTGAAAAACCCGCACGCCGGAAGACCAAGGGTTCCTGTCCAACGTTAATCGGGGCAGGGTGAGTCGACCCCTAAGGCGAGGCTGAAAAGCGTAGTCGATGGGAAACGGGTTAATATTCCCGTACTGGTGGTAACTGCGATGGGGGAACGGAGAAGGCTAGGTTGTCCGGGCGACGGTCGTCCCGGTTCAAGCATGTAGGCAGAGTGATTAGGCAAATCCGGTCACTTAATGCTGAGGTGTGATGACGAGCCACTAAGGTGGTGAAGCAATTGATGCCCTGCTTCCAGGAAAAGCCTCTAAGCTTCAGGTTACCAACAATCGTACCCCAAACCGACACAGGTGGTCAGGTAGAGAATACTCAGGCGCTTGAGAGAACTCGGGTGAAGGAACTAGGCAAAATGGTGCCGTAACTTCGGGAGAAGGCACGCTGGCGGTAAGTGAAGTCCCTCGCGGACGGAGCCGAAGCCAGTCGAAGATACCAGCTGGCTGCAACTGTTTATTAAAAACACAGCACTGTGCAAACACGAAAGTGGACGTATACGGTGTGACGCCTGCCCGGTGCTGGAAGGTTAATTGATGGGGTTATCCTTAGGGAGAAGCTCTTGATCGAAGCCCCAGTAAACGGCGGCCGTAACTATAACGGTCCTAAGGTAGCGAAATTCCTTGTCGGGTAAGTTCCGACCTGCACGAATGGCGTAATGATGGCCAGGCTGTCTCCACCCGAGACTCAGTGAAATTGAACTCGCTGTGAAGATGCAGTGTACCCGCGGCAAGACGGAAAGACCCCGTGAACCTTTACTATAGCTTGACACTGAACATTGAGCCTTGATGTGTAGGATAGGTGGGAGACTTAGAAGTGTGGACGCCAGTCTGCATGGAGTCAACCTTGAAATACCACCCTTTAACGTTTGATGTTCTAACCTAGGCCCGTAATCCGGGTCGGGGACCGTGTCTGGTGGGTAGTTTGACTGGGGCGGTCTCCTCCTAAAGAGTAACGGAGGAGCACGAAGGTTGGCTAAGCATGGTCGGACATCATGCGGTTAGTGCAAAGGCATAAGCCAGCTTGACTGTGAGAGTGACGGCTCGAGCAGGTACGAAAGTAGGTCTTAGTGATCCGGTGGTTCTGAATGGAAGGGCCATCGCTCAACGGATAAAAGGTACTCCGGGGATAACAGGCTGATACCGCCCAAGAGTTCATATCGACGGCGGTGTTTGGCACCTCGATGTCGGCTCATCACATCCTGGGGCTGAAGTAGGTCCCAAGGGTATGGCTGTTCGCCATTTAAAGTGGTACGCGAGCTGGGTTTAGAACGTCGTGAGACAGTTCGGTCCCTATCTGCCGTGGGCGTTGGAAGATTGAGAGGGGTTGCTCCTAGTACGAGAGGACCGGAGTGAACGCACCACTGGTGTTCGGGTTGTCATGCCAATGGCATTGCCCGGTAGCTAAGTGCGGAAGAGATAACCGCTGAAAGCATCTAAGCGGGAAACTTGCCTCGAGATGAGTCTTCCCTGTCACCTAGAGTGACCTAAAGGAACGTTTAAGACTAAGACGTTGATAGGCTGGGTGTGTAAGCGTAGCGATACGTTGAGCTAACCAGTACTAATGAACCGTGAGGCTTAACCTGACAACACCGAAGGTGTTTTGTCTGAGAGACAAACAGTCGATGAAGTAAGCTTGTTTAAGATTGACATTGCTGGTTACTGAAAAAGAAACAACAGTAACGGGTAATAAAACCGAATTTGCTTGGCGGCCATAGCGCAGCGGACCCACCTGAATCCATGCCGAACTCAGAAGTGAAACGTTGTAGCGCCGATGGTAGTGTGGGGTCTCCCCATGTGAGAGTAGGGAACTGCCAGGCAT
>NZ_JBEEVJ010000027.1:0-6604 GCF_040139785.1 Proteus genomosp. 6 | reverse complement strand
GGTAAGCAGAGTTTTTGAAATGTAAGGCCTTTGAATAAGACAAAAGGCTGCCTCATCGCTAACTTTGCAACAGTGCCCGCCGATGCGCTCAAGCCGTGGATTGCGCGGCGTGAACGCTGGCCGTCCTTTCTGATCCGGCGCGATCCGCGCGACATCAGCCGTATCTGGGTCCTGGAACCGGAGGGACAGCATTACCTGGAAATTCCCTACCGTACCTTGTCGCATCCGGCTGTCACCCTCTGGGAACAACGGCAGGCGCTGGCGAAACTGCGGCAGCAAGGGCGCGAACAGGTGGATGAGTCGGCGCTGTTCCGCATGATCGGCCAGATGCGTGAGATTGTGACCAGCGCGCAGAAGGCCACACGCAAGGCGCGGCGTGACGCGGATCGCCGCCAGCACCTCAAGACATCAGCTCGGCCGGACAAGCCCGTTCCGCCGGATACGGATATTGCCGACCCGCAGGCAGACAACTTGCCACCCGCCAAACCGTTCGACCAGATTGAGGAGTGGTAGCCGTGGACGAATATCCCATCATCGACCTGTCCCACCTGCTGCCGGCGGCCCAGGGCTTGGCCCGTCTTCCGGCGGACGAGCGCATCCAGCGCCTTCGCGCCGACCGCTGGATCGGCTATCCGCGCGCAGTCGAGGCGCTGAACCGGCTGGAAGCCCTTTATGCGTGGCCAAACAAGCAACGCATGCCCAACCTGCTGCTGGTTGGCCCGACCAACAATGGCAAGTCGATGATCGTCGAGAAGTTCCGCCGCACCCACCCGGCCAGCTCCGACGCCGACCAGGAGCACATCCCGGTGTTGGTCGTGCAGATGCCGTCCGAGCCGTCCGTGATCCGCTTCTACGTCGCGCTGCTCGCCGCGATGGGCGCGCCGCTGCGCCCACGCCCACGGTTGCCGGAAATGGAGCAACTGGCTCTGGCACTGCTGCGCAAGGTCGGCGTGCGCATGCTGGTGATCGACGAGCTGCACAACGTGCTGGCCGGCAACAGCGTCAACCGCCGGGAATTCCTCAACCTGCTGCGCTTCCTCGGCAACGAACTGCGCATCCCGTTGGTTGGGGTAGGCACGCGCGACGCCTACCTAGCCATCCGCTCCGATGACCAGTTGGAAAATCGCTTCGAGCCGATGATGCTGCCGGTATGGGAGGCCAACGACGATTGCTGCTCACTGCTGGCCAGCTTCGCCGCTTCGCTCCCGCTGCGCCGGCCTTCCCCAATTGCCACGCTGGACATGGCTCGCTACCTGCTCACACGCAGCGAGGGCACCATAGGGGAACTGGCGCACTTGCTGATGGCGGCGGCCATCGTCGCCGTGGAGAGCGGCGAGGAAGCGATCAACCATCGCACACTCAGCATGGCCTGTTGAGTTGCATCTAAAATTGACCCACTGGGGGTGCGGACGATTTCTTGGACGGTTTATACGGACATCAATCCGATCGCATGACGATACTCGATGGGACTACGCCCGCCAAGCGACACTTTGATGCGGCGCTCGTTGTACCAGTGGATATAGGCATCGATTCGCGTCATGAGGTCTTTCAGCGTCACGTGCTGCCAATTCCTCGGGTAGATTAGTTCGGTCTTCAATCGTCCGAAAAAGCCCTCGCATGCAGCATTGTCTGGCGAGCAGCCCTTTTTGGACATCGACCGCGTTAATTGGGCATTTTCAGTGCGGCGGATCCACGCAGGCCAGCGATAATGCGAGCCCCTGTCCGAATGGATAACCGGATGCTCACCGGGTCGCAGTGTCCGTACCGCGTGATCCAGCATGGTATTGACCAGGTTCGCATCCGGGCTGGTGCCGATATTCCAGGCCACCACCAGCCCATCGAAGCAATCGACGATCGGCGAGACGTAGACCTTCCCTGCCGGAATGTGTATTTCCGTCAGATCGGTCAACCATTTCGTATTCGGCGCCGACGCGTGAAAGTCGCGATTCAGCAGATTCGGGACCGCTGGTGTCGGGTCGCCAGCATACGCCGAGAAGCGCCGGCGGCGCGGTGTTCTCACGACCAGACGCTCTTGCGCCATCAAGCGACGCACGACCTTCTCGGACACACGCATGCCACCAAGGCGCAAGGCACTATCAATGCGTCGATAGCCATAGCAGCGGTAGTTGTCCTCGAAGATAGTCCGAATGACCTCACGCACCTGCGTGTACTTGTCGGGCCGCGTCTGCCGCAGGCGTTGATAGAAGTATGTGCTGCGCGCCAGCTTCAGGCCGCACAACAGATTGGCTAATGGAAACGTGACTCTGAGGGCATCAACCACCTTCGTTTTTTCTCGGCTTGTCAGTTCGAGGGGGTTGATGCCCATGTCTTTTTTTATCAATTCACTCGCCTTCTCCAGAATTGCATTCTCCATGCGAAGCCGCTGGTTCTGGCTCTCCAGTTCGGCCAGTTCCCTGAGTAGTGCCTCATGCCGCTGCTCGAGCGAGGTGTCACCTTTCTTCTTTGTCATGGGTTTTAGGGGCACTTTGCCAAGTAATCGATGCTGCCAGTTATACAACGTTGGTCGCGATACACCGACAGTGTCGGCCACATCCTTTGCCGAACCTACGCGCAGGTTCAGTGCAATGACGGCTTGCTGCTTCTCGAGGCGAGAGCGGGCGACTGTGGGAGCGCTGCTGCCGACGACCGTCCTAGCGAATTCAGGGCGTAAATCACGGATCCAGGCACGCAAGGCCTCGCGGCTTGGGTAGCCCAGGCTTCGGATTGTGTGACTCAGGCAGTAGCCTTGTTCGATATAGTGATCTACTGCCCGTTGCTTTTGCTCATCGGTGTACTGCCGTTTTATCCGTTGATAGCCTCGGCGAAGATCCTGATTCCGTTCGAATTCTGCCAACCAGGCCTTCAGCGAGTTCTTGGTGGGGTATCCCAGCTGCCGTAGTGTGGCGCTCATCCGGCGCCCAAGCTTCAGGTACAACCTCACGGCTCGAAGGCGATCTTCATACGAATACATGAACTACTCCTAAAGTAGTCCAAGATTTTGTCCGCACCCCAACTTAGGGTAAAGATTTGCGTCGAAATTTGACCCACGTATGACACTGTTTCCCGTCTGGATATGGCGGGAGAAATCAAGGAGTGATAAACGTGGCGATATTGAGCGCAATTCGACGCTGGCATTTTCGCGATGGTGCGTCGATTCGGGAAATAGCCCGACGAAGCGGCCTGTCCAGGAACACCGTTCGCAAGTATTTGCAAAGCAAGGTGGTTGAACCGCAGTACCCAGCGCGAGACAGCGTTGGCAAGTTAAGTCCTTTTGAGCCCAAGTTAAGGCAGTGGCTCTCCACCGAGCACAAAAAGACAAAGAAGCTGCGCAGAAACCTGCGCAGCATGTACCGGGATTTGGTCGCTTTGGGCTTTACCGGGTCTTATGACCGAGTGTGTGCCTTTGCCCGACAGTGGAAAGATTCCGAACAGTTCAAGGCGCAAACCTCGGGCAAGGGTTGTTTCATCCCCTTGCGCTTTGCTTGTGGCGAAGCCTTCCAATTCGATTGGAGTGAGGACTTTGCCCGCATAGCGGGCAAACAGGTCAAACTTCAGATTGCCCAGTTTAAGTTGGCCCACAGCCGGGCCTTTGTGCTTCGGGCTTACTACCAGCAAAAACATGAAATGCTGTTTGATGCCCACTGGCATGCCTTTCAAATCTTCGGTGGCATTCCCAAGCGCGGCATCTACGACAACATGAAGACCGCTGTGGATTCGGTGGGGCGTGGCAAAGAGCGCAGGGTCAATCAGCGGTTCACTGCCATGGTCAGCCACTACCTGTTTGATGCGCAGTTCTGTAATCCAGCATCGGGTTGGGAGAAAGGCCAGATTGAGAAGAACGTGCAGGATTCCCGCCAACGCCTGTGGCAAGGGGCACCAGACTTTCAAAGCCTTGCTGATTTGAATGTGTGGCTTGAGCATCGCTGCAAAGCGCTGTGGTCTGAGCTGCGCCACCCCGAATTGGACCAAACCGTGCAAGAGGCCTTTGCCGATGAACAAGGCGAGTTGATGGCGCTACCCAATGCCTTTGATGCATTCGTGGAGCAAACCAAGCGAGTCACTTCAACCTGCCTTGTTCACCACGAGGGCAATCGCTACAGCGTTCCTGCCAGTTACGCCAACAGGGCCATCAGCCTTCGGATTTATGCAGACAAGCTGGTGATGGCTGCCGAAGGCCAACACATTGCCGAGCATCCAAGATTGTTTGGCAGTGGCCACGCTCGGCGTGGCCACACACAATACGACTGGCACCATTACTTGTCTGTGCTTCAGAAGAAACCTGGGGCGTTGCGCAATGGTGCGCCATTTGCTGAATTGCCACCCGCGTTCAAGAAGCTTCAATCCATCTTGCTGCAACGCCCCGGCGGTGACCGTGACATGGTGGAAATTCTGGCCCTTGTATTGCACCACGATGAAGGTGCGGTACTCAGTGCTGTGGAATTGGCATTGGAGTGTGGCAAGCCATCGAAGGAGCATGTGCTTAATCTGTTGGGACGTTTGACCGAAGAACCTCCACCCAAACCGATTCCAATTCCCAAGGGGTTAAGGCTGACATTGGAACCACAGGCCAACGTGAACCGCTATGACAGTTTAAGGAGAGCCCATGATGCAGCATGAAGGCCATGTGAGAATCCTCAAATCCTTGAAACTCTTTGGCATGGCACACGCCATTGAGGAGTTGGGCAATCAGAATTCACCAGCATTTAATCAAGCCTTGCCCATGCTGGACAGCTTGATTAAAGCTGAAGTGGCAGAGCGTGAAGTACGTTCGGTGAACTATCAATTGCGGGTGGCCAAGTTCCCCGTGTATCGGGACTTGGTGGGCTTTGACTTCAGTCAAAGCCTGGTTAATGAGGCCACGGTCAAACAATTGCACCGGTGCGACTTCATGGAACAAGCCCAGAACGTGGTGCTGATTGGTGGGCCAGGCACAGGCAAGACTCACCTGGCCACAGCCATTGGTACACAAGCAGTGATGCACTTGAACCGACGGGTGCGTTTCTTCTCCACCGTGGATTTGGTCAATGCACTGGAGCAAGAGAAATCATCTGGGCGTCAGGGACAAATCGCAAACCGTCTGTTGTATGCCGATTTGGTGATTCTGGATGAGCTGGGATATTTGCCTTTTAGCCAAACCGGTGGGGCACTGCTGTTTCACCTGCTCTCAAAGCTGTACGAAAAAACCAGCGTGATACTGACCACCAACTTGAGCTTCTCGGAATGGAGCCGAGTGTTTGGCGATGAAAAGATGACAACAGCGTTGTTGGACCGACTAACCCACCACTGCCACATCCTGGAAACCGGCAATGAAAGTTACCGCTTCAAACACAGTTCAACTCAGAATAAGCAGGAGGAAAAACAGACCCGCAAACTGAAAATCGAGACATAATTCTGACAACAAGGGGTGGGTCAAAATTCAATGCAAATCCCGGGTCAAATTTGGGTGCAAATCAACAGCGTGGGTTTGATCACGTGTCGAAACCCTGGCGTACCCCACCAACATGCTGTTCTCCTCTCAAAACACTTAGAAACGTAGATCGGTGAGAGATCGGAAGCGAGAGGCAGTTTTGAGAGACCTTCAACCTTCGGCAGACTGTCGGCTTTGGTATCTCTCATAAACGGATGTTTTTGAGAGAACTATCTTCGGCCTTCACACGCACGAAAGGCGGCGAAGCTCCGCCGTTAATCCGTCCGCCGGAGATCTCGCCCAGGCAGGCTGAAGGCCGAGCAAGCCTGACAGGCCCGAAAAGCCCGGCACGGGCGTCGGCGGCGATGACGGCGGCGGCATTATCCAGGGTTGATGATGGAAGTGGAGGATATCGACAACCTCTCGCGCAACCAAGACATCGCGGTCGGACTGCAAGTGATCTTGAAGCCACGGGCCCGTCCCACCCCGACATGGACCTCGATGCCCGAACGGACGTTAGATTTCGAGTTCTAGGCGTTCTGCGATGAAGGTTGGATCCCAGCCGGGATTGAAAGTGTCGACGTGGGTGAATCCGAGCCGCTCGTATAGGCCACGCAGGTTCGGGTGGCAGTCGAGCCGCAGCTTGGCGCACCCCTGCGTTCGCGCGGCATGGCGGCAAGCCTCGATCAGCGCGGAGCTGACACCCCGGCCCGCATGTGTCCGTCGCACCGCGAGCTTGTGCAGATATGCGGCCTCCCCCTTGAGGGCGTCGGGCCAGAACTCGGGATCCTCGGCCGACAAGGTGCAACAGCCGACGATGCCGTCGCTGCAACTCGCGACTAGGAGCTCGGATCTCAGGACGAAGGTCTCCGCGAATGTCCGGTCGATCCGCGCGACGTCCCAGGCGGGCGTTCCCTTGGCGGACATCCACGCCGCAGCGTCGTGCATCAGCCGCACAACCTCGTCGATATCACCCGAGCAGGCGACCCGAACGTTCGGAGGCTCCTCGCTGTCCATTCGCTCCCCTGGCGCGGTATGAACCGCCGCCTCATAGTGCAGTTTGATCCTGACGAGCCCAGCATGTCTGCGCCCACCTTCGCGGAACCTGACCAGGGTCCGCTAGCGGGCGGCCGGAAGGTGAATGCTAGGCATGATCTAACCCTCGGTCTCTGGCGTCGCGACTGCGAAATTTCGCGA
>NZ_JBEEVJ010000026.1:0-6622 GCF_040139785.1 Proteus genomosp. 6 | reverse complement strand
TTCGACATTTGTCATCGCGTCGGTGTGAGCGTTGAAACAGGATCAGCAAATGAAACATTTTGTCATTTAATTAGCAGGATGATTGATTTCTGCCAAGCGGGATAAATAAATCATAGTTATAATTTTTTAAGATCTGCGTATCTCGGATAATGACTTTGCTTTCTTTTGCATTATCATCTATATAACATCAGATTAAATTAACTTATTGATGGTGATAATATGACCGAGAATGAATGGTTGGACGGATTAAGAGGATTGCCTGACGAAGCGATACTAAAACTTCATTTTAGTCTTCAAGAAAAGATAAAGAAGTATTATAAAATGAGAGACAAAGAGAGTAATTTAAATAAGGCTATTGAGTATTGTAAGCAACAAATAGCATTGTCTCCGTTAGCCATATCAGCATTAAAGCGGAATCAAGCTATGTATAATGACGGTGAGTTCTTCGCTCCATCCCATTATGGGTATAAGCAGTATTCCGTTATTCTGAAAAAGAAAAAAGATTTAAATGAACTCGATAGAATTAAGAAAAAAATGATAAATGAAGGGTGGCGCATTAGTTAATTTGCTCCCATTTGCACCACAAACAACTAAACTAATAACAAATTAACTAACGAGGATGGTGTTGTGAGGAAAATATTAATTACATCTATCGGAGTGCTTTCTTCCTTGTCTATTTTATTTAGTGCAAGTTCTATTGCTAAAGAAAATATAAAAATATCAGATGTTGCAAAAGCAGCTTGTGTTAATCATAAAGATAAAGAATCGTGTGAAGGTCTTATCATCGCATCAATGGGGCATGCTTTTGATCAGGGGAGAATTAGCATGGTTTGTGATTTAATGCGCGAATCTGGGGATAAAATACCAGAAGAGCAAAAAGATAGATGTGATGAAGCGAATGAAATGTTGCTAGATGTACGAAGTGTAAAATATTAACCAGATATATTAACAACCTAAACCCTGCCATTTGGCGGGGTTTTTCATTTTAAGGAGCCGATAATGGCAAATGTAGGCGAAATCGTTTATCAAGTTCAAATGGATGTTCGGCAATTGCTTACATCGCAACAGCAGTTAGAGCAACGCCTTAATCGTATGGATAGTAGCTTTAACCGAACGTCTCAGTCAGTAAATAACGCAGAACGTTCAATGCAGTCTCTATCCAAAGTTGCAGCAGCTCTTACTGGTTATTTATCGGTTTCAATGGTTGCTAGTTACGCCGAAGCATGGGCTGTATTAAACAACAAGCTATCCAACTCAGTTCGTACTAGCGAGTCACTTATTGATGTTACTCAACGAGTATTTGATATTACTCAAGCAACACGCTCTAGTCTTGATGCCACAGCAACACTCTACGCTCGACTAGAAAGAGGAACGAGAGAATACAACACCTCAGCAGCAGATTTAGCAAAATTAACAACAATTATTAATCAGGGGTTTATTGTCTCTGGTGCCACAGCGACAGAGGCTGAAAACGCCATTATTCAGTTATCGCAAGGTATCGCATCTGGAGTTCTGCGCGGCGAGGAATTCAACTCAGTAGCAGAGCAAGGTAGCCGCTTGATGGTTGCGCTTGCTGACTCGATGGGTGTCGGTATTGGTCAACTTCGTAAGATGGCAGCAGAAGGCAAACTAACCACTGATGTTGTTGTGAAGGGGTTGCTCTCTCAAGGTGATGTAATCGGCAAGGAATTCGCTAAAACTACCAGAACAATGTCGCAGGCATTTCAAGAGGCAGGGAACAGCCTAACCAAGTTTCTCGGTGAAAATACAACAATAAAATCAACCATCAGTGCGTTTAGTGATGCGGTTATTACGGTTAGTAAGAATTTAGATGAGCTTAGCTCTGTATTGACAGTAATCGCCGCAGTGGTTGGCTCAAGATATGTTGCCGCCTTGGCTATGGCTACTAAGTCAAAAGTGATGATGGCAGCCGCCTCTCGTCAGGAGTCAGTCGCCACACTGCAATCAGCAAGAGCAAGTGAGTATGCTGCAAACATGTCAGTCAGAAAGGCTCAGGCTGATTTGGCTTCTGCTAGATCTGCTGTTGCTCTTGCTCAAGCAGAGTACAACGTTGCAAAAGGAACGTTAGCGGAAGCAACTGCACTTGATAACTTAATTGCTAAAAAATCATTAGCTTCAAAAGCTGCAATAACATTAACTCAAGCAACACAAGCGCAAACAGCAGCAATGGCAAACTCAGCAGCTGCAGCAAGGGCAGCATCATTATCTATGGGCTCGTTGCGTGGAGTTATGGGAATGTTAGGTGGCCCTGCCGGTGTGGCCATGTTAGCTGGTGCCGCAATCTATTACTTCTATCAGAAATCAGAGCAAGCAAAACAAGAGGCTAGAGATTTTGCTGATAGCATAGATCAGTTAACAGTCAAATTAAAAGGGTTGTCGTATCAAGAAATTGCTCGTGACGCGCAAGATGCCGCCGACAAGCAGAAAGTTTTAAATGCGGAAATGGAGGAGCAGGAAAAACAACTAGCTAGACTTGAGGCTCGCTTAAGGATGCAACAGGACGCTCTAGGAAATAACCCAGAGTTAATTGAAAGAAATACAATAAATATCCTAAGAGAAAAGATAACGCTAGAAGGTAATTTAGCTGAGAATAAAAAACGCTCTGAGTTAATCACAAGATACCTGACTGATGCTCAAAATGAGTACGATAAGAAATTAAAGGAAGCTATTGATTTAAGTGTTAAAAGTGCGTCAGCAATTGATATTGAGAAATCCGCTTTAGGTAGACTAACCCAGCAAATCAGGGAGGCTACTGGCGCGAAAGGTGAATTTAACTCCAAGCAGTTAGAGGTTAATTGGTCTGAAAAAGGGTTGGATTTAAGGAAGTCGCTGGAGCGGGAAACTAAGTTAGCCAATGCCAAAAGTGAAGTTGACAAGAGGTTGCTTCAAGTTAAGTTTTATGCCGAAGATAATGACTTATCAGAGCAGGAGGTTCTCTCGTTAAACCAATGGGCTATTGCGGCTCAAGAAGCAAGAGATGCTGAATCAGAGCGCAACAGCAAAACAAAGGAATCAACCAAAGCCACAGATGCAGCATACGAAGCACTAAAACGCCAGAGAGAAGAGATTGAACTTTTAAACAAAGGTTACAAAGACGGATCTCTTGAAATGGCTAAGTATGATGCGGTTAAGTCTCTTGGTGACAAAGCATCTCCTGAACAGATTAAATTAGCTAAAAAACTTGCAGAAGAAAAATACAACATTGAGCGTAATCTAGCTGATAAGAAAGCCGCGCTTGAGCTTGATTTGGTCGCTAAGGCTAAAGAGTCTCACGATAAACAGTTGGCAGACTTAGAGCGGATAACAAAAGATGATGTATCTCTCACTGAGCAGGCGGCAAGGCGCAAAGCTGAAATTGAAGCGGAATATCAGCAACAGATAGCTGAAATAAGGGCTAAAAACGCTGTATCTCCTCAAGATAATTTAAAAGCACAAGTAGACCCTGTTCAGCAACTCAAAAACGAACATGAGCGTAAACTTGCGCTTATTCGTGAGTTTGAAACAGAAAAAGGCGCTATCACTCAGCAAGGTTTAGCGTTAATGAATGCCGCTAATACCCAATACGAGCAAGACCGCATGAATGCTCAATGGGATATATGGCGCAATCAGAGTCAAGCAAATCAATTCTTAGCTGATGGGTTGGACGCACTAGGGCAACGTTCCGCTAACGTAATTACAGGGCTATTAACTGGCACTCAATCCCTTAATGATGCTTTCCGTAATGTCGCATTAACCATTGTAGACCAAGCCGTTGGCGCTCTGGTTCAAATGGGTATGCAGCAAGTTAAGAATATGATTACTGAAAACGCTATGCGTAAAGCGTCAAATGCTCAAGCGGTAGCAGAGGCAACGGCGACTGGCGGTGCAATCACGGCAGCAATGGCTCCAGCCGCAGCAACAACCAGTATTGCCACAATGGGCTCTGCTGCAACTTGGGGAATGGCTGCGATGGCGGCAGCAATACCAGCAATGATTGCGCTTGCAGGTGCTCGTAAAAATGGCGGTCAGGTTGGTGCTGGTAAAATGTATCAGGTTGGAGAGGGCGGAAAGCCAGAAATATTCAAAGCATCTAATGGTAATCAATACATGATACCGGGTGATAATGGTCGAGTTATCAGTAATCGACAGATGGGTAAAGGTGGTAACGGTGTCAGCATGGGGGATATGCACTTTACATTCCAAGTTCAGGCACCTAATGGCATCACTCAAAAGGAAGCGCAACAGATACAGCAAATGGTAAGAGGTACAGTTTATGACGTACTTGGCACTGAAATGCGTAGCGGTGGTGCTTTAGAAAAATCAAGAAGTTGGTAATTAAGAGAGGCAGTTATGAGTAATCAAGAAAATATATTAATGATGGATGGTAACGGGAACATGAAAATAGTAACGGCAATATAATTGCTAAAGGTGTGATGATTAAAGCTGGACTAAGATTATCTACACCATCAATGGAAGATTTAGTGAAAAGAATTGAGTCACTTGAAAAACAGCTCGCTGATATGCAAAAGGCAACGAGCTGTGATTTAGGTGCTATACGAGAAACGCACAATGAGATTATTTCATCGTCATTAGCACAATTAGATTATGCCACGTCTCGTTTAAACCAGTTATTTATTAAATAATCGGTTTAAATATTCAATCATATCTTTTTCAAAACCCAATTTATCCCCCTCAGGGTCACGCTCAATCGAATCAAGAATATTATTATAAACTGTCTCCCTATCTTCAGGGGTTAGCACTTGTTTTATCAATAGCTCTATGACATGAGCATTGATTATAGCTTGCGCTGATAGTCGAGATATTGATTGCGCTGATTTATGAGTAATCTCGCCTAATTGGTCAAGGCTTTTCTCCATGGCGGGAATTTTTTCACCTATTTTGAATGGTTTTTTTGCTGATTCATCTTTATTATTTTCTGACATTTCATTTCCTCACACCGAAGTAAGTCAGCCATTCCTTCGGCAAGTTTCTCTGGGCTGAATATATAAAATAACCTAATGGATATTTATTAATATCCTGATATTTGATCAGGCGGCTTTGTGTCGCCTTTTTTATTGGAGTAACCAATGGAAGAGTTTAAATGGCGACCTGAAACAGCTTATCAGGTAGGTAATGAGCCTAAAGTGAAAGTAGCCAAATTTGGTAACGGTTACGAACAACGAGTTAAAGACGGGATCAACAACCAATTAAAGACCTATCAACTTTCATTTATTAAACATGCTGACATAGGTAAGCAAATTGATGAGTTTCTTAAGGCTCGTGGTGCGGTTGAGTCATTCTTGTGGCTAACCAGTGATGATAATTCTAAGCGTAAGTTTGTTTGCCGAGGCTGGCAGGTAGCACCAAGAACATCAGTATGGCAGATAGATTGCACATTTGAGGAGGTTGTTGCATGAGAGATATACCTCAAGAGATGCGCATAGACGTTGCGGACTTACAGCAAAATGCAATGTTAGATCTGTATGAAGTCGATTTAAGCCGTTTTGGTGGTGATGTTTATCGCTTTCATGACGGCATGAATGGCTTATTGAAGCCTATTATCTGGCAAGGATTGCGCTATGAGCCTTATCCAGTCCAGGTTACAGGGTTTAGTGTAACGGCACAGGGCGCATCCGACAGACCTAAAATGACGTTTGCTAACTTCGACGGAATGTTAACTGCTATCAACAACGATTACGATGATGCGCTAGGTGCTATCGTTACTCGCAGACAGGTTTTAGAACAATATCTTGATGCTGTTAACTTTCCTAACGGAAACCAACAAGCAGATCCAACAAGAGAGGTTGTTCAAAAATACGTTATCGAACAACGAGAAAGTTCAGACTCTGATTTTGTGACGTATATATTAGCGCTTCCAACAGAAACAGATAACGCCCTGATACCTAGGCGAGTTATTCAAGCTGACATTTGCTCATGGCGATACCGAGGATTTGATTGTGGTTATGATGGGCCACCTGTTGCAGATGAAAAAGACCAACCAACAACTGATCCAGTTAAAGATAAGTGCTCTCATAAATACAGTGGGTGCAAACTCAGATTTAAATCAGTCATGCCATTTGGCGGGTATTTAGGCTCAAACAAATTAGGTTAACTCATGATTGAGAAAGACATTATCGCTCACGCGAAAGCAGAAGGAGCGAGGGAGTCGTGCGGTTTAATTTCTGGCGATAGGTATTTCCCTTGCAGAAATATACATCCAGATCCGCAAAACTATTTTGAAATTAACCCAGACGACTGGATGACAGCAGAGTGTTATTCAGACGTCAAAGCTATTGTTCATAGTCACCCAGACGGAAAGCCTTTCTTGAGTTCTGGCGATAGAGCAATGCAAAGGAAGACAAATCTACCGTGGTGGTTGGTATGTGATGGTGTGATCCACAAGTTCAGACCAATAGCACCACTATTAGGAAGAGAGTTTAAGCATGGTGAGCAGGACTGTTATTCCATTATACGCGACGCCTATCACCTTTCAGACATTCAGTTAGATGATTTTATTCGCCCTGATGAATGGTGGTACACAGAGAAAAATCTCTATTTAGATAACACAGTTAAACAGGGTTTCTATCAAGTTGATGAAGCTCAAGAAGGCGACATGATATTG
>NZ_JBEEVJ010000025.1:0-6651 GCF_040139785.1 Proteus genomosp. 6 | reverse complement strand
TACTCGTGGCTGCAACCCTACTAGCTCAAAATTTATTCACACATGGTTACGCTTTGGGGAAATTATGAGGGGATCTCTCAGTGCATTGCCTCCAATTCCCATAATTTATTACGCCGATAATAACTTGGTGTAACCTTAAAAATGTACTTAAATCGACGTGTAAAAGATTGTTGGGAATCAAATTGATATTTTAATGCGATCTCAAGGATAGTTTTTTTCGTCAACCTCAACTCAACAGCCGCTTTCGTCAAACGACGAGCACGAATATAGCTAGCCAGTGTGACCCCTGTTACTTTTTTGAACAGCCGCTGAAAATACCACTTGGTATAACCCGCTTTATTCGCCACATCATCAAGCAGTAAAGACTGATCTAAATTATGTTCAATCCATAATAGAACATCTTTGATAACCGTTGTATGAAACTGCTTATCATCATATCTTAATTGGATGTTATTAGCTTTATTTTGATAGCGAGAATGCTGTTCAATATACATAAAATAACCTAAATGTTCTTAAGATTGTCACGACCACATCATCATGATACCATAAACATACTGACGGTATGTTATTTTAAATCTATCATGGAAAATAAAAATCATCAACAAGAAAATTTTAAGAGTACCTATCAATCACTGGTTAACTCAGCACGAATATTGTTTGTTGAAAAAGGCTATCAAGCTGTTTCAATAGATGAGATCTCGGGAAAAGCGTTGGTGACCAAAGGTGCCTTTTATCATCACTTTAAAAATAAAAAACAATTACTCAGTGCCTGTTATAAGCAGCAATTAATTATGATTGATGCCTACATCACAACAAAAACTGATTTAACAAATGGTTGGTCTGCCTTAGAAAGTATATTTGAACATTATCTTGATTATATTATTGATAATAATAAAAACCTTATCCCTATCCAAGAAGTGATGCCTATCATTGGTTGGAATGAACTTGAAAAAATTAGCCTTGAATACATTACTGGTAAGGTAAACGCCATTGTCAGCAAATTGATCCAAGAGAACCAACTTAAAGCTTATGATGATGATGTGCTTAAAAACTTACTCAATGGCTGGTTTATGCATATCGCAATACATGCGAAAAACCTAAAAGAGCTTGCCGATAAAAAAGGCCAATTTATTGCTATTTACCGCGGCTTTTTATTGAGCTTGAAAGATAAATAAAATAGATAGGTTTTATTTGAAGCTAAATCTTCTTTATCGTAAAAAATGCCCTCTTGGGTTATCAAGAGGGTCATTATATTTCGCGGAATAACATCATTTGGTGACGAAATAACTAAGCACTTGTCTCCTGTTTACTCCCCTGAGCTTGAGGGGTTAACATGAAGGTCATCGATAGCAGGATAATAATACAGTAAAACGCTAAACCAATAATCCAAATCCAGCCATCCCAAATTGGTAGTGAATGATTATAAATAACAGCAAACAGTAATGGGCCAATAACACCGGTTGCATTGGTAAGGCTCACCAATAATCCCTGTAAAGCACCTTGCTGATGACTCTTTGTTTGGATAGACATCACTCCCTGTAATGCAGGTAAAGCGATCCCACCACCAGCCAATAAAATTAAAACAGGGAAAACTAACCAACCTTCAGATATAAACGCTAAAAAGGCAAATGCACTACTATCTGCAATAAATCCGAGCAGTACTGCCGTTTTTTCGCCCCATTTAGTGGCTATTCTTCCTGCCACAAAGGCTTGGAATACTGAGTGTAAAAGACCAAGACCCGCTAATGAAAAGCCAACCATCATGCTATTCCATCCAAAACGATTTTCGGTAAATAGCACCCACACCGTTGCGGGAATTTGGCCTATCAATTGCGCTGAAAAATAAATAATCAACAAAATGGGCATCGTTTTAAATAAAGTGATGTATACCGAATTCGATTGCGTCTCAACCCCTACTTCGGTATCTGTATTATCACGTGTATTTTTGGTTTCACGGAACCAAAACATAACCACAAGGAAAGTGACAATATTTAGCAACGCAGCGATAAAAAAGGGACTATGCGGTGAAATCTCTCCTGCAAAACCACCAATAATAGGCCCCGCTATTAAACCAAGCCCAAAACTTGCCCCTAACCAACCGAACCACTTCACGCGTTGAGAAGCTGAGGTGGTATCGGCAATGACCGATGCCGCGACAGCCCCAGTAGCTCCTGTGATCCCTGAAAGCAAACGGCCTAAATACAGCATCCAAAGCGCACTTGAAAAAGCCAGCAATAAGTAATCCAGCGATGCGCCTATTAATGACAACAACAGCACTGGGCGCCGACCAAATCGGTCAGACATTTTTCCAAGCCAAGGAGCAAAGATAACCTGCATTAACGCATAAAGTGCAAGCAATACGCCAAAGTGGTTAGCGATATCTTCCGAAGCAATAAATTCACGTAATAACGTTGGCAAGACTGGCATGATAAGGCCAATCCCCATGGCATCGAGTAACGTAATTACCAATGCGATCTTTGTCGAACTATTCATTTCACTTTTCTCTATCACTGATAGGGAGTGGTAAAATAACTCTATCAATGATAGAGTGTCAACAAAAATTAGGAATTAATGATGTCTAGATTAGATAAAAGTAAAGTGATTAACAGCGCATTAGAGCTGCTTAATGAGGTCGGAATCGAAGGTTTAACAACCCGTAAACTCGCCCAGAAGCTAGGTGTAGAGCAGCCTACATTGTATTGGCATGTAAAAAATAAGCGGGCTTTGCTCGACGCCTTAGCCATTGAGATGTTAGATAGGCACCATACTCACTTTTGCCCTTTAGAAGGGGAAAGCTGGCAAGATTTTTTACGTAATAACGCTAAAAGTTTTAGATGTGCTTTACTAAGTCATCGCGATGGAGCAAAAGTACATTTAGGTACACGGCCTACAGAAAAACAGTATGAAACTCTCGAAAATCAATTAGCCTTTTTATGCCAACAAGGTTTTTCACTAGAGAATGCATTATATGCACTCAGCGCTGTGGGGCATTTTACTTTAGGTTGCGTATTGGAAGATCAAGAGCATCAAGTCGCTAAAGAAGAAAGGGAAACACCTACTACTGATAGTATGCCGCCATTATTACGACAAGCTATCGAATTATTTGATCACCAAGGTGCAGAGCCAGCCTTCTTATTCGGCCTTGAATTGATCATATGCGGATTAGAAAAACAACTTAAATGTGAAAGTGGGTCTTAAAAGCAGCATAACCTTTTTCCGTGATGGTAACTTCACGGTAACCAAGATGTCGAGTTAACCACCCTTTAGATTCATAAAGCGAAAATAATGCGGCTCCAACGTACCCACCTAAATGGAAACGGCGTTCACTCCAATCTAAACACGCACAACAGATTTTACGTGAATGTTTGGAAGGAACGTCAATTCCCATTTCATGAAAATATTGAATACCACTTAATGTGATCATTGAACCATTTTCAGTGATCCATTGCTGTTGACAAAGGGAATCATAGATCTTAACGGCAACTTCGCCAGCTAAATGATCATAGCAAGTACGTGCTTTTCGTAAATGCACTGGCGTGGAAACTTTGGCATGTACGCCATGGTTTAAGGAGATCCCCATCATACTTTCCATCAATTCAGCAATATCTTTTCCTGCTAGCCGAAAATAACGATGCTTGCCTTGAGCTACTACTGTGATTAGCTGGCAATCTAATAATTTAGATAAATGACTGCTCGCCGTTGAAGCTGATATATTCGCCACAGAACTTAGCTCAGTGGCCGTCCAAGCTCGCCCATCCATCAAAGCACTGAGTATTTTAACTCGTGAAATGTCAGACATAGCCGCCCCTATCGCGGCTATTGAGGACTCAAAGGTAACCTCTTTTCGTATTAAATTAGCCATCGCAAGTTCACTTTATTGCCCAAGGGAGCGTAACAGATGCAGCCATACTATCATTGTCCGTTATTAATATCAGTTGGTTAGCATGGTCACTGTATTGCACTAAAATATTAATGTTATTCTCCGCCAATACTCGTGCTATTTCGCCAAGTTCCCCCGGTTTTTCCTGTTTTAACTTACGAATTAATGGTGTCCGGATCGCAAGTACTAACAGTCCAGCTTGCTCTAGCGCTATTTTAGCTTCCTTTCCTTGTTCAACAAGAAAATGAGCATGGCATTCATCACCAACCGTAAATATCCCTCCCCCTTCCAATCCAATACCTTTATTACCTAATGTTTTTCCTAGTAATGCTAATTGTCCTATTTGATTATCTAAAACAACGTGAACATCAAACATTATCCTTGTCCTTTTTAAATGAATATTCGCGAGTAATATGAGCAATACTAATTTTGTAAAAATCAAATATTGACTCTCGCCCTTCTTGTTGAGCTTTCGCATGTAAAACATGATTTTTCCATTGCAGAACTGCGTATTCGTTTTCCCACCAAGATAGCGATAACATTTTTCCTTCTGTAGCTAGACTTTGAAAACGTTCAATTGAAATAAAACCAGCTACATGACTTAATAGTGGTCTTAACTCCTCAGCTAAAGTCAAATAGCGAGTTTGTTGGTCGGGTTGTATTTGCACCTCAAATATTACAGCAATCATATTTTTCTCCGTTATTAATCAACAAACAGAGTAATCCACCCGAAAATTAACACTTCGATAAGCAACGAAATATAGAAAGGTCATGCTGCTGTTTTATGTTGTATATCACACTTCTTTAAATTGCTCGGCCTGCGCTTATCATGTTCTCCTTCTCTTATAATTTTGTTTATTATTTATACTTTTTTATTTTTTGCTATCACCGAAAATAGTGCGGATCCCGCATGGTATTTAGGTTTACCCATCATTAAATACCATTGTTGTTATTTTAATCTTTTTAATATTTCATGATTAAGATCACACTAAAATTATGACCCTATTAACTAAAAGTTATGGATACCCTAATAAAACTCATTGTTAAAGATTAGTTAACCAAAGTAACTTCATTTTTCACTATTGTTAAATTGTTATAGTGAAAATTCTGGTAAACTAATAGAGGTAAAAAAATGATCCTAGATGCCAGTTATACATTATTAGTCGCATGTATCGCGCTACTCATAGGAATGTTTGTCGTAAAATTTACCCCGTTCCTACAAAAAAACCACATACCAGAAGCCGTCGTTGGTGGCTTTATTGTTGCAATTGTTCTGTTAATTATTGATAAAACATCAGGTTATTCGTTTACTTTTGATGCTTCATTGCAAAGTTTATTAATGCTCACATTCTTTTCCTCTATCGGGCTAAGTTCTGACTTTTCTCGACTGATTAAAGGAGGAAAGCCGTTAGTTCTATTAACTATTGCAGTAACGATCCTAATCGCCATTCAAAATACTGTCGGCATGAGTATGGCTGTCATGATGAATGAAAGTCCATTTATTGGCTTAATTGCAGGTTCAATTACTCTAACAGGTGGTCATGGTAATGCCGGAGCATGGGGCCCTATTCTCGCTGATAAATATGGTGTAACAGGCGCCGTTGAATTAGCGATGGCTTGTGCAACACTTGGATTAGTGTTGGGTGGTTTAGTTGGCGGCCCTGTTGCCCGTCATCTTTTGAAAAAGGTCTCTATTCCTAAAACAACCGAGCAAGAGCGCGACACTATCGTTGAAGCTTTTGAGCAACCAAGCGTCAAAAGAAAAATCAATGCAAATAACGTTATTGAAACCATTTCAATGCTGATTATCTGTATTGTTGTTGGTGGCTATATCAGTGCATTGTTTAAAGATACTTTTCTGCAACTGCCTACTTTTGTCTGGTGTTTATTTGTCGGTATTATTATCCGTAATACACTGACTCATGTATTTAAACACGAAGTGTTTGAGCCGACCGTCGATGTATTAGGTAGCGTTGCTTTATCGCTTTTCTTGGCAATGGCGTTAATGTCATTAAAATTTGGTCAATTGGCAAGCATGGCAGGGCCAGTATTAATTATCATTGCTGTACAAACTGTTGTCATGGTGCTATTTGCCTGCTTTGTCACCTTCAAAATGATGGGCAAAGATTATGATGCTGTCGTGATCAGCGCGGGTCACTGTGGCTTTGGTATGGGAGCAACACCAACAGCAATTGCGAATATGCAAACAGTCACAAAAGCATTTGGACCATCACATAAAGCTTTCCTTGTCGTTCCTATGGTCGGTGCCTTTATTGTTGATATTTCAAACAGTATCTTAATTAAAATATTTATTGAAATTGGTACATACTTTACCTAATAGCTACACACTACTCGGCGTACTTCTCCTAACAATTTATTATAGGGCAGTATGCCGAGCCGCTTTCTTACCCCGTATATTCCCCTAGTCAATCTATTTAGCTTGCACGTTTACGAATTAATTCTCGTGACAACTAAACCAAAATTTGAATTATGACGAGTATATCTGATTATTTATACTTTATTCGTTAGAATAGTCCGTAGAAATAAATAATCAGTAGGCTACATGGAATGAAATTAAGACATCTCGATATCTTTTATGCTGTAATGACTTGTGGTTCCTTAACGCGTGCGGCTGAAGTTTTACATATTTCTCAACCCGCGGCGAGTAAAGCACTCAAACATGCTGAGCACTGAGAGATCCCCTCATAATTTCCCCAAAACGTAACCATGTGTGAATAGATTTTGAGTAAGCAGGGTTGCAGCCACGAGTG
>NZ_JBEEVJ010000024.1:0-9556 GCF_040139785.1 Proteus genomosp. 6 | reverse complement strand
CAGTTAACAATGACTGAATTTCAGATGATGCTCAAAGTTAAATATCCCGATGAGAAAGGCTTCACGAGAGAAGAATACGACAACATCATGAAGCAAGATGATAAGCGCAATAATGAGCTGATCAGTGGTAAGCGTAGATTGGTGAGTAGAAAGAGAAAGTAGCCAATTATTAGGTTTGAGATGTTTTATAGTAAAGGTAGGAATATGCATAAAATCCTAAGGCAGTATCGATATATGAAGGTACCTTTATTTGAATCTGGATATATTATCTATTGTGGCTCTTGGGATGATTGGCGCTCTCTACATGAAAAACTAGGCATTGATGGTGGGGATAGTTTTGTTAACGGGGCAAGTCGTACAGTTACTAACGCTCAGTGTGTGCTCCATATTATTGGTGTATTTAACGGTAAATCATCTACTCTAGCTCACGAATGTGCACATATGGCTTTCGACATTTGTCATCGCGTCGGTGTGAGCGTTGAAACAGGATCAGCAAATGAAACATTTTGTCATTTAATTAGCAGAATGATTGATTTCTGTTCTGGAGAACAAAAAAGCCGACCTATGTCGGCTTAATTCAACTAACGCTTACTATCAGGTGTTCTTTTATCAAGAACCCAGGAATTACCTTTTTCAGTTGTTGGTGGCAACCTTTCGTTATCTCTCACGGTGGCGTAATTATCACGCTGTCCACCTCGAGGACCTACTTCACGATAAATACCACCATCCTTTCCTGTATTTTCACCTGGCTTTTTACTCATAATAAAAACTCCTTGTAATGCTCGTTATTGAGCAGAACAAATATTAGACAGGAATTTAATTAAGTCAAATATCCGTACAAAGGAAGGAGGTTGCCACTACTAAAACAAGGGCATCCGTGCCCTTTGTTTATTTTGATGAAGGTATTTCCACAAGAAACCCACTAACATCAATAACACTTTCTGGTATGTGGTAGCCTAACTCTTCCAACTTATCAAATGTTGGCTGCAAGACAGTATCAATATCATCAAGTAAGCCATCTAAATCCAGATCTGATAGTTCAACATTGAAAATAGAATGCCCTAACTTTACCTTCTTATTTATCTCAGCAAACGTCCTTTTAAAAATAATTTCCTTTAATCCTTCTCGTGCATTATTGGCGATTTGCATCGCCTCTTTTGCTGGTATTAAATCATCAGTATTTATTTCACTGGGAAAGCTGGATTCTAGTCTTTGAACTATCTCAGCATTCATTGAGCGACCATTCTCTTTTGCGGTTACTTCTATTTTTTCTTTCAATTCAATAGGAAGTCTAATTCTTAACTGTGGATCTTCTCTACTCATAGAAACACCAATTAGTCGTAATGAAAATAATTACAAAATTATGCCCCACAGTGGGGTTGACTTCAATGACGCACGGTGTGACAATGCTTTTGCCCCACATTGAGGCATTGAAAAGTTAAGGATGAAATAATGCAGAAAGCAAAAGATATGTATCAGAAGAAAATTAGATTTCCAGAGGATGTATGCAAAGCAATTCAAGCTAATGGGGATTTAGAGTGTAGAAAATTTAATACGGAGATTATTTATCAACTAAGGAAAGCTTACGGATTGATAGAAAGTAAAAGCCCCAGCTGCGTGAACAACTGAGGCTGGTTGCCAAATAAACCCATCGAAAGGAATAAGTGACATGACTAATTTAGCAAAAATATGCGACATGAGCAATTCAGTTAAATCCATCCCAGCAATTATGCATAACGGAGTACCCGTTGTGACGACTGAATTGTTAGCTGAGTTATATGATACTAAAAGTAACAACATAAAAGTAAACCATTCCCGTAATGCAGGTCGCTTTATTGAGGGTAAGCATTACTTCAAAGTTATTGGAAATGCTCTAAAAAGTTTGCGAGTTACTTTAAGTAACCTACAAATTTCACCAAAAGCGAGAAGTTTAATTCTTTGGACAGAAAGAGGTGCGGCTCGTCATGCGAAAATGTTAGATACAGACAAAGCATGGGATGTGTTCGAATTAATGGAAGATCACTATTTTAATAAAGGGGAAAATGAAGTTGTTGTTAACTCGCGTCCCATAACCCAAAGGGAAAAAGACGCTCACAATATTAATGCTCTATTCAATCACTACGATGTTTTTTATTCAGCATGGAAGTCAGAAATATATCCAATGCTAAGACAACTTGAATCACCACTTGCTGGAAAGTTGGTTGATAGATTTCAAGATGGTTATGTGTTTCTGATGAATTTAAGGAGAGATATTAACGGGAGATTGCAAGAAGGTGAATTACCAAGAATATGCAGATAAAAACAGAAAAGCCAACAGGTGCGAACTGCTGGCTAATCCCAAACAAAACCTAAAAGGAAATGTTTCATGAGTCAAATAACAGTAGCAAACAATAACTCAGTTGTCACGCAAAACCGTTTTACGGTTCCAGAAGTCTATTACCGTAACCAGAAGGTGATCACTACTGAATCACTGGCTGTTGGTTATGGTGCTGACGCAAAAAGTATTCAAATGAATTTTGCGAATAATAAATCTCGATTTGAAGAAGGAAAGCATTTTTTCAAGATTGAAGGTGACGAGTTAATGGCATTTAAGAACTACCCCAACAATCTTGGGGTAGTTGATAAAAGAGCAAGACATGCTTATCTCTGGACAGAACGCGGAGCATCTCGTCACGCTAAAATGTTGGAAACTGATCAAGCATGGGATTTCTTTGAGTTACTCGAAGATACCTATTTTGGATCACGCAAAAATAATAGCCTTCCTGGTGACTACATTGAAGCACTGGAAAATTTACTAAAAGCAGAAAAAGAAAAGGTAGTTCTTAGACTTGAACGTGATGTTGCCATCGAAACTAAAGCGTGGATTGGGCGTAAGCGTGAAGCAACTTCAATGGCTACGGCATCTAAAGCTGTTCGTGAGAAGAATCGCCTTGCTGAAAAGTTGGGTGAAAGTAAGAAACACGCAACAGTATTAGCAGTAGAGAAGAAGTTAAATAAAAAATTCAAATGGCAACCATTGAAGAAATGGTGCAAAGAGAATGATGTAGAAATATCTACTGTTCATGATGATAGATATGGAACAGCTAATTCATATCCATCAGGTGCATGGAAGTCTGCTTATGATGTGGATTTAGCTAAATTGTTCTAACTACCCAAGCCAAGGACGGCTTGCTTGAGATCACATATTATGCCTCTTGATTAAGGTTTTTCTGGTTATTTTGATAGTCTCATCAGGAATATTAATATTTCTTGGTGATGACATGAAATCAAAAACATTAGGTTTAGATCTTCTGTATTGGCAATTTGTTGATCTTGCAATAAATAAAGAGTATGTAACAACTGCTGACTTTCTTGGAAGATTCAGAATTAATCAAGAAAGAGTAAATAAAGTAATCTCTGAACTAGAAAAAACGAATGTTATTATTAAAGATGATGAGAAATATAAAGTTATTGGTTTTCCAACAGAATTGAATTGGCGAGAAGTAAGCTCAACACAACCACAAGGTGACGAGTGGTGGCTAAATGAAAAATATACAAATGTGCTGACAATAGAGGAAGGTAAAACATTTGTTTATCAAGATTTTTATAACAGAGGTTTCACTGGGAAGCCTGAATTTCTTATAGATATACATGGTGATATTGCAAAGTATCATCCAGTTACCTTTGGTAGTGTTAATGAGAGACTGAGGTATGCATATTTATCAGCTTATTGGCCTAGAGAAACAATAGTTGCCTTTCATTATGATGATGAAATAAAAACCTTATTTATAGATGTAGATCTGCCAGAAATTGAAGACACGCCAGTATCAAATGGTGAAAGACTAAAAACCGCAGAAGAATACTATTATGATTACGCAAGGCATGTTCATGCTATCGCTTTAAGAGTATCAGCTATCGGGTTTATGGTTTGCTCAGAAATAGAGAATGTCATAGTGGCTGGGTATTCTCAGATATTTAATCATGAAACTGGTGATGAGGATGATCTCTATTTAATTAATGCAAAATTGAATAGGGACAAGTTTGAAAGGCTTCCTATTAAAAACATCTCAATGTGTGATCCTATTCAGTATCTATCAGGATTTGAAGCATTAGTTAAAATGAATAAGAATTATAAAATGAATGAAATAGACCTGAAGTGGTAATTTGCTCCCATTTGCACCACAAACAGCTAAATTAATAACAAATTAACTAACGAGGATGGTGTTGTGAAAAGGTTATTATTATCTTCTTTTTTGGTTTTATCTGCCTTGGTTATTTCTGGTTGTGCTCAAGAAAAGCAAATCAACTATAACCAGAAGTCATCTATGCTTTCATTGGGGATGGATAAAGAGCAAGTAAGAACGGTTCTTGGTGATCCTAGAAGAACAGAAGTTAATACCGAAAGAGAAAGATGGGTGTATTGGGGTAAAGTTTATTATGGATTTACTCCAGTAGATAACGAACAGCTATCTCAGGATAGACTAGTTGTGACCTTTCAGGAAGGTAAAGTAACTAAATGGGGGCAACAAACATTTTCTGATGATGCATTGGAAATATCACAAAAAACAATTGAAGTTACCACTAACGCAATAAAATCATCACAATAAAATACTTTAAAGATTACACAACCCTGCCAATCGGCGGGGTTTTTCATTTTAAGGAGCCGGTAAATGGCAAATGTAGGCGAAATTGTTTATCAAGTTCAAATGGATGTTCAGCAATTACTAACATCTCAGCGTCAGTTAGAGCAACGCCTTAATCGTATGGATAGTAGCTTTAACCGAACGTCTCAATCAGTGAATAACACCGAACGTTCAATGTTGTCTCTATCTAAAGTTGCTACATCACTAGCTGGTTATTTATCGGCTTCAATGGTTGCTAGTTATTCAGAAGCATGGACTGAATTAAATAACAAACTATCTAACTCGATTCGTGCTAGCGAGTCACTCGTTGACGTGACTCAGCGAATCTTTGATATCTCACAAACAACTCGATCTAGTCTCGATGCCACAGCAACACTCTACGCACGATTAGAGCGAGGTACGAGAGAATACAATACATCGGCGGAGGATTTAGCAAAATTAACAACAATTATTAATCAGGGATTTATTGTCTCTGGTGCCACAGCGACAGAGGCTGAAAACGCCATCATTCAGTTATCACAGGGTATCGCCTCTGGTGTTCTCCGTGGTGAAGAATTTAACTCAGTAGCAGAACAGGGTAGTCGCTTAATGGTTGCATTGGCTGATTCACTAGGAGTAAGTATAGGTCAGCTTCGTAAAATGGCAGCAGAAGGTAAGTTAACCACTGATGTTGTTGTAAAAGGATTATTGTCTCAGGGGGATGCTATAGGCAAAGAGTTCGCTAAAACCACTCGAACAATGTCACAAGCATTTCAAGAGGCAGGGAATAACTTAACCAAATTTCTTGGTGAAAACACAACAATAAAATCGACAGTTAGCGCGTTTAGTGATGCCGTTATTACTGTTAGTAAAAATTTAGATGTTATGACGGATGTTTTAACTTTTGCTGCGGGAGTTATAGGGTCTAGATTTCTTGGTGCCTTATCTCTTGCTGGTGTCGCCCAACTAAAGAAAGCAAAAGATACTATAACAAGCACTATGGCAACAAGAAACTCGGTTAAAGCAGAGATTCTTGCTGCAAAAGAGACATTAACTAGAGTGCAGGCAGAAAAGGTATTTGCTTTAACGACTCAACAATCATTATCAGCTCAGCTTTCAGCCGCTCAGACAGAACAACAACGCTCAAGAATAAGAAATGAATTATCGGCAAATTCAGCAAGAATAGCAGCATTAACCAGACAAGAGACTCTGGAAACAAATAGGTTAGCAGCGGCTCAAGCAAGAGTTGCATCAACAAGTATTACTATGGCTGGTGCAATGAAAGCTCTCAATATTGCCACTGCTCCTTTAGGTGGTCCAATGGGAGCGCTAATGCTTGCTGGTGCTGCGATGTATTATTTCTACCAAAAGACAGAGCAAGCCAAACAAGAAGCTCATGATTTTGCTGATAATGTAGATCAGTTAACGGATAAGTTAAAGGAGCTTTCATATCAAGAGATAGCGCGTGATGTTCAGGATGCATCTGATAAACAAAAAATTCTAAATGCAGAAATGGAAGAGCAAGAAAAGCAACTAGCTAGGCTAGAGGCCAGATTAAGGATACAGCAAGATGCTCTTGGTAATAATCCAGAGTTAATTGAAAGAAATACAATAAATATCCTAAGAGAAAAGATAACGCTAGAAGGTAATTTAGCTGAGAATAAAAAACGCTCTGAGTTAATCACAAGATACCTGACTGATGCTCAAAATGAGTACGATAAGAAGTTAAAGGAAGCCATTGATTTAAGCGTTAAAAGTGCGTCAGCTATTGATATTGAGAAGTCCGCTTTAGGTAGACTAACCCAACAAATTAGGGAGGCTACTGGTGCGAAAGGTGAGTTTAACTCCAAGCAGTTAGAGGTTAACTGGTCTGAAAAAGGGCTGGACTTAAGGAAGTCGCTGGAGCGGGAAACTAAGTTAGCCAATGCCAAAAGTGAAGTTGATAAGAGATTGCTTCAAGTTAAGTTTTATGCCGAAGATAATGACTTATCAGAACAAGAGGTTCTTTCATTAAATCAAGTAGCCATTGCTGCGCAAGAGGCAAGAGACGCTGAATCAGAGCGCAACAGCAAAACAAAGGAATCAACCAAAGCCACAGACGCAGCATACGAGGCACTTAAGCGTCAAAGAGAAGAAATTGAGCTTTTAAACAAAGGTTACAAGGAAGGCTCTCTTGAAATGGCTAAGTATGATGCGGTTAAGGCGTTGGGTGACAAGGCATCTCCTGAACAGATTAAATTAGCTGAGAAACTTGCAGAAGATAAATACAACATTGAACGTAATCTAGCTGATAAGAAAGCTGCACTTGAGCTTGATTTGGTCGCTAAGGCTAAAGAGTCTCGCGATAAACAGTTAGCAGACTTAGAGCGGATAACGAAAGATGATGTATCTCTCACTGAACAGGCAGCAAGGCGAAAGGCTGAAATTGAGGCAGAATATCAACAAAAGATAGCCGAAATAAGGGCTAAAAACGCTGTATCACCACAAGATAATTTAAAAGCACAAGTAGACCCTGTTCAGCAACTCAAAAACGAACACGAGCGTAAACTTGCGCTTATCCGTGAATTCGAGACTGAAAAAGGTGCTATCACTCAGCAAGGTTTGGCGTTAATGAATGCCGCTAATACTCAATATGAGCAAGACCGCATGAATGCTCAATGGGAGATATGGCGTAATCAGAGTCAAGCTAATCAATTCTTAGCTGATGGGTTGGACGCATTAGGGCAACGTTCCGCTAACGTAATTACAGGGCTATTAACAGGCACTCAATCCCTTAACGATGCTTTCCGCAATGTCGCATTAACCATTGTAGACCAAGCCGTTGGTGCTCTGGTTCAAATGGGTATGCAGCAAGTTAAGAATATGATTATGGGTGAGAGTATGGCGACAGCCGCTCAAGCCTCTGCATTGGCTCAGGCCACAGCTGCACAAGCGGCATGGGCACCAGCAGCGTTGAGTGCGTCAATAGCCACATTAGGTGCGGCTGTGGCAACGGGAACATCATCATATACGGCAGCTATGGCGGCCAGTAAAACAATGGGGTTGGTTGCGGGTGCTAGATATAATGGTGGACCGGTAAATGCTAGTTCTATGTATCGTGTTGGTGAAAACGGTAAGCCAGAGATATTCAAGGCATCGAACGGTAATCAATACATGATACCAGGCGATAGTGGGCGGGTTATCAGCAATCGACAAATGGGTAAAGGTGGTAACGGTGTCAGCATGGGGGATATGCACTTTACATTCCAAGTTCAGGCACCGAATGGTATCA
Source organism: Proteus genomosp. 6 (assembly GCF_040139785.1). Taxonomy (NCBI): domain Bacteria; kingdom Pseudomonadati; phylum Pseudomonadota; class Gammaproteobacteria; order Enterobacterales; family Morganellaceae; genus Proteus; species Proteus genomosp. 6. Next base: position 1,684 of record NZ_JBEEVJ010000024.1, on the reverse strand, counting down.
CTCAAAAGGAAGCGCAGCAGATACAGCAAATGGTGAGAGGTACGGTTTATGATGTACTTGGCACCGAAATGCGTAGCGGTGGTGCTTTGGAAAAATCAAGAAGTTGGTAACGGCCACCCAAATAGGTGGCTTTTTTATTGGAGTAACCAATGGAAGAGTTTAAATGGCGGCCAGAAACGGCTTATCAGGTAGGTAATGAGCCTAAAGTGAAAGTAGCCAAGTTTGGTAACGGTTACGAACAACGAGTTAAAGACGGGATCAACAACCAATTAAAGACCTATCAACTTTCATTTATTAAACATGCTGACATAGGTAAGCAAATTGATGAGTTTCTTAAGGCTCGTGGTGCGGTTGAGTCATTCTTGTGGCTAACCAGTGATGATAATTCTAAGCGTAAGTTTGTTTGCCGAGGCTGGCAGGTAACACCACGTAAATCATCATGGCAGATAGACTGTACATTTGAGGAGGTTATCGCATGAGAGAGATACCTCAAGCGATGCGCATAGACGTTGCAGACTTACAGCAAAATGCAATGTTAGATCTATATGAGGTCGATTTAAGCCGTTTTGGGGGGGATGTTTACCGGTTTCATGATGGCATGAATGGGTTATTAAAACCTATCATCTGGCAAGGTTTACGCTATGAGCCTTATCCTGTTCAAGTTACAGGATTTAGTGTAACTGCGCAGGGGGCGTCAGATAGACCTAAAATGACATTCGCTAACTTTGACGGAATGTTGACAGCCATTAACAACGACTATGATGACGCCCTAGGTGCTATCGTTACTCGCCGGCAGGTTTTAGAGCAATATCTTGATGCTGTTAATTTTCCCAACGGAAACCCACAAGCAGATCCAACAAGAGAAGTTGTTCAGAAGTATATTATCGAGCAACGGGAAAGCTCAGATTCTGATTTTGTGACTTACATATTAGCGCTTCCAATGGAAACCGATAACGCGCTGATACCTAGACGGATGATTCAGGCTGATATTTGCTCATGGCGATACCGAAGCAATGATTGTGGGTATGACGGCTCTCCTGTTGCAGATGAAAAAGACCAGCCAACAACTGATCCCCTTAAAGATAAATGCTCTCATAAATACAGTGGGTGCAAACTCAGATTTAAATCTGTCATGCCATTCGGCGGGTTTTTGGGTTCAAATAAATTAGGTTAATCCATGATTGAAAAAGACATTATCGCTCACGCGAAAGCGGAAGGAGTGAGGGAGTCGTGCGGTTTAATTTCTGGCGACAGGTATTTCCCTTGTAAAAATATACACCCAGAACCACAAAACTATTTTGAAATCAGCCCAGACGACTGGATGACGGCAGAGTGTTATTCAGACGTCAAAGCTATTGTTCATAGTCATCCTGACGGAAAACCTTTCTTGAGTTCTGGCGATAGAGCAATGCAAAGGAAAACAAATCTACCGTGGTGGTTGGTATGTGATGGTGTGATCCACAAGTTCAGACCAATAGCACCACTAATAGGAAGAGAGTTTAAGCATGGTGAGCAGGATTGTTACTCCATTATATGCGACGCCTATCACCTTTCAGGCATTCAGTTAGATGATTTTATTCGCCCTGATGAATGGTGGTACACAGAGCAAAATCTCTATTTAGATAACACAGTTAAACAGGGTTTCTATCAAGTTGATGAAGCTCAAGAAGGCGACATGATATTG
>NZ_JBEEVJ010000023.1:0-14027 GCF_040139785.1 Proteus genomosp. 6 | reverse complement strand
ACTGACTTAATCGCAGCTATTGAAGAAGCAAGATATTTAAAATCCAGATCAGGCGGTCGAGTTAACTTCTGTGTAATCCAGATTGCTGAATGCATGGAAGTATTATGCGGGCTGATGGATGGTGTCAGAGTCCTATATACAACTGCGAATGATGATTATCACACAGTATTACCGGAGGCGAGATGAGGGAATGTAAGCCAGATATTTATAGGTATGTAGCAGACTCACCTCGAAAATCATATTTAGGTAAGGCAAGGAGGTTAACTCCGTCACAAGATAGATGGGTAAGAGCAATCATATCTCTGTGGGCTGGAGAAATGAAAGATGATAGTTATCTTGGGTTGTCTTGGGGATCTGGAGGCATATGGCGATTTGTTACTGGATGGTCAGGAGAAAATATAGAACGCTTCACCAAGGTATTTGAACAACTAAAAAAGGAAGGTTACACAGGAAATGAACTTGAAGAAAAAGCCAAATCAATATTATTTCCCAAGCAATCACTCAGCAACATGTTTCAGCGCGCCAACGATGTAGATGAAGCTGATTTTGTAGAGAAAGCAATATTGAAAGCGTTCGACAAGTCCAATCCCGTTTATGTCGTTGCTACCGATTACTATCTTGGCAGAAATACGATGCAAACACTCGCAAATTACATTCAACAGCAAATAGCACCTTGGCTTACCCCTAAGCAATGTATTGATCGTGTTCGTTGGTGCATTACATTATTTAATGCGAAGTTATATATGGTGCTACAAGATGAAATAGCGAGAGAGCGCTCACGGCTTGGAGTTGAATATAAAAATATTTCTGAAATTGCTTGAAAATAAGTTATGAATGTGTATATTTAGTGTATGCTCGCTCGTAAAAGCAAAGAGCACTGAAAGCCTGATAGAGATATCGGGCTTTTTTTGTATCTAAAATCCGAACTCAGCCAATGGCTGGGTTAAAATCCAACCATCCGGAATTACCAGATAGTTCACATTTCAACCTGTCGGTCTGACCGACTAGTTCAAAATATCGTAGTAACACCATCCCAATAGGTGAATATTCTAAGGGTCGCCATGCGTGGCCTTTTTATATTCATAGATACGAACCTGTAAGTAATCCTTACAAGTTCACATGTTCGGTTATTCCGAACAACTCATTTAGAAGATCGCTTAGGCGGTCTTTTTTCGTATATGCCGACCACATAACAATTACCCTCGTTATCACATTCACTCAAAATATGTGAGTCGGCGTTCTATTAACTAATTCCTCCAAATAGGGGGTGAGTATGCAAAATATGAAAGAAACCCCTGAATTTTGGGATCAGGTATTTAGTTATCTATCTCAATATAAAGAGCAAGGAATGTTTGCTGGTTTGGCTGGAACTGTCGCGATATTGAGAGGGATGTATAACGGAGGTGGGTGGAAGAAGACGCTTTTAGATGGATTCTTATGCGCCTTCTTGGGTTGGTTCGCTAAAGACCTACTCTCTCTTCTTGGTATGAACCCAGACTTAGCTTATTTCACCAGCGTGATGATTGGTTATTGGGGTGTAGAGAAGGCAAGCAATATGATTAAAAATAAAGTGGGGGTGAAAAGTGAGTAAGTTTAGATTAAGCAGACGCAGTGAAGAAAACCTCCGTGGCGTTCATCCTGATTTAGTTAAGGTAGTACATCGAGCATTAGAAATTACCGATATTGATTTTATGGTGATTGAAGGTAAGCGCAACGAAGCCAGACAGCGACAATTAGTTGCAAGTGGCAAAAGCCAAACGATGAATAGTCGCCACTTAACTGGTCACGCTGTTGATTGTGCTCCGCTGGTAAATAATCAGATCCCTTGGAACGATTGGTCATACTTTAAAAAAGTAGCTGATGCCATGATGCAAGCGGCGAAAGAGCTAGGTGTTGATATCGAATGGGGCGGTAACTGGAAAACATTTAAAGATGGCCCTCATTTCCAATTAACCCATAAGGCATATCCAGCATGAGTACGCTAACTAAGGTATTTTCTGGACTACTGGCAATATCTGCATTCTGGCTATGGTGGGTAATAGATGATTACGACAAACTGAGCAAAGATTACAACACAGCAACCAGTCAGTTATCTCGCCAAAACTCAATCACAGAAAACGCCAACCGTACATTCAGGATTATCAACAATGTCTCATCACTTAATAGCGAAGAGCGGAATAGGTCAGCCGTGGATTCTGAAAAAGTTAAAACGGTTATCAAAACTGTTCTTGTCAATAATGATTGCGCCAATACTGCTATTCCTAATGACGCTCTTATCAGGATGCACGACTATTCAGAAAGAATACGTGCCAGTGGAGCACATAGCGATACCGGCACACCTAACCGCTGATTGTCTATTGCCATACATACCAGAACAAATGACATGGGGAGAATCATTAATGTTAAACATCTCCCTTTTATCGGTTATTGAGCAATGTAATTCAGATAAGAAAGCAATACGGGAAATTGAACAACAACGACAGGTGATGAAATGAAAAGTGATTTATTTCTGTTAGTGTTCTCTGGGAAAAGAGCTATAGCAGTTTTATTTGGTGCTCTTTTGGTTATTGCTTCCCAATGCTTGTTTCCTGAACACTATTTGTTATTTACTGCAATCTCATCATTTATGAGTGGATTCTATATTTCAACAAGACCAGTATAACCATAGAAAAATAAACAACCGAAAGAGCAACAACGAGCCTCGCAATAGCGGGGCTTTTTAATGGAGAAATATCATGGCAGCACAAGGTTTCGATAACCCAACTCAATTCCGTGAAGAATTGGATAAAAGCATTCCAAAAGAATAACCCCGACAAGGTGACAGGAGGTGATCCTTCTTGCTGACGGGTAAGCCGTAAGTGACCAAAGTAACGTAGTGATACGTGATGATGGTTGCGAACTCTACGCATTTCATCGGCGCATTCACCGCGCAATTAAAAACACTCACAGAACCTTACAGAAAGTCGAACCTGAGAAAAACCGTTAATGGTGTTTTCTGTGGGGCGGTTATTTCTGGTGAACAGGTTCGCTTTTCTATAAGGAAATACACCATGTCTTTAGTGGAAATTAAAAAGTTTGATTTGTTAACTAGCTCTTCTGCAATTGCTGATGGAGTTAAAAAGAAACACAAAACAGTCATTCAGCTTGTTCGTCACTATGTCGATGACCTTAATGAGTTTGGAAGGGTAGCATTTGAAATGCGATCCTTTGATACCGATGGTGGACGACAGAAACAACAGGTGGCGTTACTCAATGAACATCAGGCGACATTGTTAATTACATACATGCGTAATAATGATGTCGTTAGAGCGTTTAAGAAAAGGCTTGTTTCTGAATTCTTTAAAATGCGGTCTGCTTTGGCTGCTAAAAAACTAGATAGAAACACATCAAGATTGGAATATAAGCCAATGACTGATGCAGTTAAAAAGTCGAGAGAAGAGCAAGGCAAAACTATTTCACCTCATCACTTCAGTAACGAGGCAGACTTAATTAATCGCATTGTGCTTGGTATGACATCTGCTAAGTTTCGTGTTCATAACGAAATAGGAAAGAAAGAGCCTATTCGTGATTACCTAACCCCAGAGCAAATACATTGCGTAACTGAATTGCAAAGAGCCAACACAGTGTTTATCTCAATGGGATGGAGCTTTGAACAACGAAAGGATGAATTAACTAAGTTGTTTAATAAAAACCATAAGCAACCATTACTCGATGAGATGCATAGATTGGCTGCGTAGGCTCAAAATTGAGCTTTGCTTGTAAATCAATAAATTACCGATGCACTAAAAGTTGCATCACATGAATAGGCCTTAGTGGCCTTTTTTATTGGGTGGGATATGAAAACAGGAACACTGCATTACAAAATGACACTGCGCCGTTACATGTATCCATTGTTTATTATCGGCGCTTTAATTAACAGCACTTGGTTAGTAAAGCTCTGCTACAAGAAAGAGATTGTGCTTGAAGGCCAAGAAGTGGAGTTGAGTAGTGAATAAATATCACGTAATAGCAACTAAGAAAGACGGCACAACCTACGAAGGCATGATGACCACTAAAGAGCCTCGCGTGACTAATGGGTTAATCGGTATCGCATCACTCGATGGATCATGGGTATACATCTCACCTGATGAGATTAGTGATATTAAATATGTGCCAGTGGTTGAACAGTAAATATTAAGGGAAAGGTATGGCTCAAAATAAACCAACGCTCACAGATGAGCAGAAAGTTCTTTTTGATGCCCTAACAAAGTTACAACAGAAATTCGTGTTAGGCATCTTGAAAGGACTCAATCAAATAGATGCTTACAAGCAAGCTGGCTACAAGGCAAAGACTGACGACACAGCATACTCATCAGCAAGTGAGATCCTAAGAAATCCTAAGGTTAAATCGTTCTTAGATGCAATGAATGAGGTGGCCATTTCTAATGCGATTATGAGCCGTGAGGAAGCGCTAGAGAGACTTTCTTCTATTGGACGTAGTTCAGTATCAGAAATGGTTGAATTCAGTGAGCATAAGATGGGAACGGATGACGACGGTAATCCAGTTATTCAATCTGTGTGGAGATTTAAAGACTCTGCATTGCAAGACCCTAAAGCACTAGCGGCAATATCTGAACTTACGGCAAGTAAAGATGGCATTAAGTTAAAGCTTCATGATCCGAAGGCGGCGATTAAACAACTGGCTGATATGCAGGGTTGGGAAGCTCCTAAGAAAACAGAGCTTACTGGCAAAAATGGTGGGCCAATAGAAGCGTTAGCTTTAACCAAAGATGAGTATAAGAACGCTCGGCAGGAGATGCTAAATGAGGACGACTGTTGAGCAAAGAAACTTTGCACGTAAGTTAGAGTGTGAAGAAAGCGGGCTGTACTTCTCTCGATACTTCTTCAAACAACGCACTGGTGGGAAGATGATAGTTGCACCCCATCACCACGCAATACAGAACGCGCTGGATAGAGTTATTAGTGGAGAGATTACAAGGCTAATTATTAATGTTCCTCCTGGTTACACAAAAACAGAACTCGCAACCATTAACATGATGGGGCGAGGCATGGCGATAAATAATCGCGCCCGTTTTATGCATCTCTCATACTCTCATAACCTAGCATTACTCAACTCATCAACAACAAGAAGTATGGTTAAGTCACAAGCATTCCAATCTATGTGGCCAATGACTTTGCGCGATGATGCTGACAGTAAGGCTATGTGGTGGAATGATTTTGGTGGCGGTGTTTATGCCTCATCAGCAGCAGGGCAGGTAACAGGCTTTCGAGCTGGTCATATGGAGTCTGGATGGCAAGGTGCGCTAATCATAGATGACCCTGTAAAACCAGATGATGCGTACAGCGAGACTGTTCGTGATGGTGTAAATAATCGGTTTAACGAAACAATCAAATCACGATTAGCCATTGAAACAACACCGATGATTGTGATCATGCAACGCATTCATTATCACGATTTGAGCGGATATCTACTACGTGGTGGCTCTGGTGAGAAATGGCATCACCTTTACTTACCAGTGTTCATAGATAACTCGCAATCGTATCAAGAGTTATTTCCTGAAAATACGCACGCTATACCTATCAAGCATGGGCTTGATGATGGCTGGCTGTGGGAGTTTAAACATAACGAATCGCACAGATCGGCTTTAGAGTCACACCGCAGAACATTTGAAGCGCAGTATATGCAGAGACCTCGAAGATTTAACGAGGAAGGCGCTCTGTGGAATGAGCAAATGATCGGTGTAGCTCGTGAGCTGAACATCATAGAGAAGCTGGCTCGAACTGTGGTGGCTATTGACCCGCAAGCTACAAACTCAGATGAGAGTGACGAAACCGGTATTGCCGTTGCAAGTGTATACGGCGGCGGAGATAAGCGACAGTTTACAGTTGATGGTGATTACAGCGGTAAATACTCACCTAATGGGTGGGCGACAAAAGCGATATGGGCCTATGAGCATCATAAGGCTGACGCAATAGTCATTGAAACTAACCAAGGCGGCGATATGGCAGAGGACACTCTGGTTAACGCTGGATTCAAAGGAAGAGTAATAAGAATTCACGCCAGCAAGGGTAAGTTTGCTCGTGCAGAGCCAATATCAGCCTTATATGCACAAGGTAGAGTTTGCCATAGTGGAAACTTATTTAAGCTAGAAAACCAGATGATGGAATATGTTCCGCAAACTGCCAAGAAATCACCAGATAGGCTTGACGCAGCTGTTTATGCTCTGACTGAATTAAGTGAACCGTCAGCTATTGGCATGATTGTTCCAAAACGATTACTGAGGCGATAATGCAAGAAAACATGAAACTAGCCGTCAATCACATGGTGAGTGATGCGATAGCTCGTGCCCGTATGGCTTTGGTTAATCCAACCATGGGGCTTGATGCGAAACGCTCATCTGCTTGGTGTGAGTACGGATTCAAACAAGATTTAACCTTTGAGGATTTGTATAAGCTATTTCGCCGTGGTGGTATTGCTTTTGGTGGGGTAACAAAACTCGTAGGTAATTGCTGGAAAACATCACCTCAAGTGATTGAAGGTGACAAAGCAGATAAATACAAGAAAGAAACCGCTTGGGAGGCTTCATTTAAAAAGTACGTGAATAAGCGTATTTGGAAAGCGTTCAAAGAAGCGGATCAGAAGCGACTTGTCGGTCGTTACGCAGGTTTAATTCTTCATATCAATGATGGTGGGAAGTGGCATGAGCCTGTCACGAAATCAAAACTACTTAAAAAAGCAACGCCAGCATGGGCGAATGCAATTAAGCCTACTGATTGGGTGACTGACATTAATTCTCCTAATTACGGTCAACCTAGCATGTGGCAGTACACGGAGACGCTACCAAATGGTGGGACTAGAAATATCAATATTCATCCGGATAGGATTTTCATTCTAGGTGATTATTCAGTTGACGCTATCGGCTTTCTTGAGCCTGCCTATAACGCCTTTGTAAGTCTTGAAAAGGTTGAGGGGGGTTCTGGTGAGTCATTCCTTAAAAACGCAGCAAGACAGCTAAATATCAACTACGAAAAGGAAGCCAGTCTTGATGAGATGGCAAGAATGTATGGCGTTGACATTGCTGGGTTGCAGGAAATTTATAATGAAGTAGCAAGAGAAATCAACGCAGGTAATGATTCGGTTCTTGTTACGAAGGGTGCGAATGTTAGCCCTATGGTCACTGCCGTATCTGATCCGACACCAACCTATATGGTTAACCTACAAACCGCATCAGCCGCAATGGATATTCCATCCAAAATACTTGTTGGTATGCAAACGGGCGAAAGAGCCAGCACCGAAGATCAGAAGTATTTCAACGCTCGATGCCAATCACGCAGAGAAAGCGAACTCTCATTTGAGATAGAGGACTTCATAGACCACCTAATTAATATCAAGGTACTAGATCCTATCGGTGAGAAAACAGTTATTTGGGATGATTTAAACGAGCAATCAGCTATTGAAAAGCTTGATAGCGCTGAGAAGATGAGCCGAATTAATCAAACTGCTCTAGCTACTAGTGAGCCGGTGTTTAGTGTCGAAGAAATTAGGACGGCGGCTGGCTATGAAAATGATAGTGAAGAGCCATTAGGTGAAACTGATGAAGATGCAGAAAATAAGGACGGCGATAAGACCCGGAACGAAAGCTGATCCAACATCAGTTGATAAATTAGAACGTGGCGCAATGAGAGAGTTTGCGAAACGCATTCGAAGAATATCAAAAGGCTACATTCAACTTCTTAATAGAGTCCCCTCTGAGCCAATCGTCAATAGAAAATACCAATTCGATTTAGACCCTAACTATCTATCAATACTATTGAGAGATGGCGAGCTAATGGTTGATGAGGTGCTTCTGAATGGTGGCGAGTTCGGTAACTTTCTTTTCCTCGAATACGTCAGTACAGCATACGAGAGAGGAACAGCGCAGCAGTACGCAAATCTAGCGCAACAATCAACTTCCTACGCAGCTACTCAACAAAGTGTTGCGACGATACTGATGAGTGAACCATATCAGTTAAGAATGGCTCTAGTTCGCGCTCGTGTGTTCGAAGAGATGAAAGGGCTGTCTGGTCAGGTTAAAGCTGACATGGCTCGCATTCTTACGGATGGTATTGCCAGAGGTTTAAATCCTCGTGAAGTGGCTAGAAACCTAACCAATCAGGCTGGCATTGAAACTCGTCGAGCCAATCGGATAGCAAGAACAGAGATAACAAGTGCGTTGCGTAGCGCGCGATTAGATGAAGCTGACGAAGCCAAGGAAATGCTTAACCTTGAAACTCGTGAAATTCATATCTCCGCACTAAGCCCAACAACAAGAGCTAATCATGCCGCTAGGCACGGGAAGATGTTTACGTCTGATGAGCAACGTGACTGGTGGGCTCGTGATGCTAATTCAATTAACTGCAAATGCTCAACTGTAACCGTTCTTGTTGATAAAGACGGCAAGCCTTACAACAAGACTCTCATCAATAAACTGTTAGAGGAAAAAGAGGCCATGAATAAACGTGGTTATCAATGGGCGGAGGAATAACTGATGCCAATTCAAGTAAACGTCACGACAAAAGTTAATAGCGCATCTATTCGGCGTGAGACATACAACGGTCGTGAACACATTATCATCCCAAGTTACACGCTCCCAGCAAACGTCATTATGAACGGTGGATTATATCCATCCAGTGAGATTGACGCTCATTACCGAGAATTAGAAGGTACTCCAGCGCCTTTAGGGCATCCCACGCTTGATGGTCAGTTTGTATCAGCGCTTTCTTTCGAAGGCCTTAATGTTGGGTATATCGGTGCGGCAAATAGAAATGTTTCCAAGGTCGGTAATCGCATCTATTTAGAAAAGTGGATAGATGTAGACAAGGCCAAAGAATCAGAAGGCGGTAAAGAAGTTCTTCAGCGCGTCGAAGCGATTGAAAGTGGTGAAAGTTCAGAGCCAATTCATACGAGCGTTGCTGTCTTTCTTGAGCAGATTGAAGCAAACGAAGAGCAGAAAGCACAGGGTTATAACTGGATTGCAAAGATACACAGCATGGATCATGACGCAATTCTGCTTTATGAATCAGGAGCCGCAACACCAACTCAAGGTGTTGGCATGATGGTTAATGCTGACCAAGCCACAGAGGTTAAAACTAACAGCGGCGCTCTGGTTGGTGAAACTTATCGTGAAAAATCACATCGCCTTGAAATGGCTGCAAAGAAACAGTTCGTTGTTGGTAATGGTTATGCGTGGGTATCGGATTTCACAGACACTCATGCAGTAATCGTTATCGATGGCGGTAATGCAAAGCTACATTCCTACACAAATGAAAATGGCAACATCACCTTTGGCACGCAAGGCGTAGAAGTTGAGCGACAAGAGTCATGGGTAAAGGTTGTAACAAACAAACTTAAATCAGCTTTCAGTAAACCGCAGGCAAGCCCTGCAATCAATAATAGCACGGAGGGCGACATGCCTTTAACTCAAGAAGAAAAGAAAGAACTAGTAGGTGATATCACTCAGGCATTAGCAGCGAACCTTGCTGAGCAACTAAAGCCAATTAACGAAAAGGTTGATGCATTACAGGTTAACCACAAGAGGCTGGAAGAATCATTAACCGCAAATCAACGTGCAGAAGAAACCGAAATGCGTAAAGCCGTTGCTGAAAAATATGGTGAAGTAGTTGCAAACTCACTGCAAGGTCAGGCGTTGATCGACATGCATAAACAAATTGGTGACGCAGCAAGTTTGGCTGGCAACTCAGGCGCACAGCAAGAGCAAACTGGAGCACCAGACTATGCGGAATACTTTGGAGGTGCTAAATAATGGCTACTAGTCGCTATCGCCGTGTAAACCTTGACGGCAAATCAATCACAGAAACTCGTGCAGCAAAAGCGGTTACGTTGCCGGGCACTTTTGTTGTTATTAACGCAGACAATGAGTTCGCTCAAGCCACCGCATTATCCGGTCGCATTTATGTAGCTAATCCAGCATATCACCAAGGGCTATCTATTCGTGATGGCATTCCTGCTGGTGATTCTCTAGTTGGTGAATATCTAGAAGAAGGCCGAGAGTTGGCCGTATTGGTTCCTGCTGGCACTTATAAAAAAGACTCTCCGATCAATCTTGGTGCTAGCGGTAAAGGCGCTCTTGCATCCGCTGATACGGAATCAGTAATTGGCTACTCTCAGGATGAAGTGACGCTAAAAGCTGATGATTTCATTCGTGTTCGCTTTCGTGTTGGCACTGTGGCTGCTGCGTAATTAAAAGGAAAAAACTATGTTTTATACTGCTGAAACTTTAGCAACAAATAGCCGACTGCAACGCCAGTGGGATAGCTTATGGGCTACACGTAATATCTATAACACACAACATAACTTGATGATTAACCAATATCAAAGCGTTATGGATGGTGAGACTCTAGCAGCAAACCAGTCAGGTGGTTTCTCTAAGGACTTTTGGAAAGAAGTTGATAACAACATTATTCAGTTGCGCGACCAAGAAACAGGCATGGAAATCGTCAATGATTTAATGGGCCTGCAAACAGTGTTACCAATTGGCAAAACAGCGAAACTGTATAACGTGGTTGGCGATATTGCTGATGACGTATCAATCAGCATTGACGGTCAAGCGCCATACTCTCATGATCACACTGATTATGGTTCTGACGGCGACCCAATCCCAGTATTTACTGCTGGTTTTGGTGTTAACTGGCGTCATGCTGCTGGTTTAAGTACAGTTGGTATTGACCTTGTTCTTGATTCTCAAACTGCAAAAATGCGTCAATTCAATAAGAAAGTAGTTAACTACTTCTTAAATGGTGATGCATCAATTAGCGTGGAAGGTTATAAAGGTCAAGGCCTGAAAAATCACCGCAACACAGCGAAAATCGACTTAGGTGCTTCTGGTGCTAATATCGATTTAACCACAGCTGACTTGCCTGCATTGTTAGCGTTCTTTGGTTTTGGTGGTGCGTTCGGTCAGACTGCATTCAACAACAAAGTAGACGCTTACGATGTTATGTGGGTGAGTTACGAGGCATGGGGTAACTTAATTAAGCCTGTGGTTGTTTCTGTCGGTGCTGGTGCAGGTAACAGCGTGGTAAATGGTCGCATTATCGATACGTTACTACCATATGCTGGCGTGAAAGAAATTCGTCCTACTTATGCACTTAAAGGCTCTGAATTTATCGCTTATCAACGCCGTAAAGATGTAGTGACGCCGTTAGTTGGTATGGCAACAGGTGTTGTTCCTAAACCTCGTTTTATGCCACAGGAAAACTATAACTTCCAAATCATGAGCGCAGCAGGTCTGCAAATTACTCGTGACGGTGACGGCAAGTCTGGTGTGGTTTACGGTGCTAAACTGAGCTAAGGATCTGCAATGACAAAGTACGAGGTTATCATCCCTTGGCATGGTGTCGAAAAAGGTCAGGTGGTTGAGTTAGAAAATCTTCATCCAGCCTTTAAGGCTAATGTTAGAGCGTTATCTAATAATGCCGCTGAACTGGTTCCAGCCACACCAAAAGCCAAGTCTAAAAAAGACAAAGACGAATAGCCGCGAAAGCGGTTTTTTTATGCCCTCGAAAGGGGGCTTTGCTTTGTGAGGTAATCATGATCACAAAAGAGCAAGCCAAAGAGTACCTGACAGGGCAGGGAATAGAATTGCCTGATTTTATTCTCGATGCACTTATTGAGCAGGTAGGCAGTATTCAAGAGTGTCTTGATAAACACTATCCATCAGCAACCGCACTATTAATCCAGATGTATCTGCTTTCAATTATGGCACTTGGTCAAGGTGATAAATATATAAGCTCACAAACAGCACCTAACGGCGCTTCACGCTCATTTAGGTATCAATCGTTTGGTGATAGATGGAAAGCGGCCACATCCCTACTGCGTAGTTTAGATAATCACGGTTGTGCTAATGATTTAATACCAACCGATCCAACTCAAACTGCTCACGCTGGTTTGTGGATAGCGAAAGGTGGTTGTATGTGTAGGGGGTCGTAATGAGTTCAGTTGCAAATTGGGCTTACACCTCATGGGCTACTCTGTGGAAAGCAAAGAAAGATAAAAACGGTAAGCCAGTATTCTCTGAGCCGGTTCATTTTCTTTGCGGTTATGGTAGTGAGCTTAAATCTGGAAAGTTGGATATTGGCTCTGAAATCACCATTAAGTTAGTTTTCTGGACTGAATATGCGGATGCTAAAAAAGGTGACTTTATCGCTATCGGTAAGCACTCAGGTGATCCGTTGTCTGTTGGTGCTGACGAAATCAAATTCATCAAACGTGATGAAGACTTATTTGAGCATATTGCAGATGATTACACTCTGATAACGGCGGTGTGATATGGGAGCAAAAGTAAGGGGTATTTCTCAGGCTAACGCAAACCTTAGAGCGCTTGTAGGTGATATGCAGGGTAAGAGAGTGATGAGAGCTATTCAGTCGGCTTTATTGATTGGTAGTGCTCAGGCGGCTATATACACACCTATTGATACATCAACACTTATCAACTCTCAATTCAGAGAGGTCACTGTTAATGGCACCAGAGTAACCGGTCGCGTCGGATACACAGCAAACTACGCGGTTTATGTTCACGATCCAAGAATCAAGCAAAACTTCAGGCGCTCAAGTGCTCGTAAAGAGTTTTTATCTCGTGGTTTTGAAGATGAACGCAAGGCTATTGATGATGCGGTGAGACGGGAGTTTCAAATATGATACATGAGAAGTTTGAGCGCTACTTAAACAGAGGTAATTTACTCGATGGTTTCATTGTTCAATATTTAACGTGGAATGAGCAACCAGATGAAAAAACTCAGCAATATGCCGTTATTCAGCCTGATGATGGTAGTGGTCGATTTGCTGATTTGGGCGCCGATGATTTCGTGACGCTTGTTCTAGTATCTGCGCAGTATGATCCTGAGCCTGCATTGATAAGAGCTAATGAAATTCTAAACTTTGTTGCTGAATTTCCCGATGATTGCGAACTCAATTCAATCTACAACTTAGGCGGTCTACCAAGACCCATCCCGACAGAAGAAGGTCGGTTTATCCTCAAGCTCTCTTTCCGCTGTACATCTTAAATTAAACACATCTCAACAGGTCGCTTATGCGGCCTTTTTTTATTTGCAAATAAAGAGGTTATAACATGTCACAATGTCCTGACAAAAAAGGGTTGGTGATGGGTAATGCGGGAATTATCCGTATTGCAAAAGGATGCCCTGACCAAGTACCAGCACAAGATCAGTTCTTACGCTTAGGTGCATTAACAAGCAAGTCATTCGATTTTGGTATGGAGACGGTAACGTCTAATGCTGATGATATCAAAGGGTTAACAGAATCAATCGTCACTGGTGCTGACTTCACCATTAGTTTTGATGGGGAATTGAAGAAGGCTGGTGTAACCGGATCTACTTCTGCTTTCGATATTGCGAAAGAAATCCTTGATGAAATTAAAGCTGGTCGCCAGCCAGATTACTGGGTTCAGCTTGATATGAAAGGTGATGGTTCTGATGTTGTTCAGGGCTATATGTTATTCACATCATGGTCAATGGAGTTTCCAACAAAAGAAATTTCCACTTATTCAGGTGAGCTAAAAGTTGCTGATGCCGAAACGGTTGAATGGCTACAAGAAGAAATCGTTGTTGAAAGCATTGCTGTCGAGCCAGCTACTCTGTCTGTAAAAGTGGGTGAAACCAAAACATTTACTGTCAAATTTACCCCAACAGATGCGACTAACAAAAACTACACTGCTGTAAGCGATAAGCCGAACTTTGCAACAGTTACCCAGCTCGTAAATGTAGTCACTGTGCGTGGCGTTGCTGAAGGTGCTGCAAATATCACTATCACATCCGAAGATGGTAATAAAACAGCAAAATGCGTGGTCACTGTTACCACTGCTTAATATTACAAAGGGTGCTTTTGAGTGCCCTTGATAATATTCAGGAGGGATTATGACGCCTATTTTAGAAATCGGTGAGATGGTTATCTCTACTGATAAAAAGGATTACTTATTTAGACCATCGTTCATCAATATGACAAGAATCGG
>NZ_JBEEVJ010000022.1:0-18835 GCF_040139785.1 Proteus genomosp. 6 | reverse complement strand
CTGATGGATCCAACCCCTCCGCTGCTATAGTGCAGTCGGCTTCTGACGTTCAGTGCAGCCGTCTTCTGAAAACGACAATGGAGGTGGTAGCCGAGGGTGTGGAAACACCCGACTGCCTTGCGTGGTTGCGGCAGGCGGGTTGCGACACGGTGCAGGGTTTCCTGTTCGCCAGGCCGATGCCGGCGGCGGCCTTCGTCGGCTTCGTCAACCAATGGAGGAACACCACCATGAACGCCAATGAACCGAGCACCAGTTGCTGCGTGTGCTGCAAGGAAATCCCGCTCGATGCCGCCTTCACACCGGAAGGGGCCGAGTACGTGGAGCATTTCTGCGGGCTGGAGTGCTATCAGCGCTTCCAGGCGCGGGCCAGCACTGCGACCGAAACCAGCGTCAAACCGGACGCTTGTGATTCGCCGCCGTCAGGTTGAGGCATACCCTAACCTGATGTCAGATGCCATGTGTAAATTGCGTCAGGATAGGATTGAATTTTGAATTTATTGACATATCTCGTTGAAGGTCATAGAGTCTTCCCTGACATTTTGCAGGGAATTCCATGACTGGACAGCGCATTGGGTATATCAGGGTCAGCACCTTCGACCAGAACCCGGAACGGCAACTGGAAGGCGTCAAGGTTGATCGCGCTTTTAGCGACAAGGCATCCGGCAAGGATGTCAAGCGTCCGCAACTGGAAGCGCTGATAAGCTTCGCCCGCACCGGCGACACCGTGGTGGTGCATAGCATGGATCGCCTGGCGCGCAATCTCGATGATTTGCGCCGGATCGTGCAAACGCTGACACAACGCGGCGTGCATATCGAATTCGTCAAGGAACACCTCAGTTTTACTGGCGAAGACTCTCCGATGGCGAACCTGATGCTCTCGGTGATGGGCGCGTTCGCCGAGTTCGAGCGCGCCCTGATCCGCGAGCGTCAGCGCGAGGGTATTGCGCTCGCCAAGCAACGCGGGGCTTACCGTGGCAGGAAGAAATCCCTGTCGTCTGAGCGTATTGCCGAACTGCGCCAACGTGTCGAGGCTGGCGAGCAAAAGACCAAGCTTGCTCGTGAATTCGGAATCAGTCGCGAAACCCTGTATCAATACTTGAGAACGGATCAGTAAATATGCCACGTCGTTCCATCCTGTCCGCCGCCGAGCGGGAAAGCCTGCTGGCGTTGCCGGACTCCAAGGACGACCTGATCCGACATTACACATTCAACGATACCGACCTCTCGATCATCCGACAGCGGCGCGGGCCAGCCAATCGGCTGGGCTTCGCGGTGCAGCTCTGTTACCTGCGCTTTCCCGGCGTCATCCTGGGCGTCGATGAACTACCGTTCCCGCCCTTGTTGAAGCTGGTCGCCGACCAGCTCAAGGTCGGCGTCGAAAGCTGGAACGAGTACGGCCAGCGGGAGCAGACCCGGCGCGAGCACCTGAGCGAGCTGCAAACCGTGTTCGGTTTCCGGCCCTTCACCATGAGCCATTACCGGCAGGCCGTCCAGATGCTGACCGAGCTGGCGATGCAAACCGACAAAGGCATCGTGCTGGCCAGCGCCTTGATCGGGCACCTGCGGCGGCAGTCGGTCATTCTGCCCGCCCTCAACGCCGTCGAGCGGGCGAGTGCCGAGGCGATCACCCGTGCTAACCGGCGCATCTACGACGCCTTGGCCGAACCACTGGCGGACGCGCATCGCCGCCGCCTCGACGATCTGCTCAAGCGCCGGGACAACGGCAAGACGACCTGGTTGGCTTGGTTGCGCCAGTCTCCGGCCAAGCCAAATTCGCGGCATATGCTGGAACACATCGAACGCCTCAAGGCATGGCAGGCACTCGATCTGCCTACCGGCATCGAGCGGCTGGTTCACCAGAACCGCCTGCTCAAGATTGCCCGCGAGGGCGGCCAGATGACACCCGCCGACCTGGCCAAATTCGAGCCGCAACGGCGCTACGCCACTCTCGTGGCGCTGGCCACCGTCACCGACGAAATCATCGACCTGCACGACCGCATCCTGGGTAAGCTGTTTAACGCTGCCAAGAATAAGCATCAGCAGCAGTTCCAGGCGTCAGGCAAGGCCATCAACGCCAAGGTACGTCTGTACGGGCGCATCGGTCAGGCGCTGATCGACGCCAAGCAATCAGGCCGCGATGCGTTTGCCGCCATCGAGGCCGTCATGTCCTGGGATTCCTTTGCCGAGAGCGTCACCGAGGCGCAGAAGCTCGCGCAACCCGATGACTTCGATTTCCTGCATCGCATCGGCGAGAGCTACGCCACCCTGCGCCGCTATGCACCGGAATTCCTTGCCGTGCTCAAGCTGCGGGCCGCGCCCGCCGCCAAAAACGTGCTTGATGCCATTGAGGTGCTGCGCGGCATGAACACCGACAACGCCCGCAAGCTGCCAGCCGATGCACCGACCGGCTTCATCAAGCCGCGCTGGCAGAAACTGGTGATGACCGACGCCGGCATCGACCGGCGCTACTACGAACTGTGCGCGCTGTCCGAGTTGAAGAACTCCCTGCGCTCGGGCGACATCTGGGTGCAGGGTTCACGCCAGTTCAAGGACTTCGAGGACTACCTGGTACCGCCCGAGAAGTTCACCAGCCTCAAGCAGTCCAGCGAATTGCCGCTGGCCGTGGCCACCGACTGCGAACAATATCTGCATGAGCGGCTGACGCTGCTGGAAGCACAACTTGCCACCGTCAACCGCATGGCGGCAGCCAACGACCTGCCGGATGCCATCATCACCGAGTCGGGCTTGAAGATCACGCCGCTGGATGCGGCGGTGCCCGACACCGCGCAGGCGCTGATAGACCAGACAGCCATGGTCCTGCCGCACGTCAAGATCACCGAACTGCTGCTCGAAGTCGATGAGTGGACGGGCTTCACCCGGCACTTCACGCACTTGAAATCGGGCGATCTGGCCAAGGACAAGAACCTGTTGTTGACCACGATCCTGGCCGACGCGATCAACCTGGGCCTGACCAAGATGGCCGAGTCCTGCCCCGGCACGACCTACGCGAAGCTCGCTTGGCTGCAAGCCTGGCATACCCGCGACGAAACGTACTCGACAGCGTTGGCTGAACTGGTCAACGCTCAGTTTCGGCATCCCTTTGCCGGGCACTGGGGCGATGGCACCACATCATCATCGGACGGACAGAATTTCCGAACCGCTAGCAAGGCAAAGAGCACGGGGCACATCAACCCAAAATATGGCAGCAGCCCAGGACGGACTTTCTACACCCACATCTCCGACCAATACGCGCCATTCCACACCAAGGTGGTCAATGTCGGCCTGCGCGACTCAACCTACGTGCTCGACGGCCTGCTGTACCA
This sequence comes from Proteus genomosp. 6, assembly GCF_040139785.1. NCBI lineage: Bacteria > Pseudomonadati > Pseudomonadota > Gammaproteobacteria > Enterobacterales > Morganellaceae > Proteus > Proteus genomosp. 6. Next base: position 15,512 of record NZ_JBEEVJ010000022.1, on the reverse strand, counting down.
CGAATCCGACCTGCGGATCGAGGAGCACTACACCGACACGGCGGGCTTCACCGATCACGTCTTCGCCCTGATGCACCTCTTGGGCTTCCGCTTCGCGCCGCGCATCCGCGACCTGGGCGACACCAAGCTCTACATCCCGAAGGGCGATGCCGCCTATGACGCGCTCAAGCCGATGATCGGCGGCACGCTCAACATCAAGCACGTCCGCGCCCATTGGGACGAAATCCTGCGGCTGGCCACCTCGATCAAGCAGGGCACGGTGACGGCCTCGCTGATGCTCAGGAAACTCGGCAGCTACCCGCGCCAGAACGGCTTGGCCGTCGCGCTGCGCGAGTTGGGCCGCATCGAGCGCACGCTGTTCATCCTCGACTGGCTGCAAAGCGTCGAGCTACGCCGCCGCGTGCATGCCGGGCTGAACAAGGGCGAGGCGCGCAATGCGCTGGCCCGTGCCGTGTTCTTCAACCGCCTTGGTGAAATCCGTGACCGCAGTTTCGAGCAGCAGCGCTACCGGGCCAGCGGCCTCAACCTGGTGACGGCGGCCATCGTGCTGTGGAACACGGTCTACCTGGAGCGTGCGGCGCATGCGTTGCGCGGCAATGGTCATGCCGTCGATGACTCGCTATTGCAGTACCTGTCGCCACTCGGCTGGGAGCACATCAACCTGACCGGTGATTACCTATGGCGCAGCAGCGCCAAGATCGGCGCGGGGAAGTTCAGGCCGCTACGGCCTCTGCAACCGGCTTAGCGTGCTTTATTTTCCGTTTTCTGAGACGACCCCTAGTTGTTTGCGGTCTTGCGTGGCAGGGAGCAGGCATCTTTAACTTGCCTTTCACAGTGATGCTATGGACTATCATTAGATTAATTATCGTGGTATCGCTTGTATTTATTACTGGAAAATTCGGTCTATCAAGAGAGTTTACTTTCCCCGCAGCAGCAGTAGGTTTAGCTTTTAGTTTATTCCCTGTCCTTGATCATATTGCGTTAGGTTATTCTGCTAAAAATTTCTATGAAACCACTAATTTTATGGGGCAAACGGTTCGGGAATTTGGTGCCAGTAAAATTACGGTCTGGTGGGGTTCGATTTATGCCAAAATAGCCTATGCTAGCCTTGCAGGTTTAATTGGATATGGTGTTAAGGTCGCCACTGATGATTAAAAAAGAAAAACCAACTTGAAGTTGGTTTTTTTGGCACTGTTGCAAATAGAGATTTGAGTCGATGATGTTCCCTTTAAAAAGTACTTAGAGACCGAAAACCCTGTTGATTAGACACACTTCACCCTGAGGCTGACCATAATAAAATGACGATGCTTGTCCTTTACGTAGTGCACGCATGACTTCAATACCTTTAATTGTGGCATAAGCCGTCTTCATAGATTTGAATCCTAATGTGGCCCTGATGATCCGCTTTAGCTTGCCATGATCACATTCAATCACGTTATTTTTATACTTAATCTGCCTGTGCTCAAGGTCTGGTGGACATTTACCTTCCCGTTTTAACCGTGATAAAGCACGTCCATATGTGGGTGCTTTATCCGTGTTGATCACTTGTGGAATTTGCCACTTCTTCACATTATTTAAAATTTTTCCAAGAAAACAATATGCTGATTTGGTATTACGTCTAGAAGAAAGATAAAAATCAATGGTATCGCCACGTTGATCGACTGCACGATACAGATAAGACCATCGTCCATTCACTTTTACATAGGTTTCATCAATATGCCACGAGCTCAGATCTGTAGGATTACGCCAATACCAGCGTAAACGTTTTTCTATTTCAGGAGCATAACGTTGAACCCAACGGTAAATAGTCGTGTGATCAACATTCACACCCCGTTCGGCCAGCATTTCCTGCAGTTCACGATAGCTAATGCCATATTTACAATACCAGCGCACAGCCCAAAGAATGATTTCGCCCTGAAAATGCCGACCATGGAAAGGATTCATATGCTGCACCTTTAGCTAAAACAGTCTTCAGCTTACCATTCGTGGTTATTTGCAACAGTGCCGCTGACGCACACCATCGCCCACCGGGTGGGTCGCTATCTGGAACGGCAAGGCCTGCTGGAACGGGATGTCGAAAACAGCTATCTGGCCTCGGATGCGGTGGATGACGACCCGATGACACCCCTGCTGGGGCACTCGATCACTTACCGTATCGCTGTCGGTTCACAGGCGGGGCGAAAGGTGTTCACTTTGCAAACTCTGCCGACCAGTGGTGATCCGTTCGGTGACGGGATTGGCAAGGTAGCCGGGTCCAGCCTGCACGCCGGCGTGGCGGCCAGGGCCGATGAACGCAAGAAGCTCGAACGGCTGTGCCGGTACATCAGCCGCCCGGCGGTATCCGAGAAGCGGCTGTCGTTAACACGAGGCGGCAACGTGCGCTACCAGCTCAAGACGCCGTACCGGGACGGCACCACGCACGTCATTTTCGAACCATTGGATTTCATTGCAAGGCTGGCCGCCCTGGTACCGAAGCCCAGAGTCAACCTAACCCGCTTCCACGGGGTGTTCGCACCCAACAGTCGGCACCGGGCGTTGGTCACGCCGGCAAAACGGGGCAGGGGCAACAAGGTCAGGGTGGCTGATGAACCGGCAACACCAGCACAACGGCGAGCGTCGATGACATGGGCGCAACGGCTCAAGCGTGTTTTCAATATCGACATCGAGACCTGCAGCGGCTGCGGCGGCGCCATGAAAGTCATCGCCTGCATTGAAGACCCTATAGTGATCAAGCAGATCCTTGATCACCTGAAGCACAAAGCCGAAACCAGCGGGACCAGGGCGTTACCCGAAAGCCGGGCGCCACCGGCTGAGCTGCTCCTGGGTCTGTTTGACTGACGAGCCTGAAGGCCAACGATACCAATCAAAATGCTGCGTTCACAGCGCCGCGGCAGGGATCCGCCGTGCTGGTTGTCGGAAAAGGAGCCGCTAGTGGGAAAGAGGAGGGTAAATTTTCAGCGTTGCTGGCTCCCCGTCAGCCGGATTGGGTTGCATCGCAGGGGTGTCGAAAGAGTCAACTGCGGTCCAAAGCTGTTGGACTTGGGTGAAAAGGGCGTTTATTCTTCCTATACGTGCCGCGTTCCAGGCGGCGACTATGAGGGCTATGTCGATGCCCATGTGCGCCGGCTGGAGGCGCTACGCCGGGCCGGTATCGTCGAGTGGATCGACGCCGACCAATGGCGCATCCCCGATGATCTGGTCAGCCGTGCCGCCGCCCATGACGCCGGCCGAGACAGTCAGGCCAGCGTTCGCGTCCTTTCCCCGGTCGATCTGAACAAACAGATCGGATCGGACGGCGCGACCTGGCTGGACCGGCGGCTGATCCACGGCGAGACGGCCGACCTTGCGCCAACCGGCTTCGGGCAACAAGTCCGCGAAGCCATGGACCAGCGCCGCGAGCACCATATCGAACAGGGCGACGCCACCCGCAGCCGGGACAGCCGCGTCTTCTACCGGCGCAACCTTCTCGCCATCCTGCGGGAGCGCGAGGTAGCCGGCGTCGGATCGGATATGGCTTTGAGTAAGGGCCTGCCGTTCCGCGCCGCCACGGACGGCGAGAGCGTCAGCGGCAAGTTTACCGGAACCGTGCATCTATCGAGCGGCAAGTTCGCCGTGGTCGAGAAATCCCATGAGTTCACCCTTGTCCCGTGGCGGCCGATCATCGACCGCCAACTCGGCCGCGAGGTTATGGGCATCGTGCAGGGCGGGTCGGTGTCGTGGCAGTTAGGGCGGCAGAGGGGGCTGGAACGCTGAGTGCGCCCATGCCGCATTGCGAAGCAAAAGATAATCGGATAAAATGTAGCAATTCATATTCGTAAGCGTGGAGTAATCAGATGGGAAATTCCAAGTCAGCAGACAAGTAAGCCGCAACAACCAGTATTGTTGTTGCGGCGCTCTGTAAGGCTAGTCTCATCTGATTGCTGACGAGCAGACGTCGCCCGGTATTCCTTAATCTTAATCGAGGGTTGATTCGTCATGACCACCACACGCCCCGCGTGGGCCTATACGCTGCCGGCAGCACTGCTGCTGATGGCTCCTTTCGACATCCTCGCTTCACTGGCGATGGATATTTATCTCCCTGTCGTTCCAGCGATGCCCGGCATCCTGAACACGACGCCCGCTATGATCCAACTCACGTTGAGCCTCTATATGGTGATGCTCGGCGTGGGCCAGGTGATTTTTGGTCCGCTCTCAGACAGAATCGGGCGACGGCCAATTCTACTTGCGGGCGCAACGGCTTTCGTCATTGCGTCTCTGGGAGCAGCTTGGTCTTCAACTGCACCGGCCTTTGTCGCTTTCCGTCTACTTCAAGCAGTGGGCGCGTCGGCCATGCTGGTGGCGACGTTCGCGACGGTTCGCGACGTTTATGCCAACCGTCCTGAGGGTGTCGTCATCTACGGCCTTTTCAGTTCGATGCTGGCGTTCGTGCCTGCGCTCGGCCCTATCGCCGGAGTATTGATCGGCGAGTTCTTGGGATGGCAGGCGATATTCATTACTTTGGCTATACTGGCGATGCTCGCACTCCTAAATGCGGGTTTCAGGTGGCACGAAACCCGCCCTCTGGATCAAGTCAAGACGCGCCGATCTGTCTTGCCGATCTTCGCGAGTCCGGCTTTTTGGGTTTACACTGTCGGCTTTAGCGCCGGTATGGGCACCTACTTCGTCTTCTTCTCGACGGCTCCCCGTGTGCTCATAGGCCAAGCGGAATATTCCGAGATCGGATTCAGCTTTGCCTTCGCCACTGTCGCGCTTGTAATGATCGTGACAACCCGTTTCGCGAAGTCCTTTGTCGCCAGATGGGGCATCGCAGGATGCGTGGCGCGTGGGATGGCGTTGCTTGTTTGCGGAGCGGTCCTGTTGGGGATCGGCGAACTTTACGGCTCGCCGTCATTCCTCACCTTCATCCTACCGATGTGGGTTGTCGCGGTCGGTATTGTCTTCACGGTGTCCGTTACCGCGAACGGCGCTTTGGCAGAGTTCGACGACATCGCGGGATCAGCGGTCGCGTTCTACTTCTGCGTTCAAAGCCTGATAGTCAGCATTGTCGGGACATTGGCGGTGGCACTTTTAAACGGTGACACAGCGTGGCCCGTGATCTGTTACGCCACGGCGATGGCGGTACTGGTTTCGTTGGGGCTGGTGCTCCTTCGGCTCCGTGGGGCTGCCACCGAGAAGTCGCCAGTCGTCTAACCGACGACTGGTAGCAGGCCCGCTCCGATGCGGCGCACTAACCATCGAAACCTCGTGAATGTCGGTATCCTGTCTGGCAGGATACCGCTCATTTCCCTTGTTCAGTTCATCGCCGTCGCCGAGCATCTGAATTTTCGGCATGCGGCCAAGGCACTTGGTATCAGCCAGTCGAGCGTCAGCGCGCGTGTGAAAGCGCTGGAGGATAACCTTGGTGTCCTGCTATTTGAGCGCCATGCGCGGGGCGTTCGGCTAACAGACGCAGGCAGGCACTTCATGGAGCGTGTCACGGCGGGTGTCGATCAACTCGATCACGCAGTGAAGACCGCGGAGTGACGGGCACTGGCTGGCAATGTCTAGCAACGGCAGGCATTTCGGCTGAGGGTAAAAGAACTTTCCGCTAAGCGATAGACTGTATGTAAACACAGTATTGCAAGGACGCGGAACATGCCTCATGTGGCGGCCAGGACGGCCAGCCGGGATCGGGATACTGGTCGTTACCAGAGCCACCGACCCGAGCAAACCCTTCTCTATCAGATCGTTGACGAGTATTACCCGGCATTCGCTGCGCTTATGGCAGAGCAGGGAAAGGAATTGCCGGGCTATGTGCAACGGGAATTTGAAGAATTTCTCCAATGCGGGCGGCTGGAGCATGGCTTTCTACGGGTTCGCTGCGAGTCTTGCCACGCCGAGCACCTGGTCGCTTTCAGCTGTAAGCGTCGCGGTTTCTGCCCGAGCTGTGGGGCGCGGCGGATGGCCGAAAGTGCCGCCTTGCTGGTTGATGAAGTACTGCCTGAACAACCCATGCGTCAGTGGGTGTTGAGCTTCCCGTTTCAGCTGCGTTTCCTGTTTGCCAGCCGGCCCGAGATCATGGGGTGGGTGCTGGGCATCGTTTACCGCGTCATTGCCACGCACCTGGTCAAGAAAGCGGGCCATACCCACCAAGTGGCCAAGACGGGCGCGGTCACCCTGATCCAGCGTTTTGGATCGGCGCTCAATCTGAATGTTCACTTCCACATGCTGTTTCTCGACGGTGTGTATGTCGAGCAATCCCACGGCTCAGCGCGTTTCCGCTGGGTCAAGGCGCCGACCAGCCCAGAGCTCACCCAGCTGACGCACACCATCGCCCACCGGGTGGGTCGCTATCTGGAACGGCAAGGCCTGCTGGAACGGGATGTCGAAAACAGCTATCTGGCCTCGGATGCGGTGGATGACGACCCGATGACACCCCTGCTGGGGCACTCGATCACTTACCGTATCGCTGTCGGTTCACAGGCGGGGCGAAAGGTGTTCACTTTGCAAACTCTGCCGACCAGTGGTGATCCGTTCGGTGACGGGATTGGCAAGGTAGCCGGGTCCAGCCTGCACGCCGGCGTGGCGGCCAGGGCCGATGAACGCAAGAAGCTCGAACGGCTGTGCCGGTACATCAGCCGCCCGGCGGTATCCGAGAAGCGGCTGTCGTTAACACGAGGCGGCAACGTGCGCTACCAGCTCAAGACGCCGTACCGGGACGGCACCACGCACGTCATTTTCGAACCATTGGATTTCATTGCAAGGCTGGCCGCCCTGGTACCGAAGCCCAGAGTCAACCTAACCCGCTTCCACGGGGTGTTCGCACCCAACAGTCGGCACCGGGCGTTGGTCACGCCGGCAAAACGGGGCAGGGGCAACAAGGTCAGGGTGGCTGATGAACCGGCAACACCAGCACAACGGCGAGCGTCGATGACATGGGCGCAACGGCTCAAGCGTGTTTTCAATATCGACATCGAGACCTGCAGCGGCTGCGGCGGCGCCATGAAAGTCATCGCCTGCATTGAAGACCCTATAGTGATCAAGCAGATCCTTGATCACCTGAAGCACAAAGCCGAAACCAGCGGGACCAGGGCGTTACCCGAAAGCCGGGCGCCACCGGCTGAGCTGCTCCTGGGTCTGTTTGACTGACGAGCCTGAAGGCCAACGATACCAATCAAAATGCTGCGTTCACAGCGCCGCGGCAGGGATCCGCCGTGCTGGTTGTCGGAAAAGGAGCCGCTAGTGGGAAAGAGGAGGGTAAATTTTCAGCGTTGCTGGCTCCCCGTCAGCCGGATTGGGTTGCATCGCAGGGGTGTCGAAAGAGTCAACTGCGGTCCAAAGCTGTTGGACTTGGGTGAAAAGGGCGTTTATTCTTCCTATACGTTGTCGGCAGCGGGCCAAAAAGGAATACGTCCATGCCCATCGAGGTGAAACCGGCTGTGAGCGCGGGTTCAAGCATATAGCCCGACAGGCGCGTATCCTTGCCGATCACGACACGATGGCGGTGGTCACCGCGACGAAAGACACGGCCAGCCGCCATGCCGACGCGCAAGGCGGTTTCCGCCGTCATCGCGCCTTCGTTGGCTTTGCCACGAATACCGTCTGTGCCGAAATATTTGCGCACCATAAGGTCGATTATCCTGTCGTCGGGTCGCCCTCAAAGGGGACATGCCTGCTGAACCGCGAATATAGAGAAATATCCCGAATGTGCAGTTAACGAATTCTTGCGGTTTCTTTCAGCGCCGCCAATACCGCCAGCCCGTCGCGCAAGGGGCGCGGCTCGTGTGTGCGGATGAAGTCAGCTCCACCTGCGGCGGCGGCAAGCTCTGCAGCGAGTGTCGCGGCCCCGACATCCCCCGGACCACGGCCTGTGAGCGCGCGCAGAAAGGATTTGCGCGAAACAGACAGAAGCACCGGCAAATCGAAGCGCAGCCGCAATTCATCGAACCGCGCCAGCACCGAGAGCGAGGTTTCGGGAGCAGCCCCCAGAAAAAACCCCATGCCGGGATCAAGGACAAGGCGGTTGCGTTTGATACCGGCACCCGTCAGCGCCGCGATGCGCGCGTCAAAGAACGCCGCAATGTGATCCATGATGTCGCCAGCGGGTGCCTCGCGCCGATCTGCCTGCCCGTCTTGCACCGAATGCATAACGACGAGTTTGGCAGATGATTTCGCCAATTGCGGATAGAACGCAGCGTCTGGAAAACCGCGAATATCATTGAGATAGGCCACACCACGCGACAAGGCATAGGCTTGCGTCGCGGGTTGATAACTGTCGAGCGAGACGGGAATGCCATCTGCCTTGAGCGCGTCCAGCACCGGCGCGATACGCGCGATTTCTGTGTCGGACGAAACAGGCGCGGCGTCGGGATTGCTGGATGCCGGACCGAGGTCGATCACATCTGCCCCCTCGGCCATCAGCTTACGCGCCTGCGCAATGGCTGCGTCTGGCGCCAGATACCGGCCTCCATCGGAGAAACTGTCCGAGGTTATGTTGACGATGCCGAAAATGATGAGCGATTTATTCATGGGGGCTTCTATAATAATCTCTGTACACGACAAAAATAGATAACTCATTGAAATAATGTCACAATAATTGTTTTCTAACGACGAATACTATGACACATCTCAATGAGTTATATCTTATCTTAAACAAATCTCTAAAATGGAACAAGTCACATTTAAAGTGCTTTGCGCTCATCATGCTTGTGATTATTTTAAAGCAAACATGTAATCTTTCTTCTGCATCTAAAGCCTTGCCCATCAAGTGTTTACCACAATCATTTTATCGACGTATGCAGCGCTTCTTTGCAGGTCAGTATTTTGATTATCGTCAAATTTCTCAGTTGATTTTCAATATGTTTTCATTCGACCAAGTGCAACTGACTTTAGATAGAACCAATTGGAAATGGGGAAAACGAAATATTAATATCCTGATGCTCGCAATCGTTTATCGTGGAATAGCGATACCTATCCTTTGGACATTGCTTAATAAACGTGGAAATTCAGATACGAAAGAGCGTATTGCTTTGATTCAACGCTTTATAGCCATTTTTGGTAAAGACCGTATTGTGAATGTGTTCGCAGACAGAGAGTTTATCGGTGAGCAGTGGTTTACATGGTTAATTGAACAAGACATCAACTTCTGCATTCGTGTTAAAAAAACTTCATTGTCACCAATCATTTAGGAAAGAATCATAAAATTAGTGATTTATTTCGCCATCTTAAAGTTGGTCAAATTGAATGTCGTAAACGACGGATTTTGGTTGGTCGGGTGAAACTATATATAAGTGCACTACAGTTAGAAAATGGAGAGCTTTTACTCGTCGTTTCTCCTCAGTTTAATGCCAATGCTATTCAGGATTATGCATTACGCTGGGAAATTGAAACCTTATTCAGTTGTCTCAAAGGACGCGGGTTTAATCTTGAAAATACGCGCTTGACAGACCCTAGACGAGTGAAAAAATTGATTGCGGTGTTAGCTATAAGCTTCTGTTGGTGTTACTTAACGGGTGAATGGCAACATAATCAAAAAAAAGCGATAAAAATAAAGAAGCATGGACGACTCTCAATGAGTTTATTTCGCTATGGTTTAGACTATGTTCAAATGGCGATTCAGCGTTTAATTGGTTTTGGGAAAAAAGAAGAGTTTAAGGAAATTTTGGCAATTTTAAGAAAGCAGAATCCTGATAGGATAAGGGTTCTGTGAAATTTGTCGTGTACAGAGTATAATAATAATAATCGAGCATGAGTCTCATACGGATGCTCGGGTCGAAAGGGAATCCCCAGGCGAGTAACCTGTTTGCGGTGATCCATTAGCTGCAGGAGCAGAAGAGCATACATCTGGAAGCAAAGCCAGGAAAGCGGCCTATGGAGCTGTGCGGCAGCGCTCAGTAGGCAATTTTTCAAAATATTGTTAAGCCTTTTCTGAGCATGGTATTTTTCATGGTATTACCAATTAGCAGGAAAATAAGCCATTGAATATAAAAGATAAAAATGTCTTGTTTACAATAAAGTGGGAGTAGTAATTTCGTTACTTTGTTTAGAATTTCTTCAGAAATATTTCTTAATAAATCGTGTTTTTCAACAAGCGTAAAATTACTTTCTAAAATCTCTTGTTGTTTAGCTCGAGTTTGGGTATAAGCCCCATAATAAAATTGACGAGGATCTTTAAGCACGTACCAATCTTTCATTTGGATTACAGTACGGCCCTTATCGTAAAGATCAAATTCAGGCTGCCATAAAGGTTTGTAATGAAAATTAATTTCTTCCTGAATATCGTAGGTCGCTTCTTGATAACGTGAAGCTGGTTTATCACCAAATCTTTTTTCAATATAAGCATAAGTATTTCTTAAAGGCTTAACTGAAGATGTTTTAATATCAATTTGCATATAAATCTTCCTGATTTTTTAATAAAGACTAGAGTTTTTATTCTCTAATACCGGCCTGTCCAAATCGCCACTTCATGCGGTCATATTCAATCTTTGCAAAATCATCCGTACTTAGGTGCTGTACTTGATGGTGTGCGCAGAATTCTTCAAAAGCCTTGACTGGCATAATCATTTCTACAGCTAACTCTGGATGGGGTCGTTTGCGGGAGGGGGCGGAATCCTACGCTAAGGCTTTGGCCAGCGATATTCTCCGGTGAGATTGATGTGTTCCCATCCGAGCGGCGAAACATGGGCCAAGAGATCGGGCGATAGCAGCTTTCCATCGCGTTTCTGGTTTGCAACGACCTCGCCGAGCTTCATGGTGTTCCAGAAGATGATGATGGCGGCGAGCAGATTCATGCCGGCGATGCGGTAATGCTGGCCTTCGGCGGAACGGTCGCGGATTTCACCGCGGCGGTGGAAGCTGATTGCCCGCTTCAGCGCATGATGAGCTTCGCCTTTGTTGAGCCCGATCTGGGCACGCCGTTGGAGTTCGGCATCCAGAATCCAGTCGATCATGAACAGGGTGCGCTCGACGCGACCGACTTCCCGCAGGGCTGTCGCGAGCTCGTTCTGCCGCGGATAGGAGGCGAGTTTCCGCAGAATCTGGCTTGGCGCGACGGTCCCGGCAGCAATGGTGGCGGCGATGCGCAGGATGTCGGGCCAATTGCGCTCGATCATGGCTTGGTTGACCTTTCCGCCGATCAACGCTCGCAGGTGCGCCGGGGCGGCCGACGGATTGAACGCGTAGAGCCGTTTGGATGGCAGGTCGCGGATGCGCGGAGCGAACCGGTAGCCGAGAATGGCACATGCGGCAAAGACGTGATCGGTGAAGCCGCCCGTGTCGGTGAACTGCTCGCGGATATGGCGTCCAGCATCGTTCATCAGCAGGCCATCGAGGATGTAAGGCGCTTCGCTTGCCGTTGCAGGAATCACCTGGGTTGCGAACGGCGCATATTGGTCGGAGACGTGGCTATAGGCTTTCAGGCCCGGGGTATTGCCATATTTCGCGTTGACCAGGTTCATGGCCTCACCTTGCTCTGTAGCGACGAAGAACTGTCCGTCGCTCGAAGCCGACGTGCCCATGCCCCAGAACCGGGCCATGGGTAACGCTGCCTGTGCCTCGACCACCATGGCCAGCGCCCGGTCATAGGCTTCGCCCTCGACATGCCACCGTCCAATGCGGATCAATTCCCAGAAGGTGTGGGTGTTTGTCGCATCCGCCATTTTGCGCAAGCCGAGGTTGATCCCTTCCGCCAAGATAACGTTCATTAGCCCGATCCGGTCAGCGCAGGGTGCTCCTGTGCGCAGATGGGTGAACGCTTCGGTGAAGCCGGTCGCCGCATCCACCTCCAGCAGGAGATCGGTGATGCGCGTGGGCGGGATCTGCTTGTAGAGATCGAGCACCAGATCTTCGGCGCCTGTCGGCGCGGCGGCTTCGAGTTTCTCGATATGCAGAACGCCGTTTTCAATCGACCCGCCCGGGATCGTGCCTGCGCGAGCGGCACGGCCAAGCTCGCGCAACCGCATGTCGAGGCGAGCTTGCCGGTCTGCCAGCCATTCCTCCGGCCGCAATGGCACAGCGAGACGACCGCCTTCCGCGATGGATTGTGCCGGAACGAGTGCGTGTTTCAGATCGCCATAGCGCCGGGACCTAGTAAGCCAGACATCTCCGGAGCGGAACGCATGGCCTTGTCGCAAATTCTTCAGGTTAACTCGATGTTGACCATGGGGAGAGAAGTTGCCGCTCCTGATATTGCGGAGCGAGCCGATGATTTTGAATACCATTGCCGAAAAGCTGAAGCGCCAGTCGAAGGATGATTTCAAGGGCAGGCATTTCGAGGCCTGGCTGATTGTACAGGCGGTTGCCTGGTACTTGCGCTACCCGCTCAGCTATCGTGACTTGGAAGAGATGTTTCGCGAGCGGGGCTTCGAGGTCGATCATAGCACGATCAACCGCTGGGTATTGGCTTATGCACCTGTCATCGAGAAACGGCTGCGGCAGTTTCGTCGACCCCATTGCGGCTCGGTCCGGATTGATGAGACCTATGTCAAGATCCGCGGCAAATGGCGCTATCTGTACCGAGCCATCGATAAGCATGGCAATCCGGTGGATTTCCTGCTGACCGCTAAGCGCGATCTCGACGCTGCCAAGCGGTTCTTCCGAAAGATGCTTAAAGATGAACCCTTGTTGTCGCCGAACAGGATTGGGACGGACGGGGCCAACACCTTCCCGTCAACGATCAAAACGTCGGTTGATGATGGGCTTCTCCATCCCGATCCCGTGCATTATGTGACCAAACATCTCCAGCAGGGGATTGAGAGCGACCATTTCCGGGTGAAGAAGAACATGCCGAAGATCGGCGGTTTCCAATCCTTTAACACGGCGCGGCGAACCATCGCGGGTTTCGAGGCGATGCTGTGGCTGCGGAAGGGCTTTGGCTTTTCAGGCGGCTGGACCGTCAATGACCAGAATGATTTGCTTGCGCGCCTCTTCGGACTGCAAAAGGTTAACAAAGCATGAAAATACCGGCCTTGGCTGGGTGATAGCTGCCTCCAAAAGTGTTTGCGACACGCCCGGAACAATTCAGCCACTGCACCCATGTTCCGAGTTGGTGTGGTTTGCGGATCGTATGCCGGCATCTCGTTGCGCAAGATCTGCACCCAATCGGCAGGCACGGGCGGCGATCTCCAATCTGCGGGATCAGTCAGATCACCCGAGTGCGTGGGCATGACAATCGTGCCCTGGGGACCAACACAATCCAGAAGGGCCTGAATCACTGCGACCGGCCCTCCCGCGACCCAGCCGAGCGAGCTTAGCGAACTGTGGACGAGAACTGTGCCACCAAGCGTAAGGCCGTTCTCTCGCATTTGCCTTGCTAGGCTCGCGCGAGTTGCTGGCTGAGGCGTTCTCGAAATCAGCTCTTGTTCGGTCGGCATCTACTCTATTCCTTTGCCCTCGGACGAGTGCTGGGGCGTCGGTTTCCACTATCGGCGAGTACTTCTACACAGCCATCGGTCCAGACGGCCGCGCTTCTGCGGGCGATTTGTGTACGCCCGACAGTCCCGGCTCCGGATCGGACGATTGCGTCGCATCGACCCTGCGCCCAAGCTGCATCATCGAAATTGCCGTCAACCAAGCTCTGATAGAGTTGGTCAAGACCAATGCGGAGCATATACGCCCGGAGCCGCGGCGATCCTGCAAGCTCCGGATGCCTCCGCTCGAAGTAGCGCGTCTGCTGCTCCATACAAGCCAACCACGGCCTCCAGAAGAAGATGTTGGCGACCTCGTATTGGGAATCCCCGAACATCGCCTCGCTCCAGTCAATGACCGCTGTTATGCGGCCATTGTCCGTCAGGACATTGTTGGAGCCGAAATCCGCGTGCACGAGGTGCCGGACTTCGGGGCAGTCCTCGGCCCAAAGCATCAGCTCATCGAGAGCCTGCGCGACGGACGCACTGACGGTGTCGTCCATCACAGTTTGCCAGTGATACACATGGGGATCAGCAATCGCGCATATGAAATCACGCCATGTAGTGTATTGACCGATTCCTTGCGGTCCGAATGGGCCGAACCCGCTCGTCTGGCTAAGATCGGCCGCAGCGATCGCATCCATGGCCTCCGCGACCGGCTGCAGAACAGCGGGCAGTTCGGTTTCAGGCAGGTCTTGCAACGTGACACCCTGTGCACGGCGGGAGATGCAATAGGTCAGGCTCTCGCTGAATTCCCCAATGTCAAGCACTTCCGGAATCGGGAGCGCGGCCGATGCAAAGTGCCGATAAACATAACGATCTTTGTAGAAACCATCGGCGCAGCTATTTACCCGCAGGACATATCCACGCCCTCCTACATCGAAGCTGAAAGCGCGAGATTCTTCGCCCTCCGAGAGCTGCATCAGGTCGGAGACGCTGTCGAACTTTTCGATCAGAAACTTCTCGACAGACGTCGCGGTGAGTTCAGGCTTTTTCATATCTCATTGCCCCCGGACGAGCGTCTGCTCCGCCATTCGCCGTCCGCCGTGCCAATCGGATCAGCCGTCCAAATGCGGGATTTTCGTTAGTCGGAGGCCAAACGGCATTGAGCGTCAGCATATCATCAGCGAGCTGAAGAAAGACAATCCCCGATCCGCTCCACGTGTTGCCCCAGCAATCAGCGCGACCTTGCCCCTCCAACGTCATCTCGTTCTCCGCTCATGAGCTCAGCCAATCGACTGGCGAGCGGCATCGCATTCTTCGCATCCCGCCTCTGGCGGATGCAGGAAGATCAACGGATCTCGGCCCAGTTGACCCAGGGCTGTCGCCACAATGTCGCGGGAGCGAATCAACCGAGCAAAGGCATGACCGACTGGACCTTCCTTCTGAAGGCTCTTCTCCTTGAGCCACCTGTCCGCCAAGGCAAAGCGCTCACAGCAGTGGTCATTCTCGAGATAATCGACGCGTACCAACTTGCCATCCTGAAGAATGGTGCAGTGTCTCGGCACCCCATAGGGAACCTTTGCCATCAACTCGGCAAGATGCAGCGTCGTGTTGGCATCGTGTCCCACGCCGAGGAGAAGTACCTGCCCATCGAGTTCATGGACACGGGCGACCGGGCTTGCAGGCGAGTGAGGTGGCAGGGGCAATGGATCAGAGATGATCTGCTCTGCCTGTGGCCCCGCTGCCGCAAAGGCAAATGGATGGGCGCTGCGCTTTACATTTGGCAGGCGCCAGAATGTGTCAGAGACAACTCCAAGGTCCGGTGTAACGGGCGACGTGGCAGGATCGAACGGCTCGTCGTCCAGACCTGACCACGAGGGCATGACGAGCGTCCCTCCCGGACCCAGCGCAGCACGCAGGGCCTCGATCAGTCCAAGTGGCCCATCTTCGAGGGGCCGGACGCTACGGAAGGAGCTGTGGACCAGCAGCACACCGCCGGGGGTAACCCCAAGGTTGAGAAGCTGACCGATGAGCTCGGCTTTTCGCCATTCGTATTGCACGACATTGCACTCCACCGCTGATGACATCAGTCGATCATAGCACGATCAACGGCACTGTTGCAAATAGTCGGTGGTGATAAACTTATCATCCCCTTTTGCTGATGGAGCTGCACATGAACCCATTCAA
>NZ_JBEEVJ010000021.1:0-20882 GCF_040139785.1 Proteus genomosp. 6 | reverse complement strand
GCTGCATCGGCGCGGGGGAGTCACGGGGTGACTACGCCTTAGCGTGCTTTATTTTCCGAATTCTGAGACGACCCCTATTGGTTTCAGTCGTCATTGTCGATGGGCTCCCTAAACTGGCTGTTATGGATGGATTCCAACGTTACTGCGCACTGATGGAAATAGTTGCTGAAGGTGGTCAAATTGAAGGGGTGGACGTAAAAGAAGCGTGATACTAGTGGTAGTTTTTGTTTCTGGAGTGAATACATACGTTCATGCACTATAACTGATGAAAAATACATTCTTCTTTTCGCCAGTATGATTAATATAAACTGTGATTATGAAATGACAGGTGTTTACTACTAAATTTAAAAATCTTAAATACGAGAATGTTACGTGAGCAAATTACTAGTTTTTATAGAACCTAAACTTATCAATAATACTACCTCCTATTGGGCTATGTTCTATGCGGCTATTTTTAAAGCTCTATCTTATCAAACCAATATGCAACACCCACTTGGAGAACAGTCCCCTCAGTCTCACAGAGGGAATCTCTCTACACCGTCAAACTACTTGGCAGGGATTAGTGATCATTTAAGGAATCATGCATTTGAATATTTAATGATGGATTTGTTGCGGTCAGAATATGGAGATATTACACGAGATATTTTAGTTACCAGACTTTTATCTCTGTATGGCATAACTGATTTTGAATACAAGTATCTTAATATATATAAAATGGGTAAGGATAGTATTCACCATAAATTACAATTAAAAAATTCATTTGATATAAAGGTCATAACACCTAAAAATCCTAATCTTCTAGCTTGCTCAAAAACAAATTATCAGGCGTTTACCTTTCCTATTCATACAGCTTTTGAAAATTTTCCATATTCTGACTTGCTACTTATTGTTTCTGATGGAAAAAATCATACCTATGGTTTTTTAGGTGAAATAGAAGGTAAAAATGGACAACAATTGTTTAGAAATAGCTACTGGTCAAAAGGAAAAGGTGATTATGCAACTTTTGCAATAGGGATTTCCAGTAAAAACACACTGAAAATAGGTGCCGAAAAACACCAACTTAGTCACAACACAGTAATTTTTAGTGATGAAATGAATAGGCAAATATTGAACTACTCAAATTTCTCAGCCTTTGCTGTTGATTATGTTAAAGCGGTTAATAATATGGAGCTATTTTTCAATGGACAAACAAAACATCTTAGCATAGAGGATAAAGGTCACGCATATATCACTGATATAATAATGAAAAATTGGGATAAACCAAGCGGATATATAATTGAATTACTGAACCAACATGTAATTTACGCTTATAGTCATGCATCAACATTATATAACCTATTGGACCCTGAAACCAATAAGCTCTCTTTTAAACCGAATATGCTGGCATTAGAAAACTCATATTGCTTACATCAAGTAAAAGAATAACAGATATAGATTCATCCAATGAGAGGTTTGCCGCTCAAAAAAATATATTTTTTACGTTAAACCTCTGTTTTCGATAAATAAAGTATTATGAACAATGAGCAATATGAGGGGTGTTTAGGAAATTTCATCGGGTATGGCGTAGACAAACAACATAATCCTTAGCTTGCAATTTCCTAACTCTGTTGCATACAATGCTGTATATCCGTACAGTATTGAGGCTTTCATGAAATTAACCTTATGCAACGTTGAGAAAACACTTCCGCTTCCTTTATTCGCTGATCAAGTACAAGCCGGTTTCCCGTCACCGGCGAGTGACTACTTAGAGGACCGCATTGATTTAAACTCTTTGCTAATCAAGCACCCTTCAGGCACATACTTTTTACGAGTATCTGGTACTTCTATGATGGACGCACAAATTCTAGATGGAGATATCGTCATAGTAGATAGTTCGATTGATGCAAAACACGGAGATATCGTTATTGCTTCACTCGATGGAGAGTTTACGATAAAACGGCTACAAACCAGCCCTGTTACTGCTCTTATACCCATGAACAGCAGCTACTCACCGATATACATCAGTGATGGTGAAGAATTAAGTATATTCGGCACTGTGACCTACATTATTCACAAGGCGAGATAATGTTTGCCTTAGTTGATGTAAACAGTTTCTACGCCAGTTGTGAGCGCATTTTTCGCCCTGATATTGCCAATAAGCCAGTTATTGTTTTATCAAACAACGATGGTTGTGTTATTGCACGTTCAAAGGAAGTGAAGTTGCTTGGGATCAAAATGGGGGCTCTATACTTTGAGATTCAGTCTCTGATTAAAAAGCATGATATTCAGGTGTTTAGTAGTAACTACGCCCTTTATGCTGACATCAGCAACCGAGTCATGGACACACTATCTGATTTTGCCCCAAGAGTAGAAACGTATAGTATCGACGAGCAGTATCTAGATATGACCGGCATGTCTAGAAACTTTCCATTAGAAGATTACGGTCGCAAGATACAACAACGAATTTTGCAGATAGCTCATGTACCGGTCGGTGTTGGTTTTGCTCAAACTAAAACACTGGCTAAACTGGCAAACCATGCTGCTAAAACATGGACCAAAACAGGCGGTGTAGTCGATTTGAGTGCTACTTCACGCCAGAAACGGCTCATGTCCCTTGTGCCTGTTAATGAAGTATGGGGTGTGGGTAGAAAAATAAGTAACCGGCTAAATGCTATGGGGATAGTTACAGCGCTTGATTTGGCTAGGGCTGAAACAACCATGATCCGTAAAACATTCGGTGTGGTTGTAGAACGCACTGTGAGAGAGCTGAACGGTGAATCTTGCATCGAGCTTGAAGAAGTAGCAAAAACTAAAGAGCAAATCATTTGTTCACGTTCATTTGGAAAAAAAATTGAGCTCTATGAGCATATGCATCAGGCTATCTGCGAGTATTCAGAGAGAGCAGCAGAGAAACTTCGAGCTGAAAAACGAGTCTGTTCCTTTGTTTCTGTTTTTATCCAAACCAGCCATTACGCCAGCGGACCTCAATACTACAACCACCGTTCTGAACGGTTAGAATATCCAAGTGCTGATACAAGAGACATTATCAATGCAGCAGTGCGTCTGTTAAAGACCATCTGGAAATCGGGAGTTAAATATCACAAAGCTGGCATCATGCTCACTGATTTTTCTGATCCATCAGTTACTCAACTTAATTTATTTTCTGATAGTAAACCCTACAAAGGAAGTGAACAATTGATGAAAACCTTGGACCAGATAAATAATCGAGGTGTTAGCAAAATATGGTTCGCTGGAAAGGGAATGGACACAAACTGGCGCATGAAGCGAGAAATGCTTTCACCGGCATACACTACGAGAATTTCAGATCTTCCCGTAGTGAAGATTTAGAGGAAATCCACCAGCGTATTCAGCAGGATTCACCGCAATCCTACAATTGCTTCAACCAGTATACCTAAATTGAGAACGTCTTTCGTTTAGAATTATATTCATATTTCTGAACATTATTAAGATAATGAAACAATCATTATCAATTTATGATTGTTGCGATATGTCATTGATATGATTATCTTTAACACTTTTACCCTCTGGAGTTGTTCGCCTTTAACTAATTGATAGCAATGCACATAAATCGAAATGATGCCGTTTTCCTTATGTAACTAAGGAAAATAGAAAATCCTGTGTGATAGCCTTACGTCGAATAAAAATAATACCTAGTTACACAATGACAAGGCGAGGACTATGAATACTAACGCAGCAATTTCAACGAATAGCAGTCAACAAAATTCGAATATGAGCAAGGTACTTCTCAATGACCTACCCTACCCTACTCTGAAGAAAAATACTGAAGCGCACAATATCTCAACATTACGCAAAATGTCTGATGCCTTTGAGGAAAAGGTGTGTTCGCGTGGTGATATTTATCGCGTTAACGTTGAGTTACTGTACGTACAGGAAGGTTTCAATCTTCGGGAGATTGATACTGAACATGCTGGACGAATCAAGAATTCGTATGTATCAGGTGTTTATGTTCCACCTATCGTTGTGAAAGTTATAACGGTTGATAATCTGCCACG
This sequence comes from Proteus genomosp. 6, assembly GCF_040139785.1. Lineage (NCBI taxonomy): Bacteria > Pseudomonadati > Pseudomonadota > Gammaproteobacteria > Enterobacterales > Morganellaceae > Proteus > Proteus genomosp. 6. Next base: position 16,869 of record NZ_JBEEVJ010000021.1, on the reverse strand, counting down.
CTTACAGATTATTGATGGACACCACAGATATTGCGCTCTACGCATGGCAATGGAAGAAGGATGCACGATTAAAGGCGTATACGTCACGGAGTTCTCAGGCAGTCAGCAACTTGAGATCGTCAATATGCTGACATCTTCAGAAGGAAAACCTTTAGCTCCGTTAGAAAAAGCTGATGGTTTCCATCGTTTACTTAGTATGGGATGGGAAAAAAAGGAAATTGCACGATATACGAACACAAGTGTTGTTACGATCAACAGATTATTACGCTTGTTCCGAGCAGATTACAGAATCACTGATCTTGTCAGAAAGAACCTGATTACTTCAGATTTAGCCATAGAAATACTGCTTGAGTGTGAAGAAACTAATCAAGAGGCATATGATGTGATCATTGCAGGATTGCAGAAGGCGACTGACAGCGGCAAAAATAAAGTCACACGGAAATTTGTACCTTCAGCGAAGAAAGTACCTTTTTCAAAAAAAGAAATACATTCCGTGTTTTCACAATTAAGTGAAATCCGCACAACAATTCACGACAAAGTTGCTGATATTCAAGAAAATGATGAAACAGTGACTGTCGAAATGCCGGTAACAATTGTGACCCTGCTTAATGATGTTCTTCAGAAGTTTGCGAATGATGAATCCGCCGCATCTAATGATGATGAGAACGAACCGAGCAAAACCGAATCCAACACTGAAGCTATTCAGGCTTAACTATGGAATTACTTAACAAGGTGCAACTGATCGCACGATTAGGTTCGTCCCCGAAAGATAATCTGAAGTATTCAGAACGTAACGGTGAGGCAATGACCTACTTCTCTGTTGCAATTAACCGGCATGACTCTAAAGGAAACCCGATAACAGATTGGTTTAACATTAGTGCATACGGAAAAATAGCAGAAATAGCAGCTAATTTTGGTCAGAAAGGACAACTTGTTTACATCGAAGCAAGGCTACAACCGACTAATAATTCCTGTTCTATAATAATGAATTACCAGACAGGTGTGTTTAGAGTATTACCTAATAGTAAAAATACAAATGCAGGAGAGCAGAATGGCTAAGGCAGACCAAATTTCAAATTGTAACGTTCAAAATCCTAATTATGTGATGGCAGAAATGAAACGAGATCAAACAGTTCTAAACTATGCCCTATTTAAAGCGCGTGAGGAGCTACACGAGCTCAAACACCTAATGAATACGTCACAGTGCAGTGAAAGTGAAATTTTGCGCTATAACGGGGTTTTGGAGATGCTGGATAGCATATTTTCATCAGATGAAAAGGAACGTCAGAACTTATATCACTCTATGATCATGTCTGGTGTACAAATCATGTCCGGTAAGTTAAGTGGTGAGAATAGACAAGCCGTATTAGAAGCAACGACACCAGATCAGTTGGATGAGGTTTTAAAAGCCTCGGAAAATGAGGTATGGACTGAGTTGCAACTGCTATGTGAACAGCAGAACAACCTAAACTAAGAATCCAAAATGAAACTGACAATATCCTTGCCTTTCATTCTGATAACTACGCTGATCTCAGTGCCAGCGTTGGGTAATAGTTATTCTGCAATGGAAGGGATTGAAGGACAGCGATATTCTGATTTAGAGAAATACAAAGCCAACTGTCCAGCTTGTATGAGTGTTGTACAAAACATTAAAGATATCCGCTATCGGGCATGTGCACAATCAGTCACGACAGATGATGTGATAATTAGGGACCCATTATATGGCTATTTGAATAGTATGAAATTTATGCTAAATAATGATTTGTATAATCAAGTATTGTCTATCGTTATTAATGAGAAGGACTGTATTGATAGCTTAAATTGGCTTGAACGAGCCAACTTAAAAATTGAATCATTGGTAAATAAGCCAATTTAGTAAGTGTAAGCCCATAACTCCCAGCGGTACAATATCGTTAAACAGTCGCTATTTTTCTTCATAAGCATTATTTACGAACCTTTTCGTAACAAATAACGCCGTATAGCGGCGTTATCACCAAAATATGAATTTATTGTATATATCAGATAACATCTCAACAACAATTTAGTTAAGAACAAAAAGTAGTCGATTTTGATTCAACGTGACAGCTATCCCTATTGCAAATTTTAGGAAAAAATGCATTAATCAAGGTAAATTTAACATATGGAAAGGAATATCTATGTCAGAAATGATTTACTTAACGCTAAAGGGAAACAAGCAAGGGCTTATCTCTGCGGGTTGTTCGAGCTATGATTCAATTGGTAATAAATATCAAGATGGTCATAAAGATCAGATACTTGTCTACTCAACAACCTATGATCTAGCACGAAAACAAAATGTATCTCACGCGCCATTCATCTTGATAAAAGCCGATGACAAATCCTCCCCCCTTCTGTTAACTGCAATGTCAAACAATGAGATTTTAGAGTGCCTTTTTGAATATTATCGCGTAGATAAAAGCGGGGTAATGATTCCTTACAAAAAGATTTTGCTTACTAAAGCATCAATCATCCGTCTTACAAATGAGTCGCCGAACTCATTAACTGAAAATGAAATGCAACCATTTGAAAAAGTTTCAATAATATATGAAAGCATTACTTGCAAACATAATACTGCTAACACTTCAGGATATAGCATCAGAAATGAATCAGTCATGTAGGTATGACAATGAAAATAAATGATGTGTACTTTAATCGATTCAACGTTCCCATCGTAAGTTCACCAGACCCTTACCGTGATTCATTAATAGATGATCCAGTTAAAATCTTTATAGTTGTTAATTACAATTGGGGGATTGGGCATACAGGTATAGTGGTTGGAGAAGGTGAAGATGCTCTTTTGTATGACCCATCAGGGGGATACTCTGAGTGCCCTTCCAGAGAGTGCTATAATAATATTGAAGAATTACGAGCGCCACGTAGTTCAGGTGAATTTTTCCAATATCCTGAGTTTAATTGGGATGATTACCTTTCTTTTCAGTTGTGGGATGGTCCAGACGTTCAGATAATTGAATTTGTAGTGCCTAGAGTTCAAGCAGAAAAAATAAAAGAGTTAATATTTGAACATGGCGGAGCTGGATGGGCTATGTGTTCAGAAACAGTGTTTTATATACTTAAAGACAGTGGCGGTATATTTAACTCTTTGGATAAAAAGATTTTCTTCCGCGAAGATCCTTGGAATTTCAGAGAGAAATTAATTGACCTACATTACCCAAAACGCGGGGGGGTCATATCAGGTGCTTATTAAATCTAATTTTTTTATCCCGTTAATATCACTGTTTATAAGTATTGTTCTTTTTTACTTAGAAACGGTGCATGAATACTTTTTTAAACTTTACCCCCATTCTGTAAATTCTAAAATAGTTATTGAAATACAGAAATTGCTATCATATTCATTTTTTTGTTATCTAATTCTTCTTACATTGGCAACGACATTTTTCATTAAAAATGTTAAATTTAACAAAAAACACCGTTTTATCTTATACTTTGTAATACCCTACATAATTAATATTATTGTTTGGTATTTTAATGGATATCAAGCTATTAATTACAGAAATAATTCAGTAATGATATCTGATTTTTTATTTACGTCTTATATCTTACACTTCGTTTTTGTAATTCCTATCATTGCATACATACTGGATTACACTTTTAGTTTTAAAATACAAAAGTGAATACAATCTCACTACATCTAAATCAAAAATCCCTCTACCACACCAATAAAAAAAACGCCACAATGTGGCGTTATAACCCTAGTGTTGGTACTTATTATAATCATATAACGTATGGCAAAAACAATTATACACATACACACCTATGTGTGTATGTGTATAATGTGTGTTTGTGTGGAGTTAATCACAAAAACACGTATGTGTTTATGTGTATTTACACGAGTGAGGATGTTTTAGGTTTTTATAGACCATTAGCCTAATATCTAGGTGAAGATTAAATTACACAAACAATAATGAAAGGCAAAAACACTGCCAGTTAGAGTAGAGGACCGGATCATGTTTGTTTTTAAAGAAGATACGTTCCAACGGAACCCCAATAATCCATGTCCAGATAATGAATTCAATAGTGACGTGATTGATTTTATAAAGGAAATAAGAAAGTTTTATCCTGAGTTAGAACATTGGAGCAATACCGGTGTACTGTTTGCTTGGGAAGGATATCTGCAAGATATATACGCGGTCGGTTGGACTGAATTGGTACGCAAGAGAGAGAACGGCTTTCTCGCATACTGCTACATATCGCAGTTACGACCATGCTTTGATTTTGGTGGAACAGGGACATACAACACTGAAATTTGGGATCTTGGAGAGCAAGAGCCGTGGAAAAAACAACCATTGCCAAAACTACCAGATTGGCTCGAATAATTGAGCATGAGGCACTTTTATTTTGAATGTTACCTAGTGAAATTGAGATAAAAGTGCAATAAAAAGGGATGAAATATCATCCCTATAAAACCACTACCTATTCATTTTCCTTTAGCCACTGATGAACATAATCTGATATTACTTCTTTCATTGTGGTGTTTCGTTTGACACATGCAGCTTTGAATCGAATTTGAGTATCTTCGTCAAGATCTACATTAATGCGTTTGGTTTTTGTACTTTTATCAAGAATTTTATCTAAGTCTCTGTTTTTACCGAATTTCATTTTCTGTGAATTTGCTGATTCGTTTACTTTTTTAAGTGCCATAAAGTATCTCTTTTAATTTCAAAACACAAATACGCTTATGTGTTTTTGCGCATTTGTGTAAATATATATTCGTGTTAATGTGTCAATGTGTTAATGTGTTAATGTGTTAATACACATTATGACTCAAAAATAGTCAAAATTTCTCTGGTTAGTATTTCTATCTCGCCTTTTGCATTTCCATCATTAGTTTCAAAAATACTCTTACCATCTAGAATAGATTTGATATAGCTCTGCCGTTGAGAAATAGCTGTTTTGAAAGAAGGCAAGCCAGTATCTTTGAGGTTGTCTTTTAATACTTGCAACATAGTTGTTTGGTCAATTTTACGAGTAATCAGAAATCTAGCTTCTACTTTACGGCTGTATGCTTGAGCTTCGAGGACCGATGTAACACTACCGGCTGCGGAAAAATCAAGAGGGCTTGGCGAGACTGGAATTATAACTAGATCACTAACCATAACCGCTGCTGATGTAATGACAGAAAGTGAACCAGCTCCATCTACGATGACAAAATCATAATCACTTAGATCTTTACGGATACTATAAACGTCTTTCTCACTGGCGGCGGTGAAAACATCATAATCACAGTTCCCTTCTTTAGACCAGTTAGATAGGCTCATTTGAGGATCTGTATCTACAACTGCTAATGAATAACCTGCTTTCTGCATAGCAGTAGCAACATTTATGACGGTGGTTGTTTTTCCAGAGCCGCCTTTCGGATTTAAAAAAGAAATTACTTTCACTGGAAAACCTCATATGTTTGTTTGTGTTTTTTTCATTATCTAAGGAAGCCAAAAAATAATCAATGTGTATTTGTGTTAATGTGTATTTAAGCAAAAACACATTAAATCATAAGAAAAACATACCTAACTTGTGAAATCAGTTAGTTACACATGCGCTAATATGTTTATGCGTTTATGTGTTTATGTGTTTATGTGTTTATGTGTTTATTGTAATCAACAATGTTGATACATTTAAATAGGGGTGCTACTATTAAAACTCGGACGTTGAATTGTAGAGGTGATAAATGGCTCAGGTCACAGTAAAAAAATGGGGCAATAGCCCGTCTGTACGGCTTCCTGTTGCAATCATGCAAAAAGCGGCACTTAGCGTTGATGATACGGTTGAAATAGCGGTAGAAGAAGGTCGTATCATCATTACGCCAGTTAAAGCGGTAGAATACTCATTAGATAATTTGTTAGCCGGTATCACACCGGAGAATATCCATGAGAAAGTAGACTTCGGAGCTCGAACAGGTAAGGAATTAATTTAATGGTATCTCGATACGTACCTGATTCTGGCGATTTGATTTGGATTGACTTTGATCCAGTTGAAGGACATGAGCAGGGCGGTCATCGTCCAGCAGTTGTCCTTAGCCCTTTTGCATACAATAATAAAGTAGGGCTCTTACTATGCGTACCATGTACAACTAAAGGCAAAGGCTATCCATTTGAATGCGAACTCTCGAACGAAAGAGACAGCTACGCATTAGCGGATCAAGTTACATGTGTTGACTGGAGAGCTCGTAAAGTTACTAAAAAGGGCAAAGTGGAGGCATCAGAACTGGCAGAGATAAAAGCTAAAGCAAAGGCGTTAATAGGATAGATATAATACTTATAAGGGTTATGGGATAGAATGGAAAATGAGACACTACACACAGCAACAGGTAATCAAACTCCTTTAGATAATGCCGTATCGTCATTAAACTCTATTTTAGATGTTATTTTCACAGTAAATGATTATGTTTTATTTTTTATAATTTTAATAATAATTTTCGCTAAATCGAAGTCAAGACTATTCAAATTGGCTTTTGGTTATTCTGGTATATCAGTTGTATTTTTACTCTCTAGTTATTTTCTCAGGGATGATTTACTGTTTGATATTAATAATACACCGCGATTCGGATTATTGATGATCAATATCGGCATGATTACAACAGCATTATATTTAATATACTGGCTTATCTATCTATTCAACGAAAGTGGTATGATTGATAGCAAAAAGAGTGAGCCATAGCTAACCGAAAAAGGGTGCTTGTATCACCAACCCATCGTAATCTGTAAAAGAGAAAATGTGGGGGTTTCCCCCCACAAAAGCAACACTACTAATTACATGATAGTGTTGCCTGAACCACCGTACCTCCGCTTGTAAAATTGAGTGAACATAAACGATCACGCATTAACAAAGAGAAGCACAGAACTGTGATACACACAGTAATCAGCCCTATCAGGGCAAATTTGCTCATTTCTCTTGACTCCTTGAGTAAAAGGAGACAGAATCAAATTGCAACGTTTGTAGACTGCCTCGAGTTAAGGAATATTCCTAATTCGGGGCTTTCGTCTTTTTGGCTCTTGGCTATGCTCGAACCAAAACGATTCAAGCACCCAAGGCAATATTAGCAGATTATTATTAAGAGACATACTGTTAATTGAAAATTATAATACTATATTTTAATTATGTTTTTTGCTTTCTTAATAAAGAATTTATCCAATAAAACGGTTATTAATATCAATATAACAAACAAATCAACCTATAATTAACAACAGCCTCTAAGGAAAAATATTTTATTGAATTACCACATTATCTAAAAAAACAGCCAAATGTAGATATTCGATTTCATCAAGGTTAGTAAGACTTAATTTTGAATTTAATAATTCAATTTTAATTTCATTTGAAAGATGGTCTAACAGAATCCTATCAACATTAGATAATCGACCTATTTTGTCCTCTGCCGGAAAATTTAAAATAATATATCCTGCATCAGTGATTTTAGATATTATCTCGTAATCTTTCCTTGATATTTTAATCTTTTCAGGTTTGATTTTCGGTTTTGTTTTTATTCCTTTCCTTTCATTATCAAGGCGTTTCTGCCATTCCCTTTTATAAATCCCCCCATTTTGGATAACTCTGACTCGCCACTCTACTGACTCAAAATCTGAAAGTCGATTAAAATCGTTTTTATCTATATTTTTCAAAGGGATAAATCTATCCCCAATTATAAACCGAAAGATTTGTTTAATCATGTATATCTATCTCTCTTTGAATTTCAAATATATTTCAGAATTAAACTAAAAAAACGAAATACATTAAATTTAGTTACTTATGACAAACTTGTAGAAATTTAAAGAACGAATATCAAAGCAAAAATCAGGATTAACAACAAAATTGAAGCTACTAAGTAGGCAATAACTTTGCTTGTTGCTCCATTTTGGTTATAGGTAATCAAAAAGATATTTGCACCAGATAGAATATATAATAGAACAAAGAAGAATCCATTTAATCGAATTGAACCTTCAAATAGAAACATACCAAATAAAATAAAAACCATTATTGAAAATACAAGACTGATTACCATTTCTAGTTTTTTTAAATTCATCACAACCTCTTTAATTAATTGTAGAGTTTACAAGAATATCACTTCATCGACTGATTATATCTATCAATAGCCGCATCGTAATAATCCTTATCTACTTCAATACTGTAACTTTCATCACCTAGTACGTAGAGAATTTTATAATCTCGCTCGATGGTTCGATAAATTTTTAACTGGCTATATCGCTTTCCATCTTTCACGGCTTTCTTATTAAAATCGGATTTGAATATGTAAACTAATAACATGACGAATGCTAGACAGATCCAAAATGTAATAACCAAACCAAAGCCCAAGTCATTTACCGCTGACATTATCCCTCTCCGAAACAGTTAGGTAATTAGTAATGTAAAAATCATTATTAGTTTTATGAACTTACAACGTAATTTCATTATACAACAATTTAAAGATTGCAAGCCTTTTAATGCGTACTAATACCGATATTTTAGCTATTCGATGATAAATACCTGTGCTACCCTTTACTCGGTTAAATATACGTTTAATGTAGTAACTTTTTTTATTTTATGATTTATGGTTAGTGATGCTATTTGATGCACCAGAATTCACCACAATTTTCACACCGATTTTCAGCACCAAGGAGGCACCGATGGGAGAGTTAATTTTACGTGACAACGTAACAGAAATTGTTGATGTAAATAACATGACGAAAAACACCAACAATCCAGCAACCAGCTACTTGCTACGGCTGCGTTCCAAACAAAGCCAAAAGACAATGCGCTCCTGCCTAGTGTCAGTGGTTAAATTGTTTCGTGCTATGGACCCATTTACTTTCGATTGGTCAATCATAGATCGAGATGCCGTTCAATTGGTACTTCAGAAATTAATACTGGAGAAAAAGACACCTAATAGTATAAACCTAATTCTGAGTGCTATTAAAGGGGTGGCTGAAGAAGCCAGAGCATCACGAATTATAGACAGTGATACATATCAAGATATTAGAAGCATACGCCGGATTCGTGGGAACCGTATCGGTCGAGGGCGTTCACTGAGTAGTAGTGAAATAACTGCTATTTATCAACACCTTGATAGCCTAAATACCGCAGTCTCGGTACGTGATGCGGCGATTGTATCATTAATGCTTGGCTGTGGTTTGCGCCGTGCTGAAGTCACTTTATTGGATATGGAAGATATCAATTTTGATAATTACTCCATTAAAATCATGGGTAAAGGAAACAAAGAAAGAACTAACTTCATGCCAAGTGACACGCTCCGTCGTATTCGTTTATGGATAGAAACTGTAAGAGGGGATCATACCGGTGCAGTTTTTACCCGCATACGTAAAAATGATGATGTGACTTGCGATAGAATAACAACCGATGGTTTACGGTATATTATTGATAAACTGGTGAAAGATTCAGCCTCTGATTCATTTACCCCCCATGACTGCCGACGAACCTATGCTACTAAGCTGTTAGAACTCGGTGAGGACCTACTTACTGTCAGGGAGGCTATGGGGCACAGTAGCGTAGCAACCACACAGCGGTATGACAAACGAGGTGTAACACGCTTAGAAGCTGCTGCAAGGAATCTTATATACTAATGATAGGATGGAAAAATGAGATCTGAAACGCACATTACCGAAACAGAAGCAAAAAAAATTGTTAATAACCAGATACCTAGCGATAAGTGGGTGTTACGTTCAATTGATGAACGTGACTATGGGACAGACTTCATTGTGGGCGGACAATAAAGTCTTAAACTGAACAAAATAGATCTAAACTATGACAATAAAGTCTTAAACTAGACAGAATAGTTGTAAACTGAAATCAGTCCAGTTATGCTGTGAAAAAGCATACTGGACTTTTGTTATGGCTAAAGCAAACTCTTCATTTTCTGAAGTGCAAATTGCCCGTCGTATTAAAGAGGGGCGTGGCCAAGGGCATGGTAAAGACTATATTCCATGGCTAACAGTACAAGAAGTTCCTTCTTCAGGTCGTTCCCACCGTATTTATTCTCATAAGACGGGACGAGTCCATCATTTGCTATCTGACTTAGAGCTTGCTGTTTTTCTCAGTCTTGAGTGGGAGAGCAGCGTGCTAGATATACGCGAGCAGTTCCCCTTATTACCTAGTGATACCAGGCAGATTGCAATAGATAGTGGTATTAAGCATCCTGTTATTCGTGGTGTAGATCAGGTTATGTCTACTGATTTTTTAGTGGACTGCAAAGATGGTCCTTTTGAGCAGTTTGCTATTCAAGTCAAACCTGCAGCAGCCTTACAAGACGAGCGTACCTTAGAAAAACTAGAACTAGAGCGTCGCTATTGGCAGCAAAAGCAAATTCCTTGGTTCATTTTTACTGATAAAGAAATAAATCCCGTAGTAAAAGAAAATATTGAATGGCTTTATTCAGTGAAAACAGAAGAAGTTTCTGCGGAGCTTTTAGCACAACTATCCCCATTGGCCCATATCCTGCAAGAAAAAGGAGATGAAAACATTATCAATGTCTGTAAGCAGGTTGATATTGCTTATGATTTGGAGTTAGGCAAAACATTGAGTGAGATACGAGCCTTAACCGCAAATGGTTTTATTAAGTTCAATATTTATAAGTCTTTCAGGGCAAATAAGTGTGCAGATCTCTGTATTAGCCAAGTAGTGAATATGGAGGAGTTGCGCTATGTGGCAAATTAATGAGGTTGTGCTATTTGATAATGATCCGTATCGCATTTTGGCTATAGAGGATGGCCAAGTTGTCTGGATGCAAATAAGCGCTGATAAAGGAGTTCCACAAGCTAGGGCTGAGTTGTTGCTAATGCAGTATTTAGATGAAGGCCGCTTAGTTAGAACTGATGACCCTTATGTACATCTTGATTTAGAAGAGCCGTCTGTAGATTCTGTCAGCTTCCAGAAGCGCGAGGAGGATTATCGAAAAATTCTTCCTATTATTAATAGTAAGGATCGTTTCGACCCTAAAGTCAGAAGCGAACTCGTTGAGCATGTGGTCCAAGAACATAAGGTTACTAAGGCTACAGTTTATAAGTTGTTACGCCGTTACTGGCAGCGTGGTCAAACGCCTAATGCATTAATTCCTGACTACAAAAACAGCGGTGCACCAGGGGAAAGACGTTCAGCGACAGGAACAGCAAAGATTGGCCGAGCCAGAGAATATGGTAAGGGTGAAGGAACCAAGGTAACGCCCGAGATTGAACGCCTTTTTAGGTTGACCATAGAAAAGCACCTGTTAAATCAAAAAGGTACAAAGACCACCGTTGCCTATAGACGATTTGTGGACTTGTTTGCTCAGTATTTTCCTCGCATTCCCCAAGAGGATTACCCAACACTACGTCAGTTTCGTTATTTTTATGATCGAGAATACCCTAAAGCTCAGCGCTTAAAGTCTAGAGTTAAAGCAGGGGTATATAAAAAAGACGTACGACCCTTAAGTAGTACAGCCACTTCTCAGGCGTTAGGCCCTGGGAGTCGTTATGAGATTGATGCCACGATTGCTGATATTTATTTAGTGGATCATCATGATCGCCAAAAAATCATAGGAAGACCAACGCTTTACATTGTGATTGATGTGTTTAGTCGGATGATCACGGGCTTTTATATCGGCTTTGAAAATCCGTCTTATGTGGTGGCGATGCAGGCTTTTGTAAATGCTTGCTCTGACAAAACGGCCATTTGTGCCCAGCATGATATTGAGATTAGTAGCTCAGACTGGCCGTGTGTAGGTTTGCCAGATGTGTTGCTAGCGGACCGTGGCGAATTAATGAGTCATCAGGTCGAAGCCTTAGTTTCTAGTTTTAATGTGCGAGTGGAAAGTGCTCCACCTAGACGTGGCGATGCTAAAGGCATAGTGGAAAGCACTTTTAGAACACTACAAGCCGAGTTTAAGTCCTTTGCACCTGGCATTGTAGAGGGCAGTCGGATCAAAAGCCATGGTGAAACAGACTATAGGTTAGATGCATCTCTGTCGGTATTTGAGTTCACACAAATTATTTTGCGTACGATCTTATTCAGAAATAACCATCTGGTGATGGATAAATACGATCGAGATGCTGATTTTCCTACAGATTTACCGTCTATTCCTGTCCAGCTATGGCAATGGGGTATGCAGCATCGTACAGGTAGTTTAAGGGCTGTGGAGCAAGAGCAGTTGCGAGTAGCGTTACTGCCTCGCCGAAAGGTCTCTATTTCTTCATTTGGCGTTAATTTGTGGGGTTTGTATTACTCGGGGTCAGAGATTCTGCGTGAGGGTTGGTTGCAGCGGAGCACTGATATAGCTAGACCTCAACATTTAGAAGCGGCTTATGACCCAGTGCTGGTTGATACGATTTATTTGTTTCCGCAAGTTGGCAGCCGTGTATTTTGGCGCTGTAATCTGACGGAACGTAGTCGGCAGTTTAAAGGTCTCTCATTTTGGGAGGTTTGGGATATACAAGCACAAGAAAAACACAATAAAGCCAATGCGAAGCAGGATGAGTTAACTAAACGCAGGGAGCTTGAGGCGTTTATTCAGCAAACCATTCAGAAAGCGAATAAGTTAACGCCCAGTACTACTGAGCCCAAATCAACACGCATTAAGCAGATTAAAACTAATAAAAAAGAAGCCGTGACCTCGGAGCGTAAAAAACGTGCGGAGCATTTGAAGCCAAGCTCTTCAGGTGATGAGGCTAAAGTTATTCCTTTCAACGCAGTGGAAGCGGATGATCAAGAAGATTACAGCCTACCCACATACGTGCCTGAATTATTTCAGGATCCACCAGAAAAGGATGAGTCATGAGTGCTACCCGGATTCAAGCAGTTTATCGTGATACGGGGGTAGAGGCTTATCGTGATAATCCTTTTATCGAGGCCTTACCACCATTACAAGAGTCAGTGAATAGTGCTGCATCACTGAAATCCTCTTTACAGCTTACTTCCTCTGACTTGCAAAAGTCCCGTGTTATCAGAGCTCATACCATTTGTCGTATTCCAGATGACTATTTTCAGCCATTAGGTACGCATTTGCTACTAAGTGAGCGTATTTCGGTCATGATTCGAGGTGGCTACGTAGGCAGAAATCCTAAAACAGGAGATTTACAAAAGCATTTACAAAATGGTTATGAGCGTGTTCAAACGGGAGAGTTGGAGACATTTCGCTTTGAGGAGGCACGATCTACGGCACAAAGCTTATTGTTAATTGGTTGTTCTGGTAGTGGGAAGACGACCTCTCTTCATCGTATTCTAGCCACGTATCCTCAGGTGATTTACCATCGTGAACTCAATGTAGAGCAGGTGGTGTATTTGAAAATAGACTGCTCGCATAATGGTTCGCTAAAAGAAATCTGCTTGAATTTTTTCAGAGCGTTGGATCGAGCCTTGGGCTCGAACTATGAGCGTCGTTATGGCTTAAAACGTCATGGTATAGAAACCATGTTGGCTTTGATGTCGCAAATAGCCAATGCACATGCTTTAGGGTTGTTGGTTATTGATGAAATTCAGCATTTAAGCCGCTCTCGTTCGGGTGGATCTCAAGAGATGCTGAACTTTTTTGTGACGATGGTGAATATTATTGGCGTACCAGTGATGTTGATTGGTACCCCTAAAGCACGAGAGATTTTTGAGGCTGATTTGCGGTCTGCACGTAGAGGGGCAGGGTTTGGAGCTATATTCTGGGATCCTATACAACAAACGCAACGTGGAAAGCCCAATCAAGAGTGGATCGCTTTTACGGATAATCTTTGGCAATTACAGCTTTTACAACGCAAAGATGCGCTGTTATCGGATGAGGTCCGTGATGTGTGGTATGAGCTAAGCCAAGGAGTGATGGACATTGTAGTAAAACTTTTTGTACTCGCTCAGCTCCGTGCGCTAGCTTTAGGCAATGAGCGTATTACCGCTGGTTTATTGCGGCAAGTGTATCAAGATGAGTTAAAGCCTGTGCACCCCATGCTAGAGGCATTACGCTCGGGTATCCCAGAACGCATTGCTCGTTATTCTGATCTAGTCGTTCCCGAGATTGATAAACGGTTAATCCAACTTCAGCTAGATATCGCAGCGATACAAGAACAAACACCAGAAGAAAAAGCCCTTCAAGAGTTAGATACCGAAGATCAGCGTCATTTATATCTGATGCTGAAAGAGGATTACGATTCAAGCCTGTTAATTCCCACTATTAAAAAAGCGTTTAGCCAGAATCCAACGATGACAAGACAAAAGTTACTGCCTCTTGTTTTGCAGTGGTTGATGGAAGGCGAAACGGTAGTGTCAGAACTAGAAAAGCCCTCCAAGAGTAAAAAGGTTTCGGCTATAAAGGTAGTCAAGCCCAGCGACTGGGATAGCTTGCCTGATACGGATTTACGTTATATCTATTCACAACGCCAACCTGAAAAAACCATGCATGAACGGTTAAAAGGGAAAGGGGTAATAGTGGATATGGCGAGCTTATTTAAACAAGCAGGTTAGCCATGAGAAACTTTCCTGTTCCGTACTCGAATGAGCTGATTTATAGCACTATTGCACGGGCAGGCGTTTATCAAGGGATTGTTAGTCCTAAGCAGCTGTTGGATGAGGTGTATGGCAACCGCAAGGTGGTCGCTACCTTAGGTCTGCCCTCGCATTTAGGTGTGATAGCAAGACATCTACATCAAACAGGACGTTACGCTGTTCAGCAGCTTATTTATGAGCATACCTTATTCCCTTTATATGCTCCGTTTGTAGGCAAGGAGCGCCGAGACGAAGCTATTCGGTTAATGGAGTACCAAGCGCAAGGTGCGGTGCATTTAATGCTAGGAGTCGCTGCTTCTAGAGTTAAGAGCGATAACCGCTTTAGATACTGCCCTGATTGCGTTGCTCTTCAGCTAAATAGGTATGGGGAAGCCTTTTGGCAACGAGATTGGTATTTGCCCGCTTTGCCATATTGTCCAAAACACGGTGCTTTAGTCTTCTTTGATAGAGCTGTAGATGATCACCGACATCAATTTTGGGCTTTGGGTCATACTGAGCTGCTTTCAGACTACCCCAAAGACTCCCTATCTCAATTAACAGCACTAGCTGCTTATATAGCCCCTCTGTTAGAGGGGGAACCGCAGAATTCGGAAAAAATCGTACGCTAAGCTAACGGTGTTCTCGTGACAGCTCTTTGACTAGGCTTTCTAAGGCCATTCTGATAGCCCTGACTTCCTGAAAAGCCATGGCTAAAATTTGTGCGGCTAAAAGGGATAACCGATGGTAAAGTAAGTTATCCCTGTCGAGATACTGAAAAGCGTTATCCTCGTTTTTCCCAAAACTGTTTTGCCAGTTCGCTCAGAGCGCTAGTTAACTGAGCGACAGATTTCGCACTTTGCAAATTATTCTGCCCGGTCTGTACATTGGTATCAGCAGCATCGCGTATATTGATAATACTGCGGTTTATGTCTTCACTTACTGCTCCCTGCTGCTCGACCGCAGTCGCTATTTGCGCGTTCATGTCGGTAATTTCGTTAACGCGTTGGCCAATTCCATCAAGAGCTGTAGCTGCTTCCTCTGCGTGAGCTACACTCGTGTGCGCTTGCCGACTACTTTGCTCCATGACTGTAACAGCGGATTGCGCTCGCTCTTGTAGAGCGCTGATCATGCTTTGAATATCCGTTGTCGATTGCTGTGTGCGAGCAGCAAGACTGCGAACCTCATCGGCGACAACAGCAAAACCACGCCCCTGCTCACCAGCACGCGCGGCCTCAATTGCTGCGTTGAGTGCCAACAAATTCGTTTGCTCGGCGATCCCTCGTATAACGTCAAGAACTTTTGATATCTCGTTACTTTGACCTTCAAGCTCATGAATAACCTGAGTGGCTTGCCTAATTTCACCTTCAAGGGCAGTGATTGACTGGCTTGTGTGGGCTACCAGACGCTGGCCAGATGCCGTCTCAGTGTCTGCTCTTCCGGCCGCATCTGCAGCATGCTGTGCATTGCTCGCAACCTCTTGAATGCTTGCCACCATTTGGTTTACTGCCGTTGCTATTTGATCTGTCTCTGCCTGCTGCTCAACTGTAAGTACATTGCTTGACTCAATATCCTTTAGTAGGCCTCGGGTGTGTTCGCTAAGCCGATTTGATGCATCACCTATGCGACCTACTATGGCGCCTGTTTCAGCTTGCATCATTCGTAAAGCAAACTCTATTTGGCCAAACTCATCGGTGCGCCCAGTGTAGAGGGATTGACTTAATGGGTTATTGGAAATATTCCTGGCTCTTTCAACCAGTCTTCCAAGAGGAGAGAGAATAGCCAAAACACTAACAGAGCTTAAGCTTCCTGACATTAAAGTGGCTAACAATAAGCTGCTTATTGATGTATCAGTAAGCATGCCGGCAGCCATTGCGCTTGATATAATACTACCCCATATGAGCAAGAGTATTTTCACGGAAAAGCTAGCAGCCAATTTCGGCCTCGCGGCCTTCCCGCTTCTCAATTGAGCATATAATTTTTCCGCAGCCAAAACCTGCTCAGGTTCAGGCTTGGTCCTTACAGACTGGTATTCAACAATCGAACCATTCTTAGCTATTGGCGTTACATAAGCACTTACCCAATAGTGGTCGCCATTTTTACAGCGATTTTTTACTAGCCCCATCCATGAGCGGCCAGATTTTAATGTACTCCACATATGCTCAAATGCAGCAGGCGGCATATCTGGGTGTCTTACGATGTTGTGAGGCTGGCCTAATAGTTCTTCCTCAGTGAAACCACTGATTTTAATGAAGTCAGGATTAACGTACGTGATATGGCTTTGAGGGGAGGTAGTCGAAAGAATATTGGCATCTTTTGGGGCACTGTTGCAAATAGTCGGTGGTGATAAACTTATCATCCCCTTTTGCTGATGGAGCTGCACATGAACCCATTCAA
>NZ_JBEEVJ010000020.1:0-25286 GCF_040139785.1 Proteus genomosp. 6 | reverse complement strand
ATCGCCGGTCAGTGGATGCGCATTATAGGGAGATCTCGGATTAGCGCAAGTGTTTATTTCAATTTTTTTTCTGTTCGTTCTCTTTTTGAACTTTACGTCTATTTTTGATACGGAAAACATCTTTTGTGTGTAAAAAATATACGCTTTATCTTGTTATTGTCTATTCGGTATATTCTATCAATCACACTCTATTGCTCTACTTTCTCTTTTATTATCGTTTTTTATAGTCATGCATCATAAAAATCATTGCTCTCGCCAGCCCACCCCATCCACTGCTATGCTTTTCTTATTATAAAGTGAAACCAAGTACGAGGGTAAATTATGGGGAAATCAACAATCAGGAATTACTTACACCTTTCACCTTCTATTGATAAAGATGTTTTTATTGATGAAACAGCAACTGTGATTGGAGATGTACGTATTAGTGAAGATGTCAGTATTTGGCCTATGGTTGTTATTCGTGGTGATGTGAATTACGTGAGTATTGGGAAAAGATCAAATATTCAAGATGGTTCTGTTCTTCATGTCACTCATATCTCATCCAATGATCCTGAAGGTTTTCCTCTTATTATTGGTGATAACGTTACTGTTGGGCACAAAGCAATTCTACACGGGTGCACAATCGGAGATCGTGTTTTAGTAGGAATGGGTTCTATTTTACTTGATGGTGCAATTATTGAAGACGATGTAATGATTGGTGCAGGTAGTTTAGTTCCGCCAGGAAAGCGGCTTGAAAGCGGTTTTCTTTACTTAGGAAGTCCGGTGAAAAAGGTTCGCCCACTTTCATCAGCAGAAATAGAGCACTTTATCTATTCTGCTAATAATTATGTCGGGTGGAAAAATAACTATTTAGCCACTCATCAATCTACCATTGATAAAGAATAGATAGGATGGAGAGTTGATAACTCATACTCTGTTACCAACTCTTCAAATTCTTCTTCAATATCCCAACGATTTTGTTTAAATAATAAAATTCCCTCACCAACACCAAAACGCTCAATAAGCTCTTGTTCTGTAATTTGACAATCAAAAAGCATTCCATTGATCATTATAGGAAAAAGAACACTCCTATTTTCAGTTAGCCATATTTCACGATCTGGAAATTGAATGGATTGGTTCATTTATTCAATCTTTCTCTTAATACATTAAGGACGGGATTAATATCCGGTACAAGTTCATACCACAATTCAAATGCATAAGCCGCTTGTCCTACTAACATACCTAATCCATCTGATAAACGCGTACTTCCATGTTTTAATGCGTTATATAGAAATGAAGTCATTCCAGTTTGATAATAAAGGTCATAGCACGCTGTTTCAAAACCATAAACATCATTAGGAATCGGTGGTAAATCATTAGTCATACTAGATGCAGATGCATTTATAATTAAATCGTAATGTCTATCAGCAACATCTTCAGCAGCTATTGCTCTGATTGTTCCAAATTGACTAAACTCTTTTACTAATTGCTCGGCTTTAGTAAATGTGCGATTGGTTAAAGTAATATCACAATCGTAATCAAGTAATGGAAGTAATATTCCTCTTGTTGCGCCACCAGCGCCAATAACTAAGACGGATTTAACCTTATTAGGCACGATAAAATCGAGCCTTGCTAAGTCCAGAATAAGTCCTTGTCCATCAGTGTTATCACCAAGAAGTGATCCATCTTCTAATTTAACAATAGAGTTAACTGCACCACATGCTTTTGCTCTATCTGTTAATTTATCCACAAAGCGGAATGCATCTTCTTTGAAAGGAACAGTAACATTAGCACCTCGTCCCCCATTAGAAAAAAAATGTGAGGCAGTTTTATCAAATTCACCTAAAGGAACAAGTAAGCGTCCATAGCCATACTCTATTCCTGTTTGTTTTGAGAAAAATTGGTGAATGAAAGGAGACTGACTATGCTCGATAGGGTTTCCCATCACTAAATATTTTTCCATCACAATCACCCTTGTCGGTACAATTCACCTGTTAAGGCATCTCGGATTTCAGAAGGATTCTGTCTACCTCCAACATTCCCTTCAACGATAGGAATTGTATCCTCAAATTGTTTTCTTACTTCTTCAACTGTACGACATGGTGGCAATCCACTTAAGTTAGCACTCGTTGAAACTAAAGGTTTTCCATAAGCTAAGCATAACTCTTTAACAACTGAGTGGTCTGTTACTCTCACGGCTAAAGAAGCAAATTTTCCAGTTAACCACTTTGGCGTCGTTGATTTAGCAGGAATAACCCATGTAATTGGTCCTGGCCAAGATGCAAACATTCTGTCTCGTTGAGTTTGTGTTAATGCACTATCATCAATATAAGGTTTCAATTGCTCATAATTATCAGCAATTAAAATTAGCCCTTTTTCAATTGAACGTTGTTTTAACATTAATAGTGCCATAACAGCATGCTCGCTATCAGGATCACAACCCACCCCAAATACAGCTTCTGTTGGATATGCGATAACTTTATTATTTTTTAATGCTTCTATAATAGTATTGCTTACAGGTGATGCTTCGTTATTCATGTTCTTCTCTTTTTGTTTGTTGCTTTCCACATAATTTGCTGGCGCACACCAATCTTACTCCTTGAGAAGACCTTTTTTCCATCAATAATGGATAGTGGCAATATTCGCATTCACCATTAACAGGTTTGTTATTTAATACAAATTGGCATTCTGGATATTGGTTACAAGCATAAAATGTCTTACCAAACCTAGACTTACGTTGTAATAGCTTTCCTTTTTCACATTGAGGGCAAGGTATAACAGTTTCATCAGGTTTATCAATTTGCTCTATATGTTCACACTCAGGATAATTGCTACAACCAATAAACATCCCAAATTTACCCTGACGTAAAACTAAATCAGCACCACAGCACTTACAAGGTTGTCCTTCTAGGACTTTGATAATTTGCCCATCACCTTGTGGTTTCAGTGTTTTAATATAGTGGCAATCAGGATAAGCAGAGCATCCTAAAAAAGGGCCATGTCCTCCATTTTTCATCACTAATGCGCTACCACATTCAGGGCATTTTCCCTGCTCAGGTTGCTGTGTAAACGGCATATTCTTTGCCATTGTTTTACCTCATTACACTTATTCCAATCGAGTATAGCCACCAGCCACAATAGCGATTTTTTCAATAAGCTCAAGTTCTAATAAAAGAGGAGCTAATTCAGAAGTTGATAATCCACTATCCTGAGCAATGATATCAATAGGTACTATTTTATTAAAACGTAGAAAAGGCAATATCACATCCATTGCGTGTTGTTGTTCTGGTGTAAGTTGCTCTGTTTTATCCTCTCGTTTTTCATTATTGATAAATGTCGTATATTCATCTGTTATAATTTTTTGTTGATACTCATTATCACAAGTAAGCCACTGCAAAGAGCTATTTAAATATTCCAGAATATCTTCAGGTGAAGATGCTAAATTTGCACCTTGCTTAATAAGCTGGTGATTACCTTCAAAATGAGCATCTCCTAATAATCCAGGTAACACAAACAACTCTTTACCTTGTTGCAAAGCATAATTTGCTGTTATTAAAGAACCGCTTTTAATTCCTGCTTCGACAATAAGCAGTGCAGCACTTAGCCCACTAATAATCCGGTTACGTTGAGGAAAATGGCGCGCTAAAGGTGGTGTCATAGGTAAATGTTCAGAAATAATAAGACCAGACTCTTTTATTTGTGTTGCAAGAGTGCGATGAAATGACGGATAAATCTGCTCTAAGCCACTTCCTAGTACAGCAATAGTAATACCATTATTCTTTAATGCACTTCGATGCCCTATACCATCGATACCTTGAGCTAACCCACTTGTAATAGTGAGTTCTTTCTTTACTAATTCCTGTGCAAAATAAGTTGCCCATTTGGAACCATAGGGTGTAGCAACTCGGCTACCAATTAATGCAATTTGTGTGCTTTTTAAATGCTGCCTATTTCCTGCAACAAAAAGCAAAAGTGGCGGTGATGAAATTTGCTTTAATAAAGATGGGTAATCTGAATCTATAATCGTTAATAATGATGATTCGTTTTTATCTAACCACTTTAATGTATCGTTGACAGTATTTGCATGAAGTCTTAAGAATTGATGACTTTGCTGTTCTGACAGACCACAACCTATTAATAGTCTTTGATTTAACTGAGTCAAAGATTGTAGATACTTTGCAATTTGAATCGCTTTATTAATAGGTAGTCTTGAAACAGCATTAAGTCTTATCCATATTTCTCTAGCATCCATGCATTATCCTAATATTGTTTTTAGCAAACAGGGTGAGCGCTAAACACACCAAATACTGTCAATCTAGACAATAAATGTCTAGAATAGACGTTAAATCCTATTCACATTTTAGAAACAGTCCGAATAAATTATGGCAGTGTTACACGTATTACATTATCCAGACGAGCGCCTTCGCACGATTGCAAAGCCAGTCGAAAAAGTTGATGCCGAAATTCAAAAAATTGTCGATGATATGTTTGAAACGATGTATTTGGAAGAAGGTATCGGTTTAGCCGCGACACAGGTGAATATTCACCAGCGCATTATCGTCATTGATGTCTCTGAAACAAGAGATCAAAGACTGGTATTAATAAATCCAGAACTTCTTGATGCCGACGGTGATACAGGCATAGAAGAAGGCTGTTTATCTATCCCAGAACAGCGTGCTTTTATTCCTCGTGCAGAGCACGTAAAAGTGAAAGCCCTTGATTACAATGGTCAACCTTTTGAGTTAGAAGCTGATGATTTATTAGCTATCTGCATTCAACATGAAATGGATCATTTAGTTGGCAAGCTATTTGTAGATTATTTATCTCCATTAAAACGCCAACGCATCCGCCAAAAAGTTGAAAAACTCGATAAGCTAGATAAAAAAAGAGCTAAAACAGGACAGTAACAGTTAAATTGAAACAGGAAGAAAACGTGTCTGATTCATTACGTATTATTTTTGCGGGAACACCCGATTTTGCGGCTCGGCATTTAGCTGCATTGTTATCAACTCAACATCGTGTGGTGGGAGTCCTTACTCCTCCAGATAAACCCGCAGGAAGAGGTAAGAAACTGACTATTAGCCCTGTTAAGGAACTGGCATTAACTCATGATATTCCTGTTTATCAACCAGCCTCTTTAAAACCAGAAGAGAACCATGAGTGGATAGCAGCACAACGAGCAGATATTATGATTGTTGTTGCTTATGGCATGATTTTACCTAAAGCCGTTCTTGAAATACCGCGTTTAGGTTGCCTTAATGTGCATGGTTCTCTCCTTCCTAAATGGCGTGGTGCTGCACCAATTCAACGCTCTTTGTGGGCGGGAGATAAAGAAACAGGCGTCACAATTATGCAAATGGATGTTGGTTTAGATACAGGCGATATGCTGTATAAAGCATCATGTCCAATTACAAATGAAGATACCAGCGCATCACTTTATGAAAAACTTGCAGAACTTGGACCTAAGGCTCTAACAACTACGTTAGATCTCATTACCTCAGGTAAAATAAAAGCTGAGAAACAAGACGACAATTTAGCAAATTACGCACAAAAATTATCTAAAGAAGAAGCAAAGATTGATTGGTCATTATCAGCAGAACAGATTGAACGTTGCATTAGAGCATTCAATCCATGGCCAATGAGCTTTTTCATGTTAGACGAGCAACCTGTAAAAGTATGGAAAGCACAAGCTATAGCGGATAATACAGATAAACCTGCAGGAACCTTATTAAAAGCAGATAAAACGGGTATTTATATTGCGACAGGTAACGGCATTCTAAATATCACTGAATTACAACCATCGGGTAAGAAACCTATGGCTTCTGCTGATTTCTTAAACTCCAAGCGAGATTGGTTCACTCCTGGAAAAATCATTCAATAATAATTCTAAGCCCTGATATCTAACATTATTATCAGGGTTTTCCTTTTTTCACGCCAACGTAATACATCTCTGGCGCTCAATATTAAACGTTAACTCATTATGAAAACGTCATACAACTTACGTAGCATTGCAGCAAAAGCTATCAATCAAGTATTAGATCAAGGCTTGTCTCTAAGCACTGTCATACCAGAACTTCAGAAAAATATTTCAGACAAAGATAAAGCCTTATTGCAAGAAATCTGCTTTGGCGTATTACGCACATTGCCACAATTAGAATGGATTATTCAGCAACTCATGGATAAACCATTAAAAGGCAAACAGCGTATTTTACACTACCTCATTATGGTTGGTTTATATCAGCTGCTTTATACACGCATTCCTGCTCACGCAGCTCTAGCAGAGACGGTAAATGGTGCTGTTGCACTAAAAAAACCACAGCTAAAAGGATTGATTAACGGTGTGTTACGTCAGTTTCAACGCCAACAAGATATCCTGAACGAACGTTTTCAAAATAGCGAAAATCGTTTTCTCCATCCATCATGGCTACTTACTCGTATTAAACAGGCTTACCCTGAGCAGTGGATGAGTATTGTTGAAGGCAATAACCAGAAGCCACCAATGTGGTTACGTGTAAATCAACGCCATCATTCTCGAGAAGAATATTTAACATTACTTGGAAATGAAGAAATTCCCGCTATTGCTGATGATAGCCACCCTTTCGCGATCCGTTTAGAGAATCCATGCAACGTGAATCTTCTCCCAGGATTTGCTGATGGTTGGGTAACAGTTCAAGATCGTTCAGCTCAACGTTGTGCTGAATTATTAGCACCAGAAAATAAAGAGCAGATCCTTGATTTATGTGCAGCACCTGGTGGTAAAACAACACATATTTTAGAAATAGCTCCGCAGGCTCACGTATTAGCTATCGACATAGATGAGCAACGTTTAAAACGTGTACAAGAGAACCTTACGCGTTTAAAACTTAATGCAGTCGTCAAAAGTGGTGATGGTCGTTATCCTGAACAATGGTGTTCAGGCATGCAGTTTGACCGAGTTCTTCTTGATGCACCATGCTCAGCAACTGGTGTTATCCGTCGTCACCCAGATATAAAATGGCTTCGTCGTAATGACGATATTGAGCAATTGGCTCAAATTCAAAAAGAGATCCTTCATGCTATTTGGCCATACCTAAAATCTGGTGGCACGTTGGTATATGCAACCTGCTCTATTTTACCTGAAGAAAATAAACAACAAGTTGAAGCATTTTTAGCATCAACGAAAGATGCACAATGCGATTATCAACACCAATGCTTACCAGAAGCAGAAGGTGGCGATGGTTTCTTTTATGCATTGATCAAGAAAATATGATCTTGTGATAAAAGATGATATCAGATCTAAAAAACGCTACTATTTCAACGCAAGATCATCCAGATCTTGCGTTTCTTTTCTATTTGTTAATCGAATACTCTGAGAAATTACGATGAAAATTATTATCTTAGGCGCTGGTCAAGTAGGTGGTACTCTCGCTGAAAATCTTGTCGGGGAGAATAATGATATTACTGTCGTTGACACTAATGCAGATCGCTTACGCCAACTTCAAGATAAATTCGATTTACGAGTAGTCAATGGACATGGATCTCACCCAAGGATCTTAAGAGAAGCTGGTGCTGAAGATGCAGATATGCTGGTTGCCGTCACCAACTCTGACGAAACCAATATGATAGCGTGCCAAGTTGCTTACACTCTGTTCAATACACCTAATAAAGTTGCTCGGATACGTGCCTCTGAATTTGTTCGTGAAGCAGATAAACTCTTTCTCCCAGAAGCTATTCCCATTGATTATTTAATCTCACCAGAGCATTTGGTTATCGATTATATTTATAAATTGATCCAATACCCAGGTGCCTTACAAGTTGTTAATTTTGCCGATGGTCAAGTCAGTATTGTTGCGGTAAAAGCGTATTACGGTGGTTCTCTCGTTGGGAATGCGTTATCAACATTACGTGATCATATGCCACATATCGATACACGAGTTGCTGCAATTTTTCGTCAAGACAGACCTATAAGACCTCAAGGCTCTACAATTATTGAAGCTGGAGATGAAGTTTTCTTTGTCGTCGCATCTCAGCATATTCGTGCAGTAATGAGCGAGTTACAACGATTAGAAAAACCTTATAAACGCATTATGATTGTTGGTGGTGGTAATGTCGGTGCCGGTTTAGCTGCTAGATTAGAAAAAGATTATAGCGTCAAACTTATTGAACATAATCAGCAACGTGCCACAGAACTGGCTGAATTACTCCATGACACCATCGTTTTTTATGGTGATGCATCAGATCAAGAACTTCTTGCTGAAGAACATATTGAACAAATTGATGTATTTATCGCACTGACTAACGATGATGAAGCCAATATTATGTCAGCGATGCTGGCAAAAAGAATGGGTGCTAAAAAAGCAATGGTACTTATTCAGCGTAGCGCTTATGTTGATTTAGTCCAAGGTGGGGTTATTGATATTGCAATATCACCACAACAAGCAACTATTTCTGCACTTTTAGGCCATGTTCGTAAAGCTGATATTGTTAGCGTTTCATCATTACGGCGAGGTGTTGCAGAGGCAATTGAAGCCGTTGCACATGGTGATGAAAATACATCAAAAGTTGTTGGCCGCCGTATACAAGATATAAAGCTACCACCAGGAACCATCATTGGTGCAATTGTTAGAGAGCAAGATGTTATTATTGCAAACGCAAGTCACTCCATAGAACAGGGTGATCATGTGATTATGTTTATCACTGATAAAAAATATGTTCCTGAAGTTGAAAAACTTTTCCAGCCAAGTCCATTTTTCTTATAAAGATTATGTAGAAATAAGAATAATAGTGATTGTTACTTATAATGGTCTATTATTATCATGTTAGATACTATATTTTTACATAATAAATCTATATTGAGATAAATAAGGGGTGGTTATGTCTTTTTTCAAAGAGTTCCGTGAATTTGCCATGAAAGGCAACGTTGTTGATATGGCAGTCGGTGTCATCATCGGTGCAGCTTTCGGTAAGATTGTTTCATCTCTAGTTGCTGATATTATCATGCCACCATTAGGATTATTAATTGGCGGTATTGATTTTAAACAATTTAGCCTTGTATTAAGAGATGCAACTGGAGATGTGCCTGCTGTTGTCCTAAATTATGGTATGTTCATTCAAACTGTTTTTGACTTTGCCATCGTTGCATTTGCTATATTCTGCGCAATCAAATTAATCAATAAGACACGTCGTCAAGCAGAAGAAGCACCTAAAGCACCACCGGCTCCTTCCGCAGAAGAAACTCTATTAACAGAAATTCGTGATTTATTAAAAAATCAGCAAAAATAAAAACTAAAAGGCCAGTGATAACAATTGAAAAAATCTTTTGTTATCACTGGCCTCCCAGTTACCCTTCTTGTCATGTTTTGCTTTTCTCATATAACTTCCTTTTCCTTTCTTATTCTTTTCCACGCGTTGTCTAAATAATGGATCATGAACAAGTGCTGCTAAAGCATTATCTTTAATAGCCCCTTTCTGGTGCTGATATTTGCTAGACATAAAAACCTCTTAAATTGTTAAAGAACATAAAACGTAATACGGTACAGATATTATTGCTTTGTGGCGCCAGATTCAAGTATTTCAAGAATAGAACAATAAGTACTTTCATGAGCACTACCACAACATGCATTACTTAACATCTTCAATGAATCTCGCATTCTTTCCATTTCTTTCAAGCGAATTTCAACTTCAGCAAGCCTTGCATCAACAATATGCTTTGATTCAACACAAGTGTGATGAGCAGGATCAACGCGAATAGAAAGTAGCTCTGTAATCGCGTCTAATGTAAAACCCAACTCTTTTGCATAACGAATAAAACGCAAACGTTGGAGATCTTGCTCTGTATATAGGCGATAGCCACCTTCTGTTCGCCTGTCATGATCCATCAATCCTTGTTTTTCATAAAAACGGATTGTATCTGTTGTCACATTCGCTAATTTTGCAACCTGCCCAATACGATACATGGATCATTCCCTCACTCTAAATGATGAATAAGCATAGCAAATAATCAAAATAATAGAATTGAAATATAGTGCGAAGCTTATCTTATCAAAATAGCAGTATGCTGAAATCACAAAAAATAAATATGATGCAACACAAAAGTAAGTAAAAAAGCATGGAATAACAAATAGAAAGGTTGGAGTATGGCTTGATAAGTTATTTTTATAAAACTAGTTTCAGTAGCTATCATTTTCAATAGATATAAAAAAACCGGATTAAAAATCCGGTCTTTTTATTCGCTTCACTAAATAATAATTAAATTATTCAGCTGCTGCTTCTGTTTCAGAATCAGCACGGTCAACAAGCTCAATGTAAGCCATTGGAGCGTTGTCACCAGCACGGAAGCCACACTTCAGAATACGAGTGTAACCACCTGCACGGCTCGCAAAACGCGGACCTAATACTGTAAACAGTTTTGCCACGACTTCGTTATCACGAGTACGGGCGAATGCCAGACGACGATTAGCTACGCTGTCGGTCTTGGCAAGAGTAATCAGCGGCTCAACGACGCGACGCAGTTCTTTCGCTTTAGGCAAAGTTGTCTTGATTATCTCATGACGAACTAAAGAACCTGCCATGTTACGAAACATAGCCTGACGATGGCTGCTGTTGCGGTTCAATTGACGACCACTCTTACGATGGCGCATGACCTTATCCTTCTCAGTAAAACCTTAACCTGTGATCTTATTCATCAGCGATACTTGCAGGTGGCCAATTCTCAAGGCGCATACCCAGAGATAGACCACGCGACGCCAGTACGTCTTTAATCTCAGTAAGAGATTTCTTACCAAGGTTAGGCGTCTTAAGTAATTCAACTTCAGTACGCTGTACCAGATCACCGATGTAGTGGATTGCTTCTGCCTTCAGACAGTTAGCAGAGCGGACAGTCAATTCAAGATCGTCTACTGGGCGCAGTAAGATAGGATCGAATTCTGGCTTCTCTTCTTTAACTTCTGGTTGACGAACATCACGTAAGTCAACAAAAGCTTCAAGCTGTTCAGCCAGGATAGTCGCTGCACGGCGAATCGATTCTTCTGGATCGATAGTACCGTTAGTTTCCATCTCGATAACCAGCTTATCCAAGTCGGTACGCTGTTCAACACGAGCTGCTTCCACATTATAAGCAATACGCTCAACTGGGCTATAGCACGCGTCTACTAAAAGGCGACCGATAGGGCGCTCATCTTCTTCCGAATGAATTCGGGCAGAAGCCGGCACATAACCACGACCACGCTGAACTTTGATACGCATATTAATAGATGCGTTTTCGTCTGTAAGGTGGCAGATAACGTGCTGCGGCTTGACGATTTCGACATCACCGTCATGGATGATATCGGCTGCAATAACAGGGCCAATGCCAGATTTGCTCAAAGTAAGAATAACTTCATCTTTACCATGAACTTTTACCGCCAACCCTTTAAGGTTGAGCAGTATTTCTAGGATATCTTCCTGAACACCTTCTTTGGTGCTGTACTCATGCAGTACACCATCAATCTCAACCTCTGTTACCGCACAACCCGGCATAGACGAAAGCAGAATACGGCGCAGTGCGTTACCAAGAGTATGGCCGAAGCCTCGCTCTAATGGTTCAAGGGTCACCTTGGCGTGCGTCGAACTGACTTGCTCGATATCAACCAGGCGCGGTTTTAGAAACTCTGTCACAGAACCCTGCATTGTGTCCTCTCTTTGGTGCTAAGCCTTACTTGGAGTAAAGCTCGACGATCAGGTGCTCGTTAATGTCAGCAGACAAGTCAGTACGTTCAGGAATACGTTTGAACACACCTTCCATCTTAGCAGCATCAACTTCCAGCCATGTTGGCTTTTCACGCTGTTCAGCCAGCTCTAAAGCAGCCTTGATACGAGACTGTTTTTTCGATTTTTCACGAACGCTGACTACGTCATTCGGGGAAACCTGATAAGAAGCAATGTTAACCACGCGACCATTTACCATGATTGCTTTATGGCTAACCATCTGACGTGCTTCTGCGCGAGTTGCGCCAAAGCCCATACGATAAACAACGTTATCCAGACGACCTTCCAGCAAAGTCAGCAGGTTTTCACCTGTGTTGCCTTTCAGACGAGTTGCTTCTTTGTAGTAGTTACGGAATTGACGTTCTAGAACACCGTAAATACGACGTACTTTTTGTTTTTCACGTAACTGAACACCGTAATCAGAAAGACGCGGTTTACGTGCGCCGTGCTGACCTGGTGCTTGTTCCAGTTTACACTTGGTGTCAATCGCCCGAACGCCAGATTTTAGAAATAAATCTGTACCTTCACGGCGGCTCAGCTTGAGCTTAGGACCCAAATATCTTGCCATTTTCTTTCTCCAACTTTCCTAAAAACGAAAACGTTATTAAACGCGACGTTTTTTCGGTGGACGACAACCGTTATGAGGAATCGGAGTCACATCAGTAATATTAGTGATGCGGAAACCAGCCGCGTTTAATGCACGGATAGTTGACTCACGACCAGGACCAGGTCCTTTAACCATAACTTCCAAGTTCTTAATTCCGTACTCTTTAACAGCTTCAGCGCAACGTTCTGCTGCAACCTGAGCCGCGAACGGAGTAGATTTACGAGAACCACGGAAACCGGAACCACCGGCAGTAGCCCAACCCAATGCGTTACCTTGACGATCGGTAATAGTAACGATTGTGTTGTTGAAAGAAGCATGGATATGAGCCACACCGTCAGAGACTTGTTTTCTTACACGCTTACGTGCACGAATAGGTGCTTTTGCCATTGTTCAAATACCCCGATTATTTCTTGATCGGCTTACGCGGACCCTTACGGGTACGTGCGTTAGTCTTAGTACGCTGACCGCGAACTGGTAGACCACGACGATGACGTAAACCACGGTAAGTACCAAGATCCATCAGACGTTTGATGCTCAGGGTAACTTCACGACGCAGATCACCTTCTACAACGTATTTGGCAACTTCGTCACGCAGCTTGTCGATTTGCTCTTCAGACAGCTCACTGATCTTAACATTTTCAGCAATACCAGCAGCTACACAGATAGCCTGTGAGCGGGTCTTACCGATACCGTAAATCGAAGTTAATGCGATTACAGTATGTTTATGATCAGGAATGTTAATGCCTGCTATACGGGCCACTATGCACTCCTAAATTAGCAGTTATACAGTACCATTCTGAAAAGCCCGTTTTCAGGATACTCAAACAATACTGTATATATTATAAAAGATTGGGCTGGCTAATTTAGCCAGCTCAACCGAACTTTGCAAGAAAAAAATGCAATAAATTAGCCTTGACGCTGTTTATGCTTAGGCTCGACGCTGCAAATTACACGCACGTGACCGTGACGTCTAACAATTTTGCAGTTACGGCACATTTTCTTGACGGAAGCACGAACTTTCATTTTTACTCTCCGTAACTTCTAAAACAAATCGCTTATCAGTAATTAACCTTTAAGATTTGCTTTTTTCAATGCAGACTCATACTGACTTGACATCAGGAGAGTTTGCACTTGAGCCATAAAATCCATGATGACCACAACCACGATTAAGAGGGAAGTACCACCAAAATAGAAAGGTACTTTCATTGCGTCACGCATGAACTCCGGGATGAGACAGATAAAGGTAATATACAAGGCACCGATTAAGGTTAAACGTGTCATTACTTTATCTATATATTTAGCCGTCTGCTCTCCCGGGCGAATTCCTGGTACAAATGCACCGGACTTCTTCAGGTTATCTGCCGTTTCTCTTGGGTTGAAAACCAACGCCGTATAGAAGAAACAGAAGAATATGATTGCAGCAGCGTATAGTAACACATAAATAGGTTGACCAGGCTGTAGATTTAAAGAAATCGTCGTCAGCCAACCCCACCCTGTACCATCGCCAAACCAAGAGGTTATTGTACCAGGAAACAGGATAATACTTGAAGCAAAAATTGCTGGTATAACACCCGCCATATTTACTTTAAGTGGTAGATGTGTACTTTGTGCCGCGTATATTCTACGCCCTTGTTGACGTTTTGCATAGTTAACAACGATACGACGTTGTCCTCTTTCTACAAAAACAACAAAGAAAGTAACTGCGAACACTAATACTGCAACCAACAATAACAGGAGGAAGTGCAGTTCGCCTTGCCGCGCCTGCTCGATGGTTTGACCAATGGCAGGCGGAAGACCTGCAACGATACCTGCAAAGATAATAATTGAGATACCGTTACCAATACCACGTTCAGTGATTTGCTCACCTAACCACATTAGGAACATTGTCCCAGTGACTAAGCTCACAACAGCCGTAATATAGAATGGTAAGCCTGGATTAATTACCAGACCTTGCATTCCTGGCATATTCGGTAAGCCTGTTGCGATACCAATTGATTGGAATATCGCCAGCACCAAAGTACCATAACGGGTATATTGGCTGATCTTACGACGACCGGCCTCCCCTTCCTTCTTAATCTCTGCTAACCGAGGGTTAACCACTGATAAGAGTTGGATAATAATCGATGCCGAAATATAAGGCATGATACCCAGCGCAAAGATAGAAGCACGGCTAAGAGCACCACCAGAGAACATGTTAAACATTTCAATGATGGTGCCTTTTTGCTGATCGAGCAATTTGGCAAGCACAGTGGCATCAATACCAGGGATAGGAATAAAAGAGCCAATCCTAAAGACAATAAGTGCACCAAGAACAAACAAAAGTCTGCGTTTTAGTTCACCAACACCACCTTTAGCACTCTGAAAATCTAAACCTGGTTGTTTAGCCATCTGTCACTTATTCCTCAATTTTACCGCCAGCTGATTCGATTGCTGCACGGGCACCTTTGGTAACACGCAGACCACGAATAGTCACTGCACGGTTAACCTCGCCAGACAGAATTAATTTTGCAAATTCAATCTGTGGGCCAACAACGTTTGCGGCTTTCAGTGCATTCAGATCGATTACATCGCCTTCAACGTAAGCTAAATCAGACAGACGGATTTCCGCAGTCACGAATGATTTACGTGAAGTAAAACCAAATTTTGGTAAACGACGATATAAAGGCATCTGGCCACCTTCAAAACCACGACGTACGCCACCGCCAGAACGAGATTTCTGACCTTTGTGACCACGGCCGCCAGTTTTACCTAAGCCAGAACCGATACCACGACCTACACGTTTAGGCGCATGCTTGGCACCTTCAGCCGGAGACAGAGTATTTAAACGCATCTCTTACTCCTCAACTTTAACCATATAGGAAACCAAGTTGATCATACCGCGAACTGCTGGTGTATCTTCGCGTTCTACAGTGTGACCGATGCGACGCAGGCCTAAACCAGTCATAGTTGCCTTATGTTTAGGCAGACGGCCGATTAAGCTGCGTGTTTGAGTAATTTTAATAGTCTTAGCCATGGTCATTACCCCAGAATTTCTTCAACGGATTTACCACGCTTAGCTGCGACCATATCTGGAGACTTCATGCTATCTAAAGCGTCCAGTGTTGCACGAACCACGTTAATCGGGTTAGTGGAACCATAGGTTTTAGCCAGTACGTTACGAACGCCAGCCACTTCTAGAACTGCACGCATTGCACCACCTGCGATGATACCGGTACCTTCATGAGCAGGCTGCATAAATACGCGTGAGCCTGTGTGAGTACCTTTAACAGGGTGGAACAGAGTACCGTTGTTTAAAGCGACGGTTTTCATATTGCGACGGGCTTTTTCCATCGCTTTCTGGATTGCTGCCGGAACTTCGCGAGCTTTGCCATATCCAAAACCAACGCGGCCATTACCATCACCAACTACTGTAAGAGCGGTGAAGCTAAAGATACGACCACCTTTAACGGTTTTAGATACGCGGTTTACCGCGATCAGCTTTTCCTGCAGTTCGCCAGCTTGTTTCTCGATGTGAGCCATCTTACACTCCTACCTTAGAACTGAAGGCCAGCTTCACGGGCAGCATCTGCCAGTGCCTGGACTCGACCATGATATTGGAAACCGGAACGGTCAAATGATACTACTTTGATACCTTTTTCCAGAGCGCGTTCAGCAACAATTTTACCAACTACTGCTGCTGCTTCTTTGTTTCCAGTGTTTTTCAGTTGCTCAATGATAGCTTTTTCTGTAGTAGAAGCGGCCACCAAAGTTTCAGAACCGTTTGGTGCAATAACCTGCGCATAAATATGGCGAGGGGTACGGTGTACCACCAGGCGAGTCGCACCCAATTCCTGGAGCTTACGGCGTGCGCGGGTCGCACGACGGATACGAGCTGCTTTCTTATCCATAGTGTTACCTTACTTCTTCTTAGCCTCTTTGATACGCACAACTTCGTCGGCGTAACGAATACCTTTACCTTTATAAGGTTCAGGGCGACGGTAAGCACGCAGTTCAGCTGCTACTTGACCAATCACTTGCTTATCCGCACCTTTCAGTACGATTTCAGTTTGTGTTGGGCATTCAGCAGTGATGCCTGCTGGCAGTTGGTGTTCCACTGGATGTGAAAAACCTACTGATAAGTTAACCGCATTGCCTTTAATAGACGCACGATAACCTACACCTACCAGTTGCAGTTTCTTAGTGAAGCCTTCGGTAACACCTACAACCATTGCATTTAACAGAGAACGAGTAGTACCCGCCTGTGCCCATGCATCAGCAAAACCATCACGAGGTGCGAAAGTTAAGTGGTTGTCAGCATGTTGAATTTCAACTGCATTATGGATAGTACGAGTTAGCTCGCCGTTTTTACCCTTAATCGTAATTACCTGACCGTTGAGTTTAACCTCTACGCCGGCAGGAATGACGACGGGTGCTTTTGCCACACGAGACATTCTTTCCTCCCGAATTAAGCTACGTAGCAGATAATCTCGCCACCAAGACCTGCTTGGCGAGCTGCACGATCAGTCATAACACCTTTTGAGGTAGAAACAACAGCGATGCCCAGTCCTGCCATAACATTTGGCAGCTCATCTTTTCTTTTATAGATGCGCAGACTTGGACGGCTTACGCGCTGAATGCTTTCTACTACAGCCTTACCTTGGAAATATTTTAAAGTGATTTCCAGTTCTGGCTTAGTGTCGCCTTCAATTTTAAAATCTTCAATATAACCTTCTTCCTTAAGCACGTTGGCAATCGCCACTTTCAGCTTGGAGGAAGGCATTGTGACCGCAACTTTGTTCGCGGCCTGACCGTTACGGATACGGGTCAGCATATCCGCGATGGGATCTTGCATGCTCATCTGTCTTTACTCCCGTGATTCAATTATGGTAATTACCAGCTAGCCTTTCTAAGGCCCGGGATTTCACCGCGCATAGCGGCTTCACGGACTTTAATACGGCTGAGGCCAAATTTCCGCAGGAAACCGTGCGGACGTCCAGTTTGACGGCAGCGGTTACGCTGACGTGAAGGACTTGAATCACGTGGCATAGTTTGCAGTTTCAGAACAGCATTCCAACGATCTTCGTCAGACACGTTCACATCTGAAACGATAGCTTTCAGTTCTGCGCGTTTTGCGAAGAATTTCTCAGCTAAATTCGCACGTTTTACATCACGTGCTTTCATAGATTTCTTAGCCATGAATGCCCTGCCTTACTTGCGGAACGGGAAGTTAAACGCTGCTAACAGTGCGCGACCTTCATCATCTGATTTCGCAGTCGTAGTAATGGTAATATCCAAACCACGAACACGATCCACTTTATCGTAATCGATTTCAGGGAAGATGATTTGCTCACGTACGCCCATGCTGTAGTTACCACGTCCATCAAATGATTTAGCGGACAAACCACGGAAGTCACGGATACGTGGTACAGCAATAGAGATCAGGCGTTCAAAGAACTCCCACATGCGTTCGCCACGCAGGGTCACTTTACAGCCGATCGGATAGCCCTGGCGGATTTTGAAGCCTGCAACAGATTTGCGTGCTTTGGTGATCAAAGGTTTTTGACCTGAGATTGCTGCTAAATCAGCTGCTGCATTGTCCAGCAGTTTTTTATCAACAATCGCTTCACCAACACCCATATTCAGGGTGATCTTCTCGACCCGAGGGACTTGCATGACAGAATGGTAACCAAACTGAGACATCAGTTTTTGGACTACCTCGTCTTTGTAGTAATCATGCAGTTTCGCCATCGTATACTCCAAATTACTTGATAGTTTCTTTATTAGACTTGAAGAAACGAACTTTTTTGCCGTCTTCGAATCTAAAACCTACACGGTCAGCCTTGCCGGTTGCCGCATTGAAGATTGCAACGTTAGAAACTTGGATAGAAGCTTCTTTTTCAACGATGCCACCTGGTTGGTTCAGAGCCGGAACTGGCTTCTGATGTTTTTTAACCAGATTGATACCTTCAACGATAACTTTACCAGAAGAAAGAACCTGTTTTACTTTACCGCGCTTACCTTTATCTTTACCAGTCAGCACGATAACTTCGTCTTCACGACGGATTTTCGCTGCCATTGCCTGCTCCTTAGAGTACTTCAGGTGCCAGAGAGATTATTTTCATAAACTTCTCGTTACGAAGTTCACGAGTAACCGGCCCAAAAATACGCGTACCAATAACTTGCTCGCTGTTGTTGTTTAACAATACACAAGCGTTGCTATCGAAGCGAATGACAGAACCGTCAGGGCGACGAACACCCTTCTTGGTGCGCACCACTACCGCTTTCAGTACATCACCTTTCTTAACTTTACCACGTGGAATTGCTTCCTTGATGGTAATTTTGATGATGTCACCTACATCTGCGTAGCGACGGTGCGAGCCACCTAGAACCTTGATACACATTACGCGACGTGCACCGGAGTTGTCGGCCACGTTCAGCATAGTCTGTTCTTGGATCATTTTAGTGCTCCGCTAAATGTCAACTACTACTGAGCCACTTCCACATTAGAAGAGGCCGTTCAATATCCCATAATACGAGGGAGCGGCATTATAACACCACATTCTCGATATGGACAGAAAAAATAAACGGCTCGTTCAGTTTTGAGCCGTTTATTTCGTACGAAAAGGCTATTTTATTACAGAACAGCTTTTTCTACAACGCGAACTAACGCCCAAGACTTAGTCTTAGACAGTGGACGTGTTTGACGAATTTCTACTACGTCACCAATTCCACATTCGTTGTTCTCGTCATGTACATGCAGTTTGGTCGTACGACGGATAAACTTACCATATAATGGGTGTTTAACCATACGATCGATAGCAACGACAATAGATTTCTCCATTTTGTCACTAACTACACGACCTTGCAGAGTACGGATTTTATCGGTCATTACGCACCCGCCTTCTCAGTCAGTAAAGTCTTAACGCGTGCGATATTACGACGCACTTGTTTCAACAGATGAGACTGTTGTAACTGACCACTTGCTGCCTGCATACGCAGGTTAAACTGCTCGCGCAGTAAATTCAGCAGTTCTGTGTTCAGCTCTTCAACGCTCTTTTCGCGCAGCTCTTTTGCTTTCATTACATCACCGTCTTAGTTACAAAGGTGGTTTTGATAGGCAGTTTTGCTGCCGCCAGCTTGAATGCTTCACGGGCCAGTTCTTCAGGCACACCATCCATTTCATACAGGACTTTACCTGGCTGGATTAAGGCAACCCAATACTCAACGTTACCTTTACCTTTACCCATACGGACTTCGAGCGGCTTTTCAGTGATTGGTTTGTCTGGGAACACACGGATCCAGATTTTACCCTGACGCTTAACTGCACGGGTCATTGCACGACGTGCCGCTTCGATCTGACGTGCAGTCAGACGACCACGGCCCACAGCTTTAAGACCGTAAGTCCCGAAGCTTACATCCGCACCAGCAGCTAAGCCACGGTTGCGGCCTTTGTGCACTTTACGGAATTTTGTACGCTTTGGTTGTAACATCAGCGACTCTCCTTACTTGCGGCCTTTACGCTGCTGCTTTTTAGGTTGAGCAGCCGGTTTTTCCGCCTGTTCAACTGCAGCCATACCACCCAGGATCTCACCTTTGAAGATCCATACCTTAACGCCGAGCACACCATAAGTGGTTTGTGCTTCTGAGGTATTGTAGTCGATATCTGCACGCAGAGTGTGCAGAGGTACACGACCTTCACGATACCATTCAGTACGAGCGATTTCAGCGCCGCCTAAGCGACCACTTACTTCCACTTTAATACCTTTAGCGCCTAAACGCATAGCGTTCTGTACCGCACGCTTCATAGCACGACGGAACATAACACGACGTTCCAGCTGTGAAGTGATGCTGTCAGCAACTAATTTTGCGTCCAGTTCAGGTTTACGTACTTCGGCGATATTAATTTGCGCAGGAACGCCAGCGATATCCGCTACGTTTTTGCGCAGTTTTTCAACATCTTCACCTTTTTTACCGATAACGATGCCTGGGCGAGCAGTGTGAATAGTCACACGGATGCTTTTCGCAGGACGTTCGATAACGATACGAGATACAGATGCTTTAGCCAGTTCTTTAGTTAAGTACTGACGTACTTTAAAGTCGCTGTCTAGGTTGTCAGCGAATTCATTGGTACCCGCATACCATGTGGAATTCCAAGGCTTGACAATGCCAAGGCGGATACCATTAGGATGTACTTTTTGACCCATTGCTAGTCTCCAGAGTCTCAGCGATCAGACACAACCACAGTGATGTGGCTGGTGCGCTTCAGAATACGATCTGCACGGCCTTTTGCACGAGGCATAATGCGCTTCATAGAAGGACCTTCGTCAACAAAGATCTTAGCTACTTTCAGATCATCAATGTCAGCGCCATCGTTGTGTTCTGCATTAGCAATAGCAGACTCCAGTACTTTCTTCACTAAACCAGCAGCTTTCTTGTTGGTAAAGGTTAAAATTTCCAGAGCTTGCGACACTTTCTTACCGCGAATCAGGTCAGCTACTAAGCGAACCTTCTGAGCAGAAGAACGAGCGTGGCGATGCATAGCGATAGTTTCCATCTCTTCCTCCTACCTTATTTTTTCTTAGCCTTTTTATCGGCTGCATGACCGCGATAAGTACGGGTCGGCGCGAATTCACCCAGTTTGTGACCAACCATTTCGTCGGAAACGTAAACTGGAACATGCTGACGACCATTATGGACAGCGATGGTCAAACCGATCATGTTAGGAAAGATCGTTGAACGACGGGACCAAGTCTTAACAGGCTTTTTGTCACCGCTTTCCACCGCTTTCTCTACCTTCTTCAGCAAGTGCAGGTCAATGAAAGGACCTTTCTTGAGAGAACGTGGCATGGCTTATCCTCTAATTATTTCTTAGTACGACGATGAACGATGAAATGTTCAGTGCGTTTGTTTTTACGAGTCTTCTTACCTTTGGTTTGAACGCCCCAAGGTGTTACTGGGTGTTTACCAAAGTTACGACCTTCACCACCACCATGTGGGTGATCGACTGGGTTCATCGCAGTACCGCGAACGGTAGGACGAATACCACGCCAGCGACTTGCACCAGCTTTACCCAGAACGCGTAACATGTGCTCAGAGTTGCCAACTTCACCGATAGTTGCACGGCAATCAGAAGGAACTTTACGCATTTCACCAGAACGCAGACGAATAGTGACATAAGCACCATCACGAGCAACGATCTGAACGTAAGTACCAGCTGAACGAGCTAACTGACCACCTTTACCTGGTTTCATTTCTACGTTATGAACTGTAGAACCAACCGGGATATTACGCATTGGTAAGGTGTTACCCGCTTTGATAGCAGCATCAACGCCAGACTGAACTTTATCACCCGCTTTCAGGCCTTTTGGAGCCAGAATGTAGCGACGTTCACCATCAGCATACAGCACTAAAGCGATGTTAGCTGAACGGTTTGGATCATATTCCAGACGTTCTACTGTCGCAGGGATACCATCTTTGTTGCGTTTAAAGTCAACAATACGGTAAGCCTGTTTGTGACCACCACCGATATGACGGGTAGTGATACGACCATTGTTGTTACGACCACCGGACTTGCTGTTCTTTTCCAGCAATGGCGCATAAGGTTTCCCTTTATGCAGCTCAGGGTTTACCACTTTAACTACGTGGCGACGGCCCGGAGACGTAGGTTTACATTTAACAATTGCCATTGTTCTTTACTCCTCCGACTTACTCAGCGCCGCCGACGAAGTCCAGATTCTGGCCTTCCTTCAGGGTGACGTAAGCTTTTTTCCAGTCGCTACGACGACCAATACGCTGACCGTGACGTTTCACTTTGCCTTTCATCAGCAGAGTGTTAACACTTTCAACTTCGACTTCAAACAGTTTTTGTACAGCTGCTTTAATCTCTGCTTTGGTCGCGTCTTTAGCAACTTTGAGAACGATGGTGTTTGATTTTTCCATCGCGATAGAAGCTTTTTCAGATACATGCGGCGCGCGCAGTACTTTCAGCAGACGTTCTTCACGGATCATGCCAGCATCTCCTCAACTTGCTTCACAGCGTCAGCAGTCATGACGACTTTGTCGAAGGCGATTAAGCTAACAGGGTCGATTGTTGCTGCATCACGTACGTCAACTTTATATAAGTTGCGTGCTGCTAAATACAGATTCTCATCTACATCAGCAGTGATGATCAGAACATCTTCCAGAGCCATATCTTTCAGTTTCTGCGCTAAAAGCTTAGTTTTAGGAGCTTCAACAGAGAACTTCTCTACGACGATCAGACGATCTTGACGTACCAGTTCAGACAGAATGCTCTTCAGAGCACCACGGTACATCTTTTTGTTTACTTTTTGACTGTGGTCCTGTGGTTTAGCTGCGAAGCTAACACCACCAGAGCGCCAAATTGGGCTCTTGATTGAACCTGAACGTGCACGACCTGTACCTTTCTGTCTCCAAGGCTTTTTACCTGAACCAGAAACTTCAGCACGGGTTTTCTGAGCACGAGTACCTTGACGAGCACCAGCAGCGTATGCAACGACTACTTGATGCACAAGCGCTTCGTTAAAGTCACGCCCGAAGGTAGTTTCGGAAACAGTCAGCGCGCCTTGCGCGTCTTTCATTACCAATTCCATTCCTATCTCCTCGACGTTACGCCTTGACAGCTGGTTTAACGATCAGGTCACTGCCAGTTGCACCTGGAACAGCACCTTTGACCAGCAGCAGGTTGCGCTCAGCGTCAACACGTACTACTTCCAGGCTCTGAACGGTAACTTGTTCGTTACCCAGTTGACCTGCCATTTTCTTGCCTTTGAACACCTTACCCGGAGTCTGGTTCTGACCGATAGAACCCGGAACACGGTGAGACAAGGAGTTACCGTGGGTAGCATCTTGAGTACGGAAGTTCCAGCGCTTTACAGTACCAGCAAAACCTTTACCTTTAGATGTTCCAGTAACGTCGACTTTTTTAACGTCAGCGAAAATTTCTACGCTAATGCTTTGACCTACAGTGTATTCTTCGCCTTCATTCAGACGGAATTCACGTAGTAAGCGGCCAGCTTCAACACCAGCTTTAGCAAAATGACCTGCTTCAGGTTTCAGTACACGGTTAGCTTTTTTGCTACCAGTAGTCACCTGAACGGCACGATAACCGTCTTTCTCAAGATCTCTGATCTGAGTAACACGGTTGTTTTCAATTTCGATAACGGTTACAGGGATTGAAACGCCATCTTCAGTGAAGATACGAGTCATTCCTACTTTCTTACCGACTAAACCAATCATTGTTTCAACCTCTCAATCGCTTGATGACCTGATTAACCTAGGCTGATCTGCACGTCTACGCCGGCAGCCAGATCCAGACGCATCAGAGCATCAACGGTTTTCTCGGTTGGCTCAACGATGTCAACCAGACGTTTGTGAGTGCGAATTTCATACTGATCACGCGCATCTTTATTAACGTGCGGAGAAATCAACACTGTGAAACGCTCTTTGCGAGTCGGCAGTGGGATTGGACCACGAACTTGCGCACCAGTGCGCTTAGCAGTCTCTACGATTTCCGCAGTTGATTGATCAATCAGACGATGATCAAAAGCTTTCAGGCGGATACGGATTCTTTGGTTCTGCATGAGACCAGAGCTCCAACTATTTTTTATAAACGTAAATGATCACTACTCGTACCCATTTCGATTGATGAGAGAGTGTAATCGTTCTGCATATAACTCCCCAATTGGGAGTATTATATTAATGCAATATAAAATCTGCATTAGCTGATTAATCAGCCCCACTAAATCAGTGAGCCTGCGCATTATACTTGCCTGAGTGATGAAATCAAGCCAAGAATAAAAAATCAGCGATAAAAATTCGCTTTACCTTTTTAAAATAAAAAAAAGCAAAGGCAACCTTCATTACCTTTGCTTCAAAAAGCATTCAATAATTTATAGAAGAAAGTAAATCATTCTTTTATTGTGAGTGAGTTACTCTTCGATAATTTGGGCTTGTAAATAATTTTGAAGCCCCAAGCGTTCGATAAGTTCGAGCTGGGTTTCAAGCCAATCAATATGCCCTTCTTCATCAGTTAAGATTTCTAGCATAAGATCACGACTGACATAGTCATGAATAGAATCTGCGTAAGCAATTGCTTCACGTAGATCTTTGGCACCACCTAATTCTAATTCAAGATCAGAACGTAGCATTTCCTCAACATCTTCACCGATATTCAGTTTGCCTAAGTCTTGTAAATTTGGAATTCCTTCAAGAAACAAAATACGCTCAATATATTTATCAGCGTGTTTCATCTCATCGATGGATTCATGGTATTCCATTTCATTGAGGCGTGTGAGTCCCCAATTTTTGAACATTCGGGCATGCAGGAAATACTGATTAATTGCAACAAGTTCACCACCTAATAATTTATTAAGGTGGGCTATCATTTTTTTATCACCTTTCATTTTTATGCTCCTTTGCTTCCAGTCTTTTCAGTGTAGACCTTTTATACAAAGAGGAGAGAAAGGAAATTTAAAATTTGTTATGCAACTTCAGAAATTTGAGGGTAAAGAGCAGATTGCTCATTTTCGATCAGTTGACGAGCTTGGCGTACACATTTA
Source organism: Proteus genomosp. 6 (assembly GCF_040139785.1). Lineage (NCBI taxonomy): Bacteria > Pseudomonadati > Pseudomonadota > Gammaproteobacteria > Enterobacterales > Morganellaceae > Proteus > Proteus genomosp. 6. Next base: position 419 of record NZ_JBEEVJ010000020.1, on the reverse strand, counting down.
CCACAGCAGCTACCAACAGGCAGGATCTGACGTAATTCATTAATAGTGCGGATTTGATGTTTATGGACAGTAGAGATAATTTTTTTATCACTCACACCGTGGCAAAGACATACGTACATAATAACAACCTCATTAACTTCTCACGAGCAAGATAGTAAATGATAATTATTATGATTTCAATTTCTATTTATTTAACTTAAGTATACTTACCTATATCGCAAAAGATAAAAATGATAAAGCAAGGAAAAATATTAATGCTTCATTGTAATTTAAAATAGCTAATCTTCAGATACAAAAAAAAGGGCATCTAACGATGCCCTCTTCATGCATAAATCTATCAGGAATTAACCTAATACTTTAGCAACAACGCCCGCACCTACTGTACGGCCACCTTCACGGATAGCGAAACGTAAACCGTC
>NZ_JBEEVJ010000019.1:0-25335 GCF_040139785.1 Proteus genomosp. 6 | reverse complement strand
CCCTGATGCCGGGCTGCAGGCACCAGGGGCGAGCCTGTCCTTTGCGCAGGGCTCGCATGACTTCGAATCCCTTGATCTTATGCCTGCCATCTGATCAGCACTACCCCAAGAACAAGCAGGACAACGCCCAGCAGGCGGATACCGGTGACAGGATAATCCGGGATACCAAGAAGGCCATAGTGATCGAGCATCAGGGAAAGCAGCATTTGCCCGACCACCATCAATGCCAGAACCGTTGTTGCTCCCAGTTTCGGGATCATGAAAATGGCCGTGGCAATGTAAATCGCCCCTAAAATACCGCCTGTCCATGAAAACGGGCTGGTACGCGAAAGCATATCCCATGACAGGCCAGGGCCGCGACAAACCAGCGCCATGACCAGCATGGCCAGGGAACCGCCGACATAACTGATGAAACCTGCCCACCATGGTGAAAGCAGTTCTGCGCGAAGATGGTTGTTGGCCGCCTGTTGCAGGGAAAAGCTGGCGCCGGCAGCAACAACCAGGAGATAAAACGCCAGATTCATCAGAATGTTTTGCATGGTTTTTCTCGTCGAAGAAGTGAACCGCCCCGGGTTTGGCGGAGGGTATTTTGTTTAAGTTAAGGCGTGTTGACGGATAGTTCGTCAAGTTGCCGATAGTAGTCCTGTTCAAGATATTCGCCGACTTCGTACAAACGGGTATCCAATTCCATGGCCATCTGTTTGATCAGCTTTTCAGGCTCCTCCGCTAATTTTGTAAAATGGCTCTGTTGAAGCAGCGTATATTTGTTTTTTCGCCAATGTTCCCCGTCGATCAGGTCGGCGTCGAGTGCCCGGTATTTAGTGATATCAGGCAGCGTCAGCTGGCCATTCAGGCGATCAGGGGGTTCTAGGGATTTTCCCCTCTAAAGTAACATAAATCGCCATACTCACCATATTTAAAGGCATACAAAGGTGGGTTACTTCTCCAAAGTATGGCAAATTATGAGGTTAACAACCCCTTAAACTTAATTTAATTCCTATGGCTATAAAAAACGAACTATCAATTCTTACCAAAGCTGAGCAGCTTGATCTATATTCTCCGCCGCTATTATCACTTGAACAACAACGATTGTATTTTACGCCAAACGAGATCGAGTTAACAGAGTTGAAAAGTATTCGCCTAAGGAACCACCGATGCTATTTCATTGCGTTATTAGGGTATTTTAAGTCTAAGCCTGTGATTCTTTCACCTAGCTTTAACCTCATCTTTGACGATATGCAGTTTATTTCAACGCAAGTTCAAGGAGGCAAAGGGATCAGGCCTTTCAGCATTAATAAGATGCAGCGTGACCGTATATATCAAAGAATACTGAGGTTATTAAACTATCAGAAATGGGACGAAAGTCTGCACTTTGCGCCGCTGTACGAACATCTTGTTATGGTCGGCAAAGCTTGGCTTGAGCCTCGTTATCTATTCGATGCAGCCGCTGAATATCTAGCAACGCATAGAATTGCCATCCCTAAATATACTGTCTTACAAAAGCTTATCAGTCGTGTTATCCAACAGGTCAAGAAGGCGTTAAATAATAAGCTTCGTATTCATGTTTCATCTGAACTACACGGATTTCTAAATACTATTATCGATGACAAAGATGGGCTCTCCTTAAGCCAGCTTCGAGCCGGTGCAAAAAGCGTTATGGTGACAGAGCTAAAAAAAGAACTGACGGTGTATCATCAGTTACAGCCTTATACAAGACAGATTGATAATGCTGTTAAGGGCTTAGCCTTATCGTCTAAAAACCAACAACACTTCGGTGAAATGGTGGATTATTATGGCAGTAAACTAAAACGCTTTAAGCGTCCACAGCAACACCTATGGTTGCTGTGTTTTCTGACTCAACGCATACGGCAAAGCCTAGAGCGATTGGCTGATGGGTTTATTCATCATATCCGTAAACAACAAGAAGCTGCGCATGCGTTTGCCCAACAGGCAGTGTTTGACTCATGGAGGTCAGCTGCAGACAATGTCACCAAAGCCGCAGAATTACTGCATCTGTTTGTTGATGACAGTATCGACGATAATCAACCATTTGCAACGGTTAGGCAACAAGCATTAAGTGTAATGAATAACCAAGATATAGAAACGCTATGCCTGTACTTAAAAAAGCAAAAACGCACGGTAGAAGAATATCAATGGCAATATTATGATGATCAAAACGGGTTAATTGAGCAGTTATTAAGGCCCGTGTTTCTATGTCTTGAATGCCAAGCAGGTAAAGGCTCAGAAGCATTAGTGACCCAGCTCAAAACCACAAAAACAGAACTATTAGCAGGTAATACATTGCAAACAATGGATAGTACACTTATCCAACAAAAACATCGTCCATGGTTAATTAACAAGGATGTTGTTCATCCACAGCGATACGAATGGTTGCTTTACCGTCAACTGGCTTCTCGGCTTAATGGTCGAATTTACTTATCAAACGTCACTAAATATCGTGCGCTAGAAGACGACTTAATTGCATCGTCAATACAGCCTGATCTATTGGCATCATCAACATTGGAAAAGCTAAAGCAGCCGATTCAGAAGCTACTGCAAGTAAAACAAATACGCTTAACAACATCCCTAGAAGATGTTGCTCGTCACATTGATAATGGTGATAACCGCAATGTGATCATGAAGAGCCGAAGTGGCACACGATGGCGACTGCCAGTTAAAGGCTCCCAATCACTTGTCAACAACCCTTTCTTTAAACAAATGATCCCCGTCAGTATTGCTGATGTGTTGCGTTATGTTGAACAAGAAACCAACTTTATGCAATGCTTCGCACACGTGCTGCCAATACAAAAACAAGTAGGCGCCAATCAGGATGATTTATTGGCTATTCTAATTGCGAATGCGACACATCGCGGCGTATATGGGATGGCACAAATATCTGATCGCAGTTATGAGCATCTAAGCACTATACAAGCTAATTATATTAGGCCTGAAACCTTGCAAGAGGCTAGTGATATCATCAATAACGCAGTAGCGGCACTCCCTATTTTCCGCCACTATCACATCCAAGAAGACGTCCTGCACGCCAGTACCGATGGGCAAAAATTTGAAACTCACCTTGAGACTTTTAAAACTCGCTACTCCTCGAAATACTTCGGCACCAACAAAGGTATTACGGCCATGACGTTAGTTGCCAATCATAGTGCGTTAAATGCCCGTATCATAGGATCTAATGAGCATGAGTCCCATTATATTTACGACTTACTACAATCTAATACTAGTGATCTTAAGCCAGATGTCCTCTCAACCGACACCCATGGTGTTAATCATGTTAATTATGCCTTATTGGATTTATGCGGTTATAGTTTTGCGCCTAGGTATGCTCAGTTCACCAGTGTGATCAATGACCTATTTAACGTAACTGAAAGCGACGACGGAAACACGCATCTGGCGCTGAAAAAGCCGATAAAAATGAATGTGATTGAAGAAGGCTGGCAGGATATTCAGCGTATTGTGTTATCCCTTCAAGAAAAACGCACAACACAGGCATTGCTAGTACGCAAATTATCTGGTTATCCATCTAGACACCCTATATTACAAGCATTAACGGAATATAATAGGCTCATCAAAGCCCAATATTTACTTGATTATATTGATGATGCAAGTCTGCGCCAATATGTTCAACGAGCACTGAACCGAGGCGAAGCCTGGCATTTCCTCAGGCGAGCTATTGCATCGGTCAATCGTGACCAGTTCCGTGGAAAAAACGAATCAGAAATAGTCGTCTGGAACGAGTGTGCCCGTTTGACGGCAAATGCTATTATCTACTTTAACTCGATGATCCTAAGTCATCTATTACTGCACTTTGAAGAAGTTGGTGACGAGGAAAAAGCAGCAATAACTCGACAAGTATCACCCGTTGCATGGCAGAACATTAATCTGAGCGGCACTTATCAGTTCGCTAGTAACCGCAAACTACCTGATTTACAGGAAATAACTAGGCCTATTGTTGAAAATGAAGTCTAAAATGAAAGGTAACCCAGCTCCACAAGCCATTAACTGCGAGGGTTGTGGCGATTTATGTTACTTTAGAGGGGAAAATCCCTAGAACCCCGTGAAGGACGTGGTTACTCCTTCGAGGTGATGCGGGCACGAATGCTCTACACCACGAAGCACAAGAAGAAGGCCCCGACCGCGAAGGTCTCTCCGTTCTACAAGAAAACCATCGGTTACGGACTGCCGGACTTCGCAGAGGAACTCAACTACGGGGTCGATCTATCAACCATCTGATAATGGTATCAGGTTGGTGGGGTAAAGGTGCCCCATCAACCATTAAATCCGTATACCCTAAATTCAGAGGCTATGTGCTGTAACAACGCTGTGTTGTTCATCATTTTTTATAGGTCCTCCCATACTGTTTGAAATATTCATTGAGCTCTTTGTCTCGCTCATACGTAGCCGCATCTGCCGCTTGTCTGGCTTCATCAACCTGCTTTCTTTGTAGTTCTTCAGCCAGCTTCAGATAAGATTGAATATTCTCTTGGTTTGGTTCATTTGTTACGAGTTCAAACGCAACTCTTTCACGTTCCTCCAATGAGACGCACCCCATCAACGAAAACATGGCAACTGAAGCACAAAAGTAAAAACGAGCGGTTGAGAATTCCCGTTGTGTTTTTTTCTTCATCATTTTTCCAACTTAATTATCTGTTGCCCCCTAAACACGCCAAGGAGAGTCGTTTTGTGTTTGTCAGAACGCTCCTGTCTGTCTGCTTCAGCAGTAAACAATGGCAGGGGACTTACTTTAAAATCCTGATCCTGCACTATCAAAAACGGCACAGGAGCGTTTATGCAGCGTTTTTTCCCACTGGCAAAGGTTAGGTTGCAGATCGGCTGCGGCGTAACGCTACGCTTTATTCTGAGCCTATTAGCAGGGCACTCTTGGATTTTATCCATTAAGTCCTGTAACTCAGCGTTGCCTTTTGCTATGTCAGCTATGAGCTGATAAAGCTTAACAGGGTCTGTTTTCTGCATGAGTCCTTTTAAGCCCCACGTATATGAAGCATGAGTGATCACATCGTCAGAGTTAAATACAGGAATGTTCCGGTACAAATGCAGTGTCATTACGTTACTCAGATGTTTACGCAAAATTCTGAAACGCTCAGATTTCGGCAGTGCGACAACCGAGCTTCTGATATTGTTTTTTACGGTATTGATTTTGATTAGATGATCAGCAAGTTCCATAGCCGCAGTTGATAACTGTACATATCCGGCTGTTCGCCTCGCAAACTTTTGTGAGTACAACGGAGAAATGTATAAGTCCTGCCAACATGAGATAACCGATGTATAGGCATGAGGACCCCAATTCACAACCGGCTCAATGCATTTACCGATATCATCACAACCATTTTCTACCGGTGGAATGACACAGGTAAGGGCTGAAATTACCTTTGTATCTCGAAAAAGAGAGTCAAGCTGGTGGAGGTACTTCAGCAATGAACCAATATAGCTATCAAGCATCACATGAAACTCCTGTTCTTAGAAAGAAAGAATCATAACCAAATATGCCAACATACAAATAAGCGTTCAACAAATACAGGAGCGAAACTTAGACATCTGCGCCCCTGACTCGCGCTTTTTTCTCTCTTTTTCTCTTTTTTTCTCCCCCTTTTCTCTAGGCGCGGCTGTTCAAGGTGGAACGCCCATGTAACTACACCATCTTTTGTATGTTGGCATATTTCATGGCGACTTTTACAAAATGAAATATGACCGATCATGCTATTATTCTTGTTCTCTGGATTTCTTCAAAAATTTTTTAAAACTGCTATCACTGACCATCAAGCCGTAAGCCGGTAAAGCATCCATAATCGCATTCCAAGACATGCCTGATGATTTCATTTCAAATAAATCATCCTGAATATGGTTCAACATAGCATTTTTTTTATAATTCGGGTTCTGCAAACTGAACTGAGTAATTTTTTCTTGTAATCGTTTATTTTTATACATCATTACTATAATAAACCTATCTGCTTTTCGAGCTCGTCCAGTTCCTTATCGGTAGGCATAGAACCACCCACTTTTTCATTGTGAATAACATAGGATATGCGTAACACAGAAGCCTTGCGTCCTTTACGTGACTCAATCGCAATTGAAACATCCTTGATATTCGTTTGTTCACCCAAACTAACCGCCAGCCGCTTTAAAAACTGACCAAAATACTTATAGCTTTGATAGAGATATTCCTTATTGCCTTTCTTATCTATATTGAACAGCCACATTTCGTCCTTAAGTTCGTCAACTCCAATTGTGAAAGACGTTTTATATTCGGCAATAGTATTACGTTTAGAGTACCGTTTCATAATTAGCTGATATAGATTTGCCAAACTAGCATCCGATAATCTAGCTACATAAAAAAGGTTTTGTGTCGTGAATTTTTTTGATAATTCAAAGAAATAGGGAAATACCCTACGGTTAAAGAATATTTTGCAGTAGCCTTCGTCAAAGTAATATGTAGCACTCGTTGTAATGTTGGTTTTTGAAGCTCGTTTAAAACCTTCCTCACTTAGATCTTCATATATGTGAGAGCTCAACAGAGTATCTACGGCGAGTGGAAGGGATTTATACGCAGTTGAAAGGTCCACGTCACAAATTTCAGCATACTCCTTAGCTTTAACCTCAAAGCATATTTCATCTTCATCAACAGATTCTCTAGGATCAGATATCTGAGCGAGAATAAGAAACAGCACTCTTTTCGCCGGTATAGGTAAGCTGGCGAGAGAAAGATTGAAATCATCAGAATGACGAACATTAGTATAAAGTGTTAAGTTACTGATTTGCTTCTTTTTCATCACAAAAGACTCAATTCCAACATGATAGGTATATATTCTAAAGGTTGTTTTGTCTAAAAGCAAAGTGACCTTTAAAGTAATACGTAGCTGGTGGAGTATTGAACACCAGACGAAAATAGCCTTAACGTTGTGATAATAAATACATAAAGTATGTTACCTCTCACATTAGCAATACTTCCATGACGGCTTATTGCCAAGTCAGTTAACGAAATTTCCATATGACAAACTGCATATGTCGCGACCTTTCGTTAACATACTGATAAACAGTAAGTTAATGAAGTCCACCATACTACTCTATACTGCATCAACGACGACCTTTTACCTTAAACAGAAAAATAACTTTTTTTTATGATCATACTGCACCAACGACGACCTTTAGCATAACCGATTGATATATAAGGATTATATATACATGCTTACACCATTCTATACTGCATTAGCGACGACCTTTAGCCACCAGCAGAAAAATACCTTTTTTTTATGACCGTACTGCATCAACGGCGACCTTTAGTGTAACAATATGATATATAAGGATTTATTTTAAGCATTTACACCGTTATATACTGCACAAGTGGCGACCTTTAGCCTTTAATAGAAAAGTACCTTTTTTTATGACTATACTGCACCAACGGCGACCTTTTGCATAACGTGTTGATATATATGGATTAAATTATGATAGAAGTATATATTTATACTGCATCAGCGGCGACCTTTAGCCACCAGCAGAAAAATACCTTTTTATTGATTAACTGCATCAACGGCGACCTTTTGCAGCAAATCAAAAATATACTTTTTCGGTAGTGGAATATTACAAAACATTTAAGAAAATCGTACTTATCCACAACAAAATTAGAAAATAAACTAATATTAATTAATAGGATAGGATTTTTTTGATTAAATAATGAGCCTTGGTTAATAATTAACCGCATATACTTTACAAGTGACGACCTTTCACTGCATCAACGGCGACCTTTCACTGCATCAACGGCGACCTTTCACTGCATCAACGGCGACCTTTTACTGCATCAGCGACGACCTTTCACTGCATCAGCGACGACCTTTAATATCGTAACTAAATGATTATTATGAATATATCCCCATATCTAAGGTTTTAATGTTTTAAGATCTAAAAAGAAAGAAAAGATCTTAATATGCTAAGATGTGCTTCACTGTGGACAATTTTCTTATGCTTTCTAACGCACTCGCTTTGCTCGTTTGTTCAACAGCGACACCGACACGAAAACAAGTTTTCATGTCTCTCGCTGTTCAGAGCTAAAAATGTAAATTCATTTATGATTGAAAAAAAAAGCCCAAACAAATGTTTAGGCTTCTCAGTTAATGAGTGTCGTTCAAATACAGACTTTTTAGCGTTACAACAGTACATGCATAACTTATTTTTAACGCTGCGGATAGCTGCTGTACGATGAACACAGCAAGTTCCAAACGTTGGTATTGATCTATACCGTGTTCTAGCGTCTGTCCTGCTTCAGAGATCAAGAAAATCATTCCTGACTTGCCATTATCAAAGACAGACAACCCTTTGTTTCTATGACCCCCATGATATCGGGCATCTAGATTATCAATATACTTCTTTGATAGAAGAACTAATGCAGTGAGTTGAGTCAATTCTTTTAAGGATAACTGAATAGTCATTTTCTGTTCCCATCTTGCAGTTCCATCCTTTTCAAGAGGTGCTATCTCGATGTTAAGGGTAGGAACGCCAGATCTGGAAACTACCTTTTGAAAGTTAAGACAGGAACGTTTCTTTTCGTGTTTCTGCCAATCGGCGAAGAACTTTAAAGTCTCACCATACACTTGTTCGGACATACACCACCCATCAATCTGGTAATGAACCTTTCAAATTCTGTGCTGCCTGACTTGGGGGCTCCTTCTCTATTTTTACTTTATCAGTCAGTAACGCCCGTTTTGCCTGACTCAAATTTACTTTATTGTGAGCATGAGTGCCGTCACTATCAACAGTTAGAAAGGAATCTAACATTACTTTGAAGGTATCAGCCTTTGTCCTGTCTGATAGAATTGAAGCCAGCAAAGAAGGCAATCTATCATCAATTTCCCCTAATGCGATCCCTGCCAGTAACGCTGTACGTACTGCTTCAGTTTGAACCGGCGATTCTTCAATCTTTTTAATTGCGAATTTATCAGCCTCGCTGAGTTCGGGACGAAGATACAAAATTATCTTTTTACGCTCTTGTTTCATAACGTTATCCTAATAATTTCAGACCCCGAACCAAAGCAAACTGAGGTTCTTCAGCCACGTAGAAACGTTCTGGTTGGATTGCTATTTTCTTTCTGATTGCATCAGCGGAAAGCGCAGCTCCACCACCAATAACCATGACATGTGTATAGCCCTTAAAGGTGCTGACCGCATCGAGCACACGGGTATTTAGTCGTTCAATACTGCTATTCATGGCATCTTTCACCATCTGAATATCATCAACGCTGTTGATGTTATCTAACAGATAGTTTTCATCGTGCCGGTTAATAATGAGTTGATCTGCGTTATAGCTGGATGTTTCTGTTGAAGCGTTCGCCAAAGCTCTTTTGACTTCGTTAGTCACCAATGATACGCCAAGCGTAGGATCACCAAAAATGCGTGATACAGACGTCATTTGACCAGAAACCATTGAGATATCAGTTGTGGTGCCTCCAATATCAATAATCAGTACAGAATGATTGGGTCTTAATTCATCACACAAAGATATACCCGCAGGAATTGACTCAGGACGAACGGTTACTTTTTTGATTTTGAAAGGTTCATTCCGGCTTACTTGAACTTCGCGCATTAAGTTATCTTTTTTGCGTTGGATGTTATCCATTCGATATTGCGCATCCTGATCGTAAAATTCTGCCAATGGTAGAGTGACAACGATTTCAACCTCTTGGGGAGGTAAACCGCTAATCTGAAGTGCATGTTGCACTGCAACTGCGTTTAGAGGGCTATACTGCCAAGCTACGTTGTTAGTTGGCAAATTGTCAGGATCAATAATATCGAATGAATACTTCTCGTTATCAACGGTATAGTTGAATGGTTTGCCAGTACCAAAAGCCGTACCCCAACCGCGTTTGAAGCTGTTAGGACTAATTTTAATTACTTCACCTTCCTGATCCTGTTCCCACAGCATTTTTATGTTAGTAGAACCATCATCTATATAAATACGCATTTGAAGCCTCTAATTGTTAATGTGATGCATCTGAGATTTATTTGATGCGATATTGAGTATGTTTGTAATTTTAACAGTGGAAGTTGAGTGTCGCAAGAGGTTGATATGAGATTAATTTGAGAAATATCAGGGTGTAAAAATCATAATGAAAATGAAAATATATCATTTAGATGTGGGTGTGATGCATAACTGAGGTTTATATGAGGCTTATTCTATGTGGTATTACTGTGTGAGGATTAATTGAGGTATATCTGATGTGTGTAGATATACCTCGATACCTTGACTGTGAATGTGTATCACAAAGGCGGCAATGCTGAGGGGAAAAGTTTTGCGATCAAATCATTAGTATTATTTATCAAACTTTCACTTTTAAATAATAGATGCATTGTGCCTTTTTTGTACCACTTAACGATGAAAAATTCAGTTTCAAAATTTTTATTATTAGTTCGCACATTATCAGATATATATAGCCCTACACTATTTTGAAATTCGTGAATTGGTTTTTTTTGTAAGATGCAAAATATTCTAACTAGATCGTTAACGGTGTCAGTCTTATTAAATCTAGTTGAATACTTACGAACTGAAACAGCATTATCCATTATTATTTTTTTGCCAAGATAGCGAGGATTATTACTCTTGTAATCCCATGAGACAGATTGCAACGCATCCATCAATCCATTCTTAAATGAATCAGCTTTGTTAGCGCTTAAACTTGTAAAAGTGCTTAATGCATTCTCAAAGTTGAATATAGGCGATTTCATATCGTAAAGGTCGTAATGTAACTTTTCTATTTGTTTATTGCTCATGATTGTTTTGATACCAGATTTATCAATAAACATTTTCCATATCTTTCTGTCTAACCAAAGTTCAAACCGTGTTCTGTTATCATCATCATTAGTATTTCTAGGGTATTGCAAATCAATTAAATCGTCCTCTATGCATTGGTGAGGAAAATGATTGTTGGTATTGGGAATTGTTTTTAATATTTCGATAGCCTCTGCTGCTTTAGAGAGTGATTCTTTATATAGGCTAATAGCATGTTCTCGGATTGCAATTACTCTGTCTATCTCAATTGATTCGATGATATTAGTATTGGTATTAAGGTTCATTAATAAAATCCAATTTAATTTTTTATATGGCATACGTTAGGCGAGAAAAAATAGAAGTAGTACCATATCAAGCAAATAACAATAAAGATATATATTTGTCAAAGTGAAAACTTCATTATTTAATTAAAGATGAATAATTAAGATTTAATTTAATTCTGTTAATTTGGTAATTAATTGTATAATGAATTGTTGTGTTTATATAAGTGGTGATATTGTATTTATCATTTTTACAAAAATATTGCTTTCAGCATTGTACGAATATATTATTAATTCTCAAATATAATTAATTACCACAGCTAATAATAATTAAACGAGGATGAGTCATGAATACCTATAATGTATCGTATAAGGTTAATCTTAATAACAATAACTATGCTCTAGCTTCATTTGATGTACAAGCAAAGTCTGAAAAGGAAGCGCGTAGAATAATAAGCAAGTCGAATATAGGTGTTGAAGAATATACTGTTACTGAGAAAGACTTTTTCTCGGTAACGTGGTGTGCTGAAGATATTCATGCAAGTATTGTTTCCGGTTGGGATAGTGAAACAGAATTAGATGAATTTAATAAAACTGATCTTGATGTTTTCTATTTTAATTTAAGTGATAATGATAAAAAGAATTTTTGTTTAGATGTATTGGAGGCACTTAAAAACAACCATGATTGTAATTACGGTATTAATTGGGATGTAATTAAAATATCAGCAGATTCAAGTATGGATATATGGAAAAGATTAATTAATTAAGATTCAATATTAAATTACAGAAAAATAGTCAGAGCTTATTGTGTCTGGCTATCTTCCCCAAAGGGAAAGCCTCTACTTATTCGTAAAATACTGCACAAAATGGCTGAAAAAAGTGAATGGATGCAAGTAGTGGCTTTTTAATATCATATATGCTTCGTCTAAGCGATTCTGAGCCACTTTAGCCTGTACGCCAATGCTTATCCACGATGATGTGTGGAAGTCCTCTCAAAATCGCCCCTACGCTGTTTTTAAAGACAGGGAAAGGATCGCCTACGGCTCACAGTACCCCCTAAAAGATCGCCTACGGCTCACAGTAAACAAAAAAAACATAAAAATCAGCGAGTAACACCGATAACCGTTTTTCTTGTGCCCTTTTTCAAATGTGTAATTCTCATTTTCAATGATTTAGTAATATTTTTGGTTTGCTTAATGTCAGCCCTGATAATTTTAAACTTATCCTCGTATTTTTGAATAAGTTGGCGTACTTCATCAGACCGAATTGAAAAATAGCGTATGTCAAAATCGCCATTACCTGTGGTTGGAGCATTACGCATAGAGCCAACTTTTTTAGTCGCCTTGTTCATCACAACCATTCCCCATCGAATCCGTACTGAGCCCCTGTCGTTATGAATTACTGGCAGGTATGGGGAGAATAGCTGTTTGTTATTTATTTCTTGCATAAACTGTTGGATCAGATTTACCGCATTATCAGCGCATACAGTTATTGCTTCCTCACAGTCAGCAAGGATTGCTTCCAGCTTTAGCAATAACGCATCTTCATATGATACTGACATGAATTTCAGCACTCCAGAAAAGGTTCAGAAAAAGTCATTTTAACATAAACTAATTATACCGTAACCACCCTATTGGTGACTTAATGTTTCGATTACACTAAGTCGTAACTACTGTTTTGGTGACTTAATACGTGAGATACATTAAGTCACCAAAACCCCCTTGGTGACTTAATGTTTTTTGAAAATGTGCCGATAACAATTTTGGTGCAGAAGAAAGAATTGTCTTTCTTAAGCCATAAAACACCTATTTTCGACTTAATGCGAATGTTATTAATTTCTTTGGATAATAAGTATCATGCCACTAATTATTTATATTATGTAACATGTTGAATATAAGTGAAATTTTACTCCCTCTCTGTTTACGCATACTGTAAATAAATGTATAATAAATTGCATTAGTCGTAGATAGTGTGTTGACGACTAATGTATGTCTTACTATAATTTATACTGATATATACGTATATGCTCAGAATAAGTGAGGGGAGGATGAAACGCTTTCTTCTGTTTTTAAGCATTTTTAATGCTGCGATTTGCGAGGCTGCTGTTGTAGATTTAACTAATACCTCGTGGGAAAAGCACGCTAAACAATGTAACCTCGATCCGCTTTTACTCTATGCTATTGCTCTTAAAGAGAGCTCCCATAGAACAGGCGATAAATCCTTTGTTGCACCCCATCGCTATGCTTTAAATAACCCAATTATGGGCTCTTATTATCCGGTGAACCGAGATGATGCTGTCCGAAAAGTGCGGGAATATGTAAGCGTTTCAGCATTGACTGATATCGGTATTACACAAATTAATTGGCGTTGGAACGGTAGTAATTATGTTTCTGACCCTGCTGAGTTATTAGATGTAGATAAGAACATTGAGGTATCAGCGAAGGTCTTGTGTCGAGCGATTGAACTATCTCCAAATGATATAGCGCAAGCCATCGGTAATTATCACACACCAAATCCAGCGTTAAAGAACAAAGCTAAAGAATATGGTGAATCAGTTCTGCTCATATGGAAAAGATTGAAAGAAAATGAACAATAAAATAAATTGCTACAACACTGAAATGACTGATGTACTTTTCAGTTTATTAAGTAATTCTGAAAGAGTTGATAATAATCCATTTGTGATCGTCAATTCTGACAAAACCTGTTTTGTTGAAGATTTTTCCATTATGAGAGATTTTTTCAGTGGATTGAAAGTGCCTGCTTATATATTAAGCTATAAAGAGGATTCTCAGTCTTTATATACTAAGAAAGACCCAAATTTTAAAAAATCTCTGTTGGATGTTTCATTTTTGCGTTTAACAATGCTAATTGAATCAGCAATTATTAACAGCATGTCTGGCACAGATACTAATCATTTCTTTTGGTTTAATGATTGTCAGTCATACAATACAATTAATAAGTTTTCTTTTAAGGAAATACTGTTTTCTTTGTATTCAAAGCAAATAAATATTTCTCCAATTTACAGACCTTCGATTATATCAACTAGATTAGTCGATAGTGATGGTTATCATAAAAAATATGATGATGTATTATTCTATCTTAAATTTAGAGCGCGCTTATGTGGAAAGGTGTTTAAATGAAATTAACTATTGCGCCAGAAGGTTATCAATTAGCAATTGATATGATAAAACTTGGATTTAGAAAGAATGTAATATTGTCTGAGATTCCAGCAATATCTCCACGTATGTATGGATGTTTACGAAATGATTCAGGAATTGATAATGAGGATAATGATTTTACGTTAGGGCGACTAAGAAAAATTAGCACTATATTAGCTAATCAACATGATAAACGATCTGCAACTGATTTTTTACATGTATATTTAATGACTGCACAAGATCCAGAAAATAGATTGCAAATAGAAGAATTGGTTGGTGCTTATAAAGCATACCGCCATTTATTTAATGTTCATTGTGGTTTCTTTGATGATCCATTAAAGAAACACATAATTGATCCGAACTTGGCATGGCAAATTGCAACCAATTACCGAAATGGAATAATTGGTTTAACTGGCTGTTTTGAGTGTCGGCAGAAATATACCTATCTTACACACGAATCAGAGGATTCCTGCAATATGAAATGTCCTTATTGCTCTGAATCTAAAGAAAATGAATTCATTAATAATAAGGGTGAATAATGAAAAGTTGTAAAATGATTACAGGAATTCTATTTTCATTAGTGTTATCCGGCTGTGCTAATAATGAAAATAGTAATTGGATATATAATAATGAGGCTTCAAAACCAGTGGTTGAAAATGGAAGTGAAGCTCTCAAAATTGCTAAATCAATAGGGTTGAATAATCTAGATGATGATGCGGATAATTACACAATCTTTGCTGTGTTAGTACCAAGTCAGAAAGGAAATTCATTAAAAAAAATTAAGGAACCTATTGTTGTAAGCGATACAAAAGGGATGGATCAGTTAAGAGAAATCATCTCACAAAGGTAACTATTCACCAAGGAGCTATTGACAGCAAATTTATGTGACTGAGTTAACTTGATCCCACATTCAACTTGAGTGATCTTTTTGTGGTGGCAATCTGGAGGTATGAATAAGAAAACATTACCTCCACCGCCAGATTTCGATTCGCCTGAAGAGGCGAAAGATATCATCCACTTTTTATGGAATAAGTTGGCTGAGCTTGAAGATAGGCTAAACCAAAATAGTCGCAACTCTTCTGTGCCATCATCTCAACAACCCCTGCATAATAAAGCTAAAAATACTTCGCCGAATCGGAATAAATCTGGAAAAAAGCAAGGAGCTCAACCAGGTCATAAAGGCCATCGCCGACTGCTTCACCCTGTTGAAGACAGTGCCTCGGTTGAGCAATACTTACCGAATAAGATATGCCACTGCGGTGGGTGTGTTATTCCAAATAGAAAACCTTATAAACGACACCAAATCTTTGACTTGCCAGATATCTCATACACGCTTGTTGAACATCAAATTTTTAAAGGCGAGTGCTCATGGTGTGGTGATAAACATCAAGCGGAGCTTCCAGAGTCTGTGCCCGATGTTCAAATGGGGCCAAATCTACATAGCTTTATCGCAATCCAAGCGACGCAGCACCACCAAAGCATAGGTAAAATACAATCTATGCTGAAAGACGTCTTCCAGCTTAACTTCTCAACAGGTGCAATATCTGCGGCGCAAGGACGAGTCACTGAATACTTAGCTGATACTCATACTCAAATTCATGACACAGTAAAAGCATCTAAACTGATTATGGCTGATGAGACTTCACATCAGCGCAATAATGATAAACGCTGGATGTGGGCCGCACTCAGCAATAACGTAGCCTTTTTCCAAATTAACAGCGGAAGAAACCAACATGCTGCCAAACGACTACTTGGTGAAGCGGTTTCACACCTTTTAGTGACTGACCAATATTCTGGGCGTTGTTGCCTAAATCCATTGAACCTTTTCCAAGTTCTGCGATCTGATCCTTTGTGATGGCTAGAACGGTGGTGACATGGGTAAAGCAAAAAAGAAGATAACTAACTGGGCGGAGTACAATAAGGCTCTGTGCAAGCGAGGGTCAGTTTGAAGTGGTCAACTAATATTGGCCACGTCATTAGACTGTATGTAGAACAGCCGCTCTGATTCATTTGGGGTCAATCCCCCGTTATACCAATGAGGCCTGATGCTGCTGTAATAGCCTGTGATGTAAAGAATAATTCTGTGTTCTGCTTCTTTCAGGCTTCCATAGCCCATAGAAGGCATCCATTCATGTTTTAAACTTCTAAAAAATCGCTCCATTGGACTATTGTCCCAACAGTTACCCCGTCGACTCAGGCTTTGGGCGATTTGATAACGCCATAGCCGTTGACGATACTCAAGGCTGGTATAATGACTGCCTTGGTCGCTATGAAACATCAGTCCTTTTGGCTGCCCCCGCATTTCCCAAGCCATTTGCAGGGCTTTTAATGTCAGCGTGGTGTCGGGAGACGTGGAGAGTGCCCAGCCAACAGGTTTTCGGGCAAAAAGGTCTAACACGACGGCGAGATAAGCCCACCGTTTTCCTGTCCAAATATACGTCACATCGCCACACCATACTTGATTGGGAGCTGTGACAGCAAATTGGCGGTCGAGTAAATTCGGGATGTCGACATGTTCCTTTGTCCCGCGTTTATAGCGATGTTTCACGTGCTGGCAACTCGTAATATCAAGCTCCTTCATTAACTTACCTGCAAGGTAACGGCTCATCTTCACACTGTACTGCGTCGTGACAATGGTGGCGATCGTCCTTGCACCCGCAGAGCCGCCACTTAAGTTCCAAGCGTCTTTGACTAAGCTCCGTTTAATCGCTCGCCCCCCATCCGGTACTGCATCCTTCATTCGATGATGCCAATGACGATAGCTACTGCGATGACGTTCAAAAAGTTGGCAGAGCGTTGTGACGGGGTAATGCGCTCTTAGTTTGTCGATTATCGCGAATCCTTCAGTGAGTCCGACATTAAGAGCGCCGTAGCCTTTTTTAAGATTTCGTTTTCCATTTCAAGGCGTTGTATCTTTTTTTTCATCTCACGAAGTTCAATTTGCTCGGGTGTAAGCGGAAGTCCCGTCGGTGTTTTACCTTGCCGCTCTAATCGCAGTTTTTTAACCCATCGATTAAGTGCGGCAAGACTCACGCCCATTGCCTGTGCGGCTTTAGCCACAGAGTAATGGTGGTCAACCACCATTTTAGCGGCTTCGAGTTTAAACTCTGCTGAATATTGCTTAACCATGTGCTCACCTGTGATGTTATTGAGGTAAGAATATCACCTCTAGTCAGGTGGCCAAATTAACTATGCCACTTCATATAAAAACAGGTTTGCTGTACGACATAGAAGAAAATAAAAGGGAGCTGATTACTGAGACTTTATAAATATTCATTGCAACCCATATCAGTTATAAGCCAAATCTCACTACTTTGACCTGTGTTCTTTTTAAGCAATATCGAGCATGGTATAGATGCCATATCAATTTTAATTAATGTGTTGTCACTCCCCTTCACCTCATAGAGTTGCTTTATTTCATTTGCTTCAAGACCAGTAATCTCTCTTGCCAATACATCTATCGAAGCCACCAGAACTGACATGCTTATCTTGTGTGGCTTGCGTCACAAGATGCTCGTGTGTAGTGATCGCCCCTGTGGTAGAACCACAAGAGGACAAGAAAAAGCAAATTAATGCGATACAGCTTCTATTTATCCCCATCATTCCCCTCTGCCGTTTGAGCTTCAGAAATTACTTTTAAGCTATTCTCCCCTATATCAAAATCGCTTTTCATAAACTCAAGTGTAAAAGCCGTGGCTAAATACCGGCTTATCAAAAGTTCCTTTTTAACAAGCCCTCGCAAATGGCGTGGAGTTCCAACTGCATTTTCAAAAAAACGTGAATCCCATGAATGATCTCTGTTATCGCCAAGAACAAAAACATATCCATCAGGAATTACCCATTGTGTATAAATCGGCTTAACGAATGGTTTACGGTTATCAATGACATAATCATATTGTTGCGTATTACGTTCCTGAAGCGCCTGATAGGTACTCGTATGGTCATTATGATGGTTTAGCTGCCCGATCATCCTTCCGTTGATCTGGACCGACTTATCATCGGCATAAGTGATAGTATCGCCAGCCAATCCGATTATGCGTTTTACATAAATGAATGAAGGGAATGCAGGAGCTCGGAAAATCACTATATCTCCACGCATCAATTGCTCTTTTTGCGCGTCAACCGGCTTTGCAAAAATGAGATCACCGGCTTTCAATGTCGGTGCCATAGAGGATGTTGGGATAATATAATAGTCCAATAGGTAGGATTTAACGGACCACACAATAACTGATATTATTACCAAGCTAACAGTATAAAAACTAGGCTTACGTTTTCGATATATGAGGTAAAGAATTCGTAGGATAAGTGCAAGAATAAGGGTACTTATGAAGTTCATGAGCTTCAGCCTTCAGAAATTAAAAAGGCAATGTACCCGTTATATGGTATCTTTTTTCTTAGTAAACAGTCTTAAAAGTATCACTTTCTATTTTGGTGGTGCATAGTTACGGCTCTCAAATATCCATAAAACCATAACATATTAAAGTGGCTACTTATTTTTAAAGGCAAAAAATAACATATAGTGTCACTGGAAAAAACAAGATGTCCTATCTTGTTATTAACTGTTTTAAAGCTGATTGAATCAATATGATTTTTAGAGTGTTCAAAATAGATACGATAGCAATATACATAAATTGCAAGAAGAAAGAATGATGCGAATACCTTAGATAATTCAATTAACGGAATAGATTCAACAAAATCGCCTACTAATGCAATTAAAACAGTTAATATTAATACTGAAATATCAATTATATTTCTTTTTCGAATTAACATATATGCTGGATATACACAAATGACGGTTAAAAAAATGATCCGAATGAATGTAGTGTATTTATTCTTCATTAGACCACCATTCAGGAGCTGCTAATAAATCCTCTGAAACTTTCCAGCCAAAATTAATCAATATTTTCTTTATATTATAAGGTTTATCCATAAAATAACTCATGTGGATTTTATTGTTCCTTGTGAGCTGCCCTGCCCTAACTGAAGTAATACCGATGTAGGTTGTTAAATCTGACAGTGTATAACCCAAATACGTGACATCTGACAATTCGTCGATACGCTTATTTTCATGAATAGTGTTTAGGATACCCTCTAATTCAGTTTTAACAAACATATACAATTGTCTGCTGTCACTACCGGTTATTTTTTCACTTTCATTGCAGTGGTTATTATGGACATTGTCATTATCCTTGTTATTTTCAAGCCACCAATTAGGCGCATGTAAATTATTGCTGGTAACAACCCATCCATGATTAATAAGAACAAGCGCATTATTAAATGTATACTTTGAAAGTTTCACTTCATTAACTTCAGACAAAAATATTTCTTGCTTGTCAATGCATTCTAAAATACCAAGATCCATTAACATTGTAGTTATAGATGATTGATTTCTATGTATCTTATCTGCGATTGAGCTTAGGTTCATCTTGTTTTGTATCATGGAGATAACTGTATGAATTTCTTCATTAACCCATACTGTTTCATTACGATTCAAATCGTTAGTGTTGCTCATAGGAAATTGATCATTACTTACCCACCACTTGGGGGCTTTAAGAGATTCCTCCCTGTTTGATAACTCATATATCCAACCAAGTTCTAATAATTTAGGAATAAATGATGAATGAGGAATGAGGTGATTTAAATTAGTATTCCTAGCCGTAGATATCTTATTATCCTTATAGTTTATTTCACACAACCCCATGTTCAATAATTTTGAGAGGACATCATTTACACTACGTCCGGTAAATCTGC
The DNA here is from genome assembly GCF_040139785.1 of Proteus genomosp. 6. Lineage (NCBI taxonomy): Bacteria > Pseudomonadati > Pseudomonadota > Gammaproteobacteria > Enterobacterales > Morganellaceae > Proteus > Proteus genomosp. 6. Next base: position 5,356 of record NZ_JBEEVJ010000019.1, on the reverse strand, counting down.
ATATCTTTTCGATGAAAAACGGCTCATTAATGGTTCCGAATAGTTTTGTTATTTCAGATAATGTCCATACCGTTAGATTTCGCATGTTTATTTCACTTGATGTAATTAAAATGGGAATAAACCGTAATTTTCACAGCCTAGTTCTTCTCTAGATTCTGTTGATATAATAATTTGTTTCAATTCGCTCAATAATTTTAATTGTTCAGTAATTACGTTCCTGTTTTCATTGTCAATAATATTTGTACTTGCAATTTCTTCAAATGCATCTTTCATATTGAAAATACTCATTCTTTCGATATTCACACAAGTATTAGATGCTAGATAATTAATTAACCAATTTAATTTTACTAATTTATAACAGTAAATAACACAAGTATGACCCACTCCAAATTCACCAGATAAAACATTTCTAGCGTGAAACACTAATTCTTCATATACTTTTAGAAATGCTAAACTTTGTGACGTTGCGCGGTGATTCGTTAATAGTTCATTTACTTTTTCAATATTCGAGGATAGATCATTTTCTTCAGGGAATGTGATTGTCACTGATTCTTGTTGCTGCCATTTTTGATTTTTATTATTAAGGTGTATTTCCACATACTTTTGTAACCATATGTATTTAGTTTCATTTGATGGTATGGATGTATAAAATATAAAAAAAGGAACGTTAAATAATAATGCGTATTTTATTGTTTTAACAGGAAAACTTAGTTTTACAGTTTCATCAAATGAACTGACAGTTCCTTTAGATTGTACAAAAAAACAATCACCCGTTGGATTACTGTTTTCAAATATTTCAATCATTGTGGGCGGACAAAATAGTTGGGAACTGGGAGGGGTGGAAATGGAGTTTTTAAGGATTATTTAGGGAAGAGTGACAAAATAGATGGGAACTGGGTGTAGCGTCGTAAGCTAATACGAAAATTAAAAATGACAAAATAGTTTGGAACTAGATTTCACTTATCTGGTTAACTAATCTAGCTAACCTGCCGCTCAGCTTAGTACGATCCTATATCCAACTGATCATAATCCTTTCATCAGTATCCCAAATTAAATCCCCCTCCTAGACTGCCTCACCAACACTTTACAGTGATCCCGTATTTCCGGACAGGTGATTGATTTTTTTCGCTTGTACAGGTGTTAAGCCACAGTTATCTTGATGTGGACATTATGCATTGTAATAGCCCATTAACATGCGCTAAGAGCATAAATTAATATACAGTAACAAGCATTACGAGGTGCTAATGTTTGGAAAGCAGCCTCTTCCAACTACAATAATAAGTTAACTATCCTCCACCCACAAATAATTACAAATGACCCCTTTCCGCTATAACTCCGATCTCACCAGCGGCTCGCTACAAACCCGAGAGTGTCGCATTATTACTGGCTTGTTACTCCAAGAGCTTGATGAAGCTGCCTGGGATAAAGCCATGTATAAGGAAAATGTGCTTCAGAAACGCACGCAATCTACGGTAAGACGTATTTCTTCAGCGCTTAGAAAACGCCTAGAACACCTAAGCTCTGACTTTTGGGCTTTTGCGTTTTTATGTTAGGCATTGTCTGGCAACTGGAGGAAGTGTAATGACCATGAATGGTCACTGTGATTGACAGTATCTTGCTTAAACTTATCTGAACAATGGTAGAACTGGCTCATATTTATCCCCTCTATGATTGTTTATCTTTTTCACCATAAAAAGTATCAGGGGCTACTCAGGGCTACATAAAGATATTTATCTACTTTTACTGATTGATAAGTAGCATCAGTCCATCCGCAGGACTGGTGGTGCCGGCAAAATGCTGACCCAACACATGCGTATAGATTTGCGTGGTCTTAACATCGTTATGCCCTAAGAGTTCTTGCACAGTGCGAATATCACGCCCCGCTTGTAATAGATGCGTAGCAAACGAGTGACGAAATGTATGACAAGTGACACGCTTGCTAACGATGCCTGCTTTTTGTACGGCTGCCTTCAATGCCTTTCGCGCAACGGAGTCATGCAGATGATGGCGGCATAATTTGCCGTTATACGGGTGGTTGCAGAGCGTGCTGGAGGGAAAGACAAACATCCACGCCGCTTGTCGATAAGCAGAAGGGTATTTGTGATCTAAAGCAAAAGGCAGCGATGGCCCTACGCCTTGTAAGTTGTCGTCTTGCTGAATAAGCCGCGCTTGCTCAATGAGTTATTTTATTGCTGGGATTAGGCGCGTGGGCAGTAGGCTGTTTCTGCTTTTCCCACCCTTACCGTCATGCACAGTGATGCAGCCATTATCAAAATCAAAATCTTTAACCCGCAAACGCAAGCATTCATTAATGCGCAAACCTGCACCATACAGCAGCGTAAAAATAACTTGGTTGCGAGTATCCATAACCTGCAAAATGCGTTGCACTTCATTTGCAGAGATAACAGAGGGTAGCCGTCTAGGCTTGCTTGCAGGGATATAATCAATATCGCCCAACGGCTGTTGTAAAAACCTGTTGTACAAAAAAGCTAGGGCATTTAAAGCGATTTTCTGCGTGTTTATGGCTACATGTCTGCTGTTTGCTAAGCTGGATAAAAACAGCCTGACCTCTTCACTGCCCATGGTCTGAGGATGACGTTTTTTGTGAAACAGAATAAAACGCTTAATCCAGTGCAGGTAAGTTTTTTCAGTTTTCAGCGCATAACCTTTTTGTCGCATATCCGTGCGTATAGAATTTAAAAATGGACTGTTAGACATAAAACGCTCCTTGTCTTGCAACTGTCTGCCTATACAGCCTATTCTAGCTGGGATTTAAAAAAGTGCCTGTTTTTTACGCCTAGAGATGCTTGTTTACCGGTAGAGTTTTAATTTAATGCTAAATAAATTAAAATGTTATGAGTTCTTTGGGTGAGATAATGTGCATCGTGCAAGCAGGATAGACGGCATGCACGATTTGTAATAACAGAGTGTCTTGTATTTTTAAAGAAAGTCTATTTAATACAAGTGATTATATTAATTAACGGTAAGCATCAGCGGGTGACAAAACGAGCATGCTTACTAATAAAATGTTGTGCGTAAGAATAAAACAAAAGCTGCGTATACCTTTCCGCAGAATCAGTGGCTTCAACAAAAGGATGTTTCAATGCTTCAGCAGAAAATGATCGAACGCTTCAAGGAAGCTTGCCATGAGGATGCACGAATAATCGCGGCGCTGATGTTCGGCTCATTTGCTATCGGAGAGGGTGACGAGTTCTCTGATATCGAATTTGCAGTGTTCATCCAGGATGATCATTTTGAAAATTTCGATCAGCGCTCGTGGCTTAATGCTGTAAGTCCGGTTGCAGCTTACTTTCCGGATGACTTCGGCCACCACACCGCGCTTTTTGAAAACGGCATTCGCGGTGAATTCCATTTCATGCGAAAATCGGACATACCGGTCATTTCCACTTGGCAAGGCTACGGGTGGTTTCCCTCGCTTGAGGAGGCTGTTTTGTTGGACCGATCAGGAGAGTTGTCAAGGTACGCGAGTGCTCTCGTGGGCAGTCCCCCGAAACGTGAAGGCGCGCCGCTGGTGGAAGGACTTGTATTGAACCTCATCAGCCTGATGCTCTTTGGGGCAAATCTTTTAAATCGGGGAGAGTATGCTCGCGCCTGGGCTTTGCTCAGCAAAGCACATGAAAACTTACTCAAGTTGGTTCGCCTCCATGAAGGGGCAACAGACCACTGGCCGACACCTTCACGCGCGCTCGAAAAGGATGTCTCGGAGGACTCGTATAATCGCTACCTGGCATGCACAGGCAGCGCGGAACCAAAAGCACTATGTGTAGCCTATCATGAAACGTGGAAGTGGAGTCTCGAATTGTTCAGGAGTGTGGCTGGACCTCTGAATATCGAGCTTCCGAGAATTGTAATTGCGCAGACAAAAAGGTTGCTAAATGAATCTGCGACGCCGCACAATAAAATGTTAACCTCTGAGGAAGAATTGTGAAACTATCACTAATGGTAGCTATATCGAAGAATGGAGTTATCGGGAATGGCCCTGATATTCCATGGAGTGCCAAAGGTGAACAGCTCCTGTTTAAAGCTATTACCTATAACCAATGGCTGTTGGTTGGACGCAAGACTTTTGAATCAATGGGAGCATTACCCAACCGAAAGTATGCGGTCGTAACACGTTCAAGTTTTACATCTGACAATGAGAACGTATTGATCTTTCCATCAATTAAAGATGCTTTAACCAACCTAAAGAAAATAACGGATCATGTCATTGTTTCAGGTGGTGGGGAGATATACAAAAGCCTGATCGATCAAGTAGATACACTACATATATCTACAATAGACATCGAGCCGGAAGGTGATGTTTACTTTCCTGAAATCCCCAGCAATTTTAGGCCAGTTTTTACCCAAGACTTCGCCTCTAACATAAATTATAGTTACCAAATCTGGCAAAAGGGTTAATAAAATGTTAAACATCATGAGGGAAGCGGTGATCGCCGAAGTATCGACTCAACTATCAGAGGTAGTTGGCGTCATCGAGCGCCATCTCGAACCGACGTTGCTGGCCGTACATTTGTACGGCTCCGCAGTGGATGGCGGCCTGAAGCCACACAGTGATATTGATTTGCTGGTTACGGTGACCGTAAGGCTTGATGAAACAACGCGGCGAGCTTTGATCAACGACCTTTTGGAAACTTCGGCTTCCCCTGGAGAGAGCGAGATTCTCCGCGCTGTAGAAGTCACCATTGTTGTGCACGACGACATCATTCCGTGGCGTTATCCAGCTAAGCGCGAACTGCAATTTGGAGAATGGCAGCGCAATGACATTCTTGCAGGTATCTTCGAGCCAGCCACGATCGACATTGATCTGGCTATCTTGCTGACAAAAGCAAGAGAACATAGCGTTGCCTTGGTAGGTCCAGCGGCGGAGGAACTCTTTGATCCGGTTCCTGAACAGGATCTATTTGAGGCGCTAAATGAAACCTTAACGCTATGGAACTCGCCGCCCGACTGGGCTGGCGATGAGCGAAATGTAGTGCTTACGTTGTCCCGCATTTGGTACAGCGCAGTAACCGGCAAAATCGCGCCGAAGGATGTCGCTGCCGACTGGGCAATGGAGCGCCTGCCGGCCCAGTATCAGCCCGTCATACTTGAAGCTAGACAGGCTTATCTTGGACAAGAAGAAGATCGCTTGGCCTCGCGCGCAGATCAGTTGGAAGAATTTGTCCACTACGTGAAAGGCGAGATCACCAAGGTAGTCGGCAAATAATGTCTAACAATTCGTTCAAGCCGACGCCGCTTCGCGGCGCGGCTTAACTCAAGCGTTAGATGCACTAAGCACATAATTGCTCACAGCCAAACTATCAGGTCAAGTCTGCTTTTATTATTTTTAAGCGTG
>NZ_JBEEVJ010000018.1:0-29009 GCF_040139785.1 Proteus genomosp. 6 | reverse complement strand
GACGGTTTACGTTTCGCTATCCGTGAAGGTGGCCGTACAGTAGGTGCGGGCGTTGTTGCTAAAGTATTAGGTTAATTACTCGCGTAATTTCCTAAAAAAGGGCATCAATTGATGCCCTTTTTATGCGTTGTTTGAAAAAGAACCTATCTCATCACTAGTTTGTTGTAAATTATTGGTGAGATAGGCTCTGATACAACGAATCGAGTCCAGTATCTTGCAGATACGAATGTCATAGAGATATGACACTGTGTCAGATGCAATCATAGTTGATTTTATGGTTAGTCTGATTTGTTTTGCTCTTGCGAGGCAAGCTGGCTATTTATTTACATCATAGTGACAGGTTAATTTATGAGTGCGAATAGCGGAGCTCAAGATAGCAAACGCGGTGGTGATATCGCTAAGTGGATCATTACCGTTTTATTGCTGGCAGTAGCAGTGGGTGGCAACTATCTTTACCGTGAATTTAACCTAGCGTTGCGAGCTTTAGCTGTTGTTGCTTTGTTCGTAGCAGCAGGTGGGATCGCGTTGTGGACAACACAAGGTAAAGCAACGTTAGCATTTGCTCGTGAAGCGCGTATTGAAATGCGTAAAGTAGTATGGCCAACACGTCAAGAAACATTGCAAACAACTCTGATTGTTGCTGCGGTGACGGCTATTGTGTCATTAGTTCTTTGGGGACTGGATGGCATTCTGGTTCGTTTTGTTTCATTTATTACTGGCCTGTGAGGTGTTCATGACTGATTCTCCAAAAAAACGCTGGTATGTCATTCAGGCATTTTCAGGCTTTGAAGGCCGTGTTGCACAGTCTCTGCGTGAACATATCAAATTAAACGAAATGGAAGACTCATTCGGCGAAGTTATGGTTCCAACCGAAGAAGTGGTTGAGATCCGTAGCGGTCAACGTCGCAAAAGTGAGCGTAAATTTTTCCCAGGGTATGTTCTTGTCCAAATGGTCATGAACGATGCAACTTGGCACTTAGTACGTAATGTACCTCGTGTTATGGGATTCATTGGCGGAACGTCAGACAGACCTGCACCAATTAGCGATAAAGAAGTTGATGCGATTATGAATCGCTTACAACAAGTTGGTGATAAACCGCGTCCTAAAACACTGTTTGAACCAGGTGAAATGGTTCGTGTTAGCGATGGTCCATTCGCTGACTTTAATGGTGTTGTTGAAGAAGTTGATTACGAAAAAAGCCGCTTAAAAGTCTCTGTATCAATCTTTGGTCGTGCAACACCAGTTGAATTAGACTTTAGTCAGGTTGAAAAAGGTTAAACCTTTTTACGCTGCTTTCTTGCAAAAGGTGGAAAAGTTATCTACAATTTTCCACCTTTCGTTTTGAGTTGTTTTGTCATAAGACAGAACAAAGTAAAATCGGGGAGCCCTAGCCGGGCGATATACCCAAATTGAGGAATTAATTAATGGCTAAGAAAGTCCAAGCCTATATCAAACTGCAAGTTTCTGCAGGTATGGCTAATCCAAGTCCACCAGTTGGTCCAGCTCTGGGTCAACAAGGTGTTAACATCATGGAATTCTGTAAAGCATTCAACGCTAAAACTGAAAGCGTAGAAAAAGGTTTACCAATTCCTGTTGTTATTACAGTTTATGCTGACCGTTCTTTCACTTTCGTTACCAAAACTCCTCCAGCAGCAGTTCTGCTGAAGAAAGCTGCGGGCGTGAAATCAGGTTCTGGCAAACCGAACAAAGAGAAAGTAGGTAAAATTACTTCTGCTCAAGTTCGTGAAATCGCAGAAACTAAAGCTGCGGACCTGACTGGTGCTGACGTTGAAGCTATGATGCGTTCAATTGCTGGTACTGCTCGTTCCATGGGCCTGGTAGTGGAGGATTAATCTGATGGCTAAACTAACCAAGCGCATGCGCAATATCCGTGAGAAAGTTGAAGTAACTAAACAGTACGAAATTGCTGAAGCTGTTGCTTTACTGAAAGAACTGGCTACTGCTAAATTCGTTGAAAGCGTTGACGTTGCTGTTAACCTTGGCATCGATGCACGTAAATCAGATCAAAACGTTCGTGGTGCAACTGTACTTCCACACGGTACTGGCCGTTCAGTTCGCGTTGCTGTATTCGCACAAGGTGCAAATGCAGAAGCTGCTAAAGAAGCAGGCGCTGAATTAGTCGGTATGGACGACTTAGCTGCTAAAGTTAAAGCTGGCGAAATGGACTTTGACGTTGTTATCGCATCTCCAGATGCAATGCGCGTTGTAGGTCAATTAGGTCAAATCCTTGGCCCACGTGGCTTAATGCCAAACCCGAAAGTGGGTACTGTAACTCCTAACGTTGCTGAAGCAGTTAAAAATGCTAAAGCTGGTCAGGTTCGTTACCGTAACGACAAAAATGGTATTATCCATACCACTATCGGTAAAGTTGATTTCAACGAAGCACAGTTGAAAGAAAACTTAGAAGCTCTGCTGGTTGCTCTGAAAAAAGCAAAACCATCAGCAGCGAAAGGCGTTTATATCAAGAAAGTAAGCCTGTCTACCACTATGGGTGCAGGTGTTGCGATTGATCAAGCTAGCTTAAGCGCGACAGTTTAATCTTAGATTAGACTAAAGTCATAAAAGACTTTACCTTGGCGTCAAATTTGTATAGAATTTGACGCCTTGAGTTTAGCTATGTTGTATTTTATTCAAGTCGACATAACTAAATTCTCTGAATTTCGGTTGGAGTCTGGCCTATCCAGACCCCGTCCAAGACCGCAGGTGTAAGTAATTACTTAATTTTCCTGCGTAGACGGTGAGAGAGCCAATAAAGAATTATATATTCTGGATTCTACTCACCGTGTTTTAGCGCTTATACCATTGTGGTAATAAGTGATGTGAGTCCCGAGTTTTTACTCGGTTAATCCAGGAGCAAGAAGCTAATGGCACTAAATCTTCAAGACAAACAAGCGATTGTTGCTGAAGTCAGCGAAGTTGCCAAAGGTGCGCTTTCTGCAGTTGTTGCGGATTCCCGTGGCGTTACTGTAGCTAAAATGACCGAACTGCGTAAAGCATGTCGTGAAGCTGGCGTTACTGTACGTGTAGTACGTAACACACTTCTGCGTCGTGCTGTTGAAGGTACTTCTTATGAAGTACTGAAAGATGCATTTGTTGGTCCAACCTTGATTGCATTTTCTGCTGAACATCCGGGCGCTGCTGCTCGTCTGTTCAAAGATTTCGCGAAAGCGAACCCAGCATTCGAGATTAAAGCGGCTGCCTTTGAAGGTGAGTTTATCCCAGGTTCGAACATCGATCGTCTGGCTACACTCCCAACTTACGATGAAGCAATCGCACGCCTGATGGCAACCATGAAAGAAGCCTCTGCAGGCAAATTGGTTCGCACTCTGGCTGCTCTGCGCGATCAGAAAGAAGCTGCTTAATAGCCAATTTCTTCGTTGCTTTATTTACGTATAAACTTTTTCTGAATTTTAGGAACACTTGTTATGTCTATTTCTAAAGACGATATCTTAAACGCAGTTGCTGAAATGTCTGTAATGGACGTTGTTGAACTGATCTCTATGATGGAAGAAAAATTCGGTGTATCTGCTGCTGCAGCTGTTGCTGTTGCTGCGGGTCCAGCAGAAGCTGCTGAAGAGAAAACTGAATTTGACGTTATCCTGAAAGCTATCGGCGGTAACAAAGTAGCAGTAATCAAAGCAGTACGTGGCGCTACCGGTCTTGGCCTGAAAGAAGCTAAAGACTTAGTAGAATCTGCACCAGCAGCTCTTAAAGAAGGCGTAAGCAAAGATGATGCTGAAGCTCTGAAGAAAGCTCTGGAAGAAGCAGGCGCTGAGGTTGAAGTTAAATAATTTAACTTCCCAGAGTGCAGCCTAACGGCTGATGGCTGGTGATTTTTTGGTCACCAGCCTTTTTGCGCTGTAAGGTAAGAGTCACTTTTTCACACTTTTTTGGTGTCTCATTACTTCAATATTTTTTGCTATTGACGACTTAATATACTGTGTTAGTCACTACGATCCACGTTCTCGAAAGCTCGGTAGTGATCTTGGCACAATGAAATGATTTAAGAGTAATAGCAATAAATATTCGGAAAATAGTTGTTTTCCTACCTACAAAAAAACAGTGTTTGCAGAATGTCGAGCCATCCTTAAAGTTAAGGACAGGCAGAGTGGGTCACTTTTCAGCGAGCTGAGGAACCCTATGGTTTACTCCTATACCGAGAAAAAACGTATTCGTAAGGATTTTGGTAAACGTCCACAAGTTCTGGATGTTCCCTATCTCCTTTCTATCCAACTTGACTCGTTCCAGAAGTTCATCGAGCAAGATCCTGATGGTCAAAACGGTCTGGAAGCAGCTTTCCGCTCCGTATTTCCTATCCAAAGCTACAGTGGTAATGCTGAATTACAATATGTCAGCTACCGCTTAGGCGAGCCTGTTTTTGATGTTAAAGAATGTCAGATCCGCGGTGTAACTTATTCTGCACCTCTGCGTGTAAAACTGCGTCTGGTCATTTATGAACGTGAAGCCCCAGAAGGCACCGTTAAAGACATCAAAGAACAAGAAGTCTATATGGGTGAGATCCCATTAATGACCGATAATGGTACCTTTGTTATCAATGGTACTGAGCGTGTTATCGTTTCCCAGTTACACCGTAGCCCTGGTGTGTTCTTTGATAGTGACAAAGGTAAAACACACTCTTCAGGTAAGGTGCTGTATAACGCACGTATTATCCCTTATCGTGGCTCATGGTTAGACTTCGAATTCGACCCTAAAGATAACCTTTTTGTCCGTATTGACCGTCGCCGTAAATTACCTGCGACTATCATTTTACGCGCAATGAACTACAGCACTGAAGAAATCTTAGGATTATTCTTCGAAAAAACATTGTTTGAAATCAGCAACAACAAGCTGATGATGACATTAGTGCCTGAACGTCTGCGTGGTGAAACTGCTTCATTTGATATTGAAGCAAACGGCAAAGTGTATGTCGAAAAAGGCCGTCGTATTACCGCTCGCCATATTCGTCAATTAGAAAAAGAGCAAGTTGACCGCATTGAAGTACCTGTTGAATACATTGCAGGTAAAGTGGTTGCTCGTGACTATATTGATGAAGCGACAGGTGAACTGATTTGTGCTGCTAACATGGAAATCTCTTTAGATGTGTTAGCTCGCTTAAGTCAAGCTGGTCATAAAACGATTGAAACTCTGTTTACCAATGACTTAGATCATGGTGCTTATATTTCAGAAACTGTTCGCGTCGATCCTACAAACGATCGTTTAAGCGCATTAGTTGAAATCTATCGCATGATGCGTCCTGGTGAACCACCTACACGCGAAGCAGCAGAAAATTTATTTGAGAACTTATTCTTCTCTGAAGATCGTTATGATCTGTCTGCTGTTGGTCGTATGAAGTTCAACCGTTCTTTAGGCCGTGACGAAGTTGAAGGTTCTGGCATCCTAAGCCAAGAAGATATCATTGAAGTAATGAGAAAACTGATTGATATCCGTAATGGTAAAGGTGAAGTGGATGATATTGACCACTTAGGTAACCGTCGTATTCGTTCTGTTGGCGAAATGGCTGAAAACCAATTCCGTGTTGGTCTGGTGCGTGTTGAACGTGCAGTTAAAGAGCGTCTATCTTTAGGCGATCTTGATGCATTAATGCCACAAGATATGATCAACGCAAAACCGATTTCTGCTGCTGTCAAAGAATTCTTTGGTTCTAGCCAGTTATCACAGTTTATGGATCAGAATAACCCGCTATCAGAAATTACGCACAAACGTCGTATTTCTGCATTAGGCCCTGGTGGTTTGACCCGTGAACGTGCAGGCTTCGAAGTTCGAGACGTACACCCAACTCACTACGGTCGTGTGTGCCCAATCGAAACACCTGAAGGTCCAAACATCGGTCTTATCAACTCATTATCTGTTTATGCACAGACTAATGAGTACGGTTTCCTAGAAACGCCTTACCGTGTTGTTGAAAACAATGCCGTAACAGATGAAATTCACTATCTGTCTGCAATCGAAGAAGGTAACTTCATCATTGCTCAGGCTAACTCCGTATTAGACGATGACAATCACTTCGTTGAAGAATTAGTTACTTGCCGTCATAAAGGTGAGTCAAGCTTATTTAGTCGTGACCAAGTTCAGTACATGGACGTTTCAACCCAGCAGGTTGTTTCTGTCGGTGCTTCACTGATCCCATTCCTTGAACACGATGACGCCAACCGTGCATTGATGGGTGCGAACATGCAACGTCAGGCTGTTCCTACACTTCGTGGTGATAAACCACTGGTAGGTACAGGTATGGAACGTGCGGTAGCGGTTGACTCCGGTGTTACTGCGGTTGCTAAACGTGGTGGTGTTGTTCAGTATGTTGATGCTTCTCGTATCGTTATCAAAGTTAACGAAGAAGAGACTTACGCTGGTGAAGCGGGCATCGATATCTACAGCTTGACTAAATACACTCGTTCTAACCAGAACACATGTATTAACCAAACTCCTTGCGTATCTTTAGGTGAACCTGTTGATCGTGGTGACGTGTTAGCTGATGGTCCTTCAACAGACCTTGGTGAGTTAGCATTAGGTCAAAACATGCGCGTGGCATTTATGCCATGGAATGGTTATAACTACGAGGACTCCATCCTTGTATCTGAACGTGTTGTTCAAGAAGATCGTTTCACTACTATCCATATTCAAGAACTTGCTTGTGTCTCTCGTGATACTAAGTTAGGGCCTGAAGAGATCACTGCTGATATCCCGAACGTCGGTGAAGCAGCGTTATCTAAACTGGATGAATCAGGTATCGTTTATATCGGTGCTGAAGTGAAAGGTGGTGACATTCTGGTTGGTAAAGTAACACCTAAAGGTGAAACTCAACTGACTCCAGAAGAGAAACTGCTGCGTGCTATCTTCGGTGAAAAAGCGTCTGATGTTAAAGATTCTTCTCTGCGTGTTCCTAATGGTGTGTCTGGTACAGTTATCGACGTACAAGTCTTCACCCGTGATGGCGTAGAAAAAGATAAACGTGCATTAGAAATCGAAGAATCACAGTTACGTGAAGTTAAAAAAGACTTAACTGAAGAACTGCGTATCTTTGAAGCTGGTCTATTCGCTCGTATCCGTGGTGTTCTGATTGCTGGCGGTATTGAAGCTGAGAAATTAGATAAATTACCTCGTGAACGTTGGTTAGAGCTGGGTATTGCGGATGAAGAGAAGCAAAACCAGTTAGAACAATTAGCAGAACAGTATGATGAACTGAAAGCTGAGTTCGCGAAGAAACTGGAAGCTAAACGTCGTAAAATCACTCAAGGTGATGATTTAGCACCAGGCGTGCTGAAAATCGTTAAGGTTTACCTGGCTGTTAAACGTCAGATCCAACCTGGTGATAAGATGGCGGGTCGTCATGGTAACAAGGGTGTTATCTCTAAGATTAACCCAATTGAAGACATGCCATACGATGAAAACGGCAATCCAGTAGACCTCGTATTGAACCCACTGGGTGTACCATCACGTATGAACATCGGTCAGATCCTTGAAACTCACTTGGGTATGGCTGCTAAAGGTATCGGTGATAAGATCAACGCGATGCTGAAACAGCAACAAGAAGTTGCTAAATTACGTGAATTTATCCAGAAAGCTTACGATCTGGGTATGGCACCTCGTCAGAAAGTTGATCTGGACACCTTCAGCGATGAAGAAGTGTTACGTCTGGCTGAAAACCTGAAAAAAGGTATGCCAACCGCAACACCAGTGTTCGATGGTGCAGAAGAAATGGAAATTAAAGAGATGCTGAAATTAGCTGATCTTCCAACTTCTGGTCAGATTACACTTTTCGATGGTCGTACAGGTGAACAATTTGAGCGTCCAGTAACTGTTGGTTACATGTACATGCTGAAACTGAACCACTTAGTTGATGACAAGATGCACGCCCGTTCTACTGGTTCGTACAGCTTGGTTACTCAGCAACCTCTTGGTGGTAAAGCACAGTTTGGTGGACAGCGTTTCGGGGAGATGGAAGTGTGGGCACTGGAAGCATACGGTGCAGCTTATACTCTTCAAGAAATGCTTACTGTTAAGTCGGATGACGTTAACGGTCGTACCAAAATGTACAAAAACATCGTTGATGGTAACCATCAGATGGAACCAGGTATGCCAGAGTCGTTCAACGTATTGTTGAAAGAGATCCGTTCACTGGGTATCAACATCGAATTGGAAGACGAATAACGGATTCCATATAGACAGACTGCTAGAAATGGCAGTCTGTCAAACAGTGACTACACTGGTTTAAAGGGGTGAATGACAGGGGTCATTTGCCTGGCAGGTCTAACTCCGACAGGAGCCATTTCGTGAAAGACTTATTAAAGTTTCTGAAAGCGCAAACCAAGACCGAAGAGTTTGATGCGATCAAAATTGCTCTGGCATCACCTGATATGATCCGTTCATGGTCATTTGGTGAAGTTAAAAAGCCAGAAACAATTAACTACCGTACGTTCAAACCAGAGCGTGACGGTCTTTTCTGTGCCCGTATTTTCGGACCAGTAAAAGATTACGAATGTTTGTGTGGTAAATACAAACGTTTAAAACACCGTGGTGTTATCTGTGAGAAGTGTGGCGTTGAAGTTACACAAACTAAAGTTCGTCGTGAACGTATGGGTCACATCGAATTAGCTTCTCCAGTTGCTCACATTTGGTTCTTGAAATCACTGCCGTCCCGTATCGGTCTGCTGCTGGATATGCCACTGCGCGATATTGAACGTGTACTGTATTTCGAATCTTATGTTGTTGTTGAAGGCGGGATGACTAGCCTTGAGCGTGGACAAATCTTAACAGAAGAGCAATATCTTGATGCATTAGAAGAATTCGGTGACGAATTCGATGCGAAGATGGGTGCAGAAGCTGTTCAGAACTTGTTACAGAGCATGGATCTGGAACAAGAGTGTGAAACGCTGCGTGAAGAGTTAAATGAAACTAACTCTGAAACTAAACGTAAGAAACTGACTAAACGTATCAAGTTACTTGAAGCATTCATGCAATCAGGCAATAAACCTGAGTGGATGATCTTAACTGTACTGCCTGTGTTACCACCAGACTTACGTCCATTGGTTCCACTTGATGGCGGTCGTTTTGCGACTTCAGACCTGAACGATTTATATCGTCGTGTGATCAACCGTAACAACCGTTTAAAACGCCTGCTTGATTTAGCAGCACCAGACATTATCGTACGTAACGAAAAACGTATGTTACAAGAGTCTGTGGATGCGTTATTAGATAACGGTCGTCGTGGTCGTGCGATTACGGGTTCTAACAAACGTCCTCTGAAATCTTTGGCTGATATGATCAAAGGTAAACAAGGTCGTTTCCGTCAAAACCTGTTAGGTAAACGTGTTGACTATTCTGGTCGTTCTGTAATCACCGTTGGTCCATACCTGCGTCTGCATCAGTGTGGTCTACCGAAGAAAATGGCTCTTGAGTTATTCAAACCATTTATTTACGGAAAACTGGAAACCCGTGGTTTAGCGACAACAATCAAAGCCGCTAAAAAAATGGTTGAGCGTGAAGAAGCGGTTGTTTGGGATATCTTAGATGAAGTTATCCGCGAACACCCAGTGATGCTGAACCGTGCACCAACACTTCACCGTTTAGGTATTCAGGCATTTGAACCAATCCTTATCGAAGGTAAAGCTATTCAGTTACACCCACTCGTTTGTGCGGCATATAATGCCGACTTCGATGGTGACCAAATGGCGGTTCACGTACCATTGACATTAGAAGCACAGTTAGAAGCTCGTGCGCTGATGATGTCAACAAACAACATTCTGTCTCCAGCAAGTGGTGACCCAATCATCGTTCCTTCACAGGACGTTGTATTAGGTCTGTACTACATGACTCGTGACTGCATCAATGCCAAAGGTGAAGGCATGGTGTTAAGTGGCCCTAAAGAAGCTGAACGCGTTTATCGCGCAGGTTTAGCCTCTTTACACGCACGCGTTAAAGTACGTATCACTGAAGAGATCAAAGATGGCGAAGGTAACATCACCACTGAAACTAGCTTAAAAGACACAACTGTCGGCCGAGCTATTTTATGGATGATCGTACCAAAAGGCCTACCTTACGCGCTGGTTAACCAACCATTAGGTAAGAAAGCAATTTCTAAAATGCTGAATACCTGTTATCGCGTATTGGGCTTGAAGCCAACAGTTATTTTTGCTGACCAAATCATGTATACCGGTTTTGCTTACGCAGCACGTTCAGGTGCTTCAGTAGGTATCGATGATATGGTTATCCCTGCGAAAAAAGCAGAGATCATTGCAGAAGCAGAAGCAGAAGTTGCAGAAATTCAGGAACAGTTCCAATCCGGTCTGGTAACAGCGGGCGAACGTTACAACAAAGTTATCGATATTTGGGCTGCGGCGAATGAGCGCGTAGCAAAAGCGATGATGGAAAACCTGTCTACTGAAACCGTTATTAACCGTAATGGTGAAGAAGAACAACAAGTATCTTTCAACAGCATCTTTATGATGGCTGACTCCGGTGCTCGTGGTTCTGCAGCTCAGATTCGTCAGTTAGCAGGTATGCGTGGTTTGATGGCTAAGCCAGATGGCTCAATCATCGAAACACCTATTACAGCAAACTTCCGTGAAGGTCTGAACGTACTCCAGTACTTCATCTCAACTCACGGTGCTCGTAAAGGTCTTGCGGATACCGCACTGAAAACAGCAAACTCCGGTTACTTGACTCGTCGTTTAGTTGACGTTGCACAAGACTTAGTCGTAACAGAAGACGACTGTGGTACAACCGAAGGTGTTATGATGACTCCGGTTATCGAAGGTGGTGATGTTAAAGAACCACTGCGTGAACGTGTATTAGGTCGTGTGGCTGCAGAAGATATTCTGAAACCAGGTACTGCCGATATTCTTGTTCCACGTAACACCCTGTTAAACGAAAAACTGTGTGACTTGTTAGAAGAAAACTCAGTTGACAGCGTGAAAGTACGTTCAGTTGTAACCTGTAACACAGACTTCGGTGTGTGTGCTAATTGTTATGGTCGTGACCTTGCTCGTGGTCATATCATTAACAAAGGTGAAGCTATCGGTGTTATCGCGGCACAGTCAATCGGTGAACCAGGTACACAGTTAACGATGCGTACGTTCCACATCGGTGGTGCGGCATCTCGTGCGGCAGCAGAATCTAGCATTCAAGTACGTAACAAAGGTACTCTGAAGCTGTTTAATGCGAAGTTCATTACTAATACTGCTGGTAAATTAGTTATCACTTCTCGTAACACAGAATTACGTTTAATTGACGAATTCGGTCGTACGAAAGAGAGCTATAAAGTACCTTACGGTGCTCAATTAGCGAAGGGTGATGGCGAAGCGGTTAACGGTGGCGAAACTGTTGCTAACTGGGATCCACATACAATGCCAGTTGTGAGTGAAGTATCTGGTATCATCCGTTTTGCAGACATGGTTGATGGTCAAACTATCACACGTCAAACAGATGAATTAACAGGTCTTTCTTCACTGGTTGTTCTGGATTCAGCAGAGCGTACAGGTAGCGGTAAAGATTTACGTCCAGCATTACGCATCACTGATGCACAAGGTAATGACGTATTAATCCCGAATACTGATATGCCAGCACAGTACTTCCTGCCAGGTAAAGCGATTGTTCAGTTAGACGATGGCATTACAATTAACGCAGGTGACACTTTAGCGCGTATTCCACAAGAATCTGGCGGTACTAAAGATATCACCGGTGGTCTGCCACGCGTTGCTGACTTGTTTGAAGCTCGTCGTCCGAAAGAGCCTGCAATCCTTGCTGAAATCAGCGGTATTGTTTCGTTCGGTAAAGAGACTAAAGGTAAACGTCGTCTAGTTATTTCTCCATTAGACGGTAGCGATGCATACGAAGAGATGATCCCTAAATGGCGTCAACTTAACGTATTCGAGGGTGAGGTTGTGGAACGCGGTGATGTTATTTCCGATGGTCCAGAATCACCACACGACATTCTGCGCTTACGTGGTGTTCATGCGGTTACTCGCTATATCACTAACGAAGTACAGGAAGTTTACCGTTTACAAGGCGTTAAGATTAACGATAAACACATCGAAGTTATCGTACGTCAGATGCTACGTAAAGTTACCATTGAGAACGCAGGAAGCTCTGAGTTCCTCGAAGGCGAACAGGTTGAATACGCTCGCGTTAAAGTTTCAAACCGTGTTCTGGAAGATGATGGTAAAGTACCAGCAACGTATGCTCGTGACCTGTTAGGTATCACGAAAGCATCTCTGGCAACTGAATCCTTCATCTCTGCTGCATCGTTCCAAGAAACAACTCGTGTTCTGACGGAAGCTGCGGTAGCGGGTAAACGTGATGAATTACGTGGCTTGAAAGAAAACGTTATTGTTGGTCGCTTGATCCCAGCTGGTACTGGATATGCGTATCACCAAGATCGTATGAAGCGTCGTCAATCACAATTGCCGACAGATGAAACTGAAACAACAATCAGTGCTGATGAAGCATCTGCTAACTTAGCAGAATTACTGAATGCTGGTTTTGGTGGATTAAAAGACTAAAATCTAATTTAGATTAGATTGAAATGCCCTCCATTGTGAGGGCATTTTTTGTTTCTGTTCTACATAAGTAGGCGAAATGATGAGAATAATATCTAAGATTTTGATTATTCTATGTTTTATTTTTACTGGATTTGCTTCAGCAGTGCCTTATGAAAGAGGTATTCCAACAGAAGCTCAATGGGATTTAAAAACGCCCATTACAACATTGATGCAACTTCGCCAACAAAAAACGTTATATGCGTTTGTGGGGGATAAATTGCAACCTGTTGCAGAACTTTTTCCTAACCAAGGTTTTTATGCATCAGTTACAGAGGGTGATTACCACAAAATACAATTTGGGAATGCTCAAGGTTATCTTGAAGCGGGCTATCTAGAAGATGGCTATTTTGAAGATATTGCCTCAATGAAACCAGATAAGAAAATACGTTTCTTATCAGATCGCACGAAGAAAGCAGATTATCCTATCTACGAATATTTAATTACGACAAAAAATACTCCTATCTATAGTGATAAAGATATTACTAGTCCACAAATAGCGACACTCTTACCCAATTTACGTTACCCCGTGTTATCTCGCACAATAAAAGAAGGTACTAATGGAAGTAAAATCAATTGGTTTGAAATCTCTTTAGGTGATCGCTTAGGTTATATTTCATCAAGGGATGTAAAGCCTGACTTAGGGATACCAGTACTTACTTATCACCATATTCTTAAAACTACGGAAAACCATAATTTTCGTCATACATCAACAACAACATCATTAACTGCATTTACAGAGCAGATGAATTATTTAAAAGAAGCTGGATATGAAACGCTTTCGCTCAATCAAGTTGCTGGCTATTTAAATAAGAGTGTTAATTTGCCAGGCAAAGCTGTTGCATTAACATTTGATGATGGTTTGCAATCCGTTTATCGTTATGCTTATCCTCTTTTAAAAGAAAATGGTCAACGAGCAACACTATTTGTTATCTCATCACGAATAAAATCCAAAACACCTAAGTGGGCACCTAATTCATTACAATTTATGAGTTGGCAATCACTCAAATCGAGTCGTGATGTTTTTGATATTCAATCACATTCCCATTTTTTACATCGTTTAGATAATAATAAAAAACCTATTATTTTTAGCCGTCAGTCCCACACAATTATATTAGACTTACAACGCTCACAACGTGTATTGCGATTATTAAATCCACATCAATATGCCTTTGCATATCCTTTCGGTGGATATAATCAAAGGGCAATTACTGCAGTCAAAGCGTCTGGTATGACATTGGCGGTGACAACTCAACAGGGAAAAGTTCGTTTAGGTGATCCTCCTTTTGCACTAAAACGGCTCTATGCTTTGAGTACAGATCCTATTGAGAAATTTGCGAGGATGGTGGGTAATGATGAATATGAAGTCGTTAATAAAAATATCGTTGTTGATAAATAATTAAAAATAAAATTTATAATCTTAAAAAATACCTTTGATATTTATTGAAGGTATTTTTTATTCCTCTATTACCAATTCAGTTAAGATCAATAAATAACTTATATTTTTCAGATAATTATGATGATTTTTTAGTGATAAAAATTTATTTTTTTCTGTAAGCTGGCAATCCAAATTCAGTATGGAGCTAGTTATGAAAAAGCCTATATCTATATCTTCTTATGATTCTGCATTTAAACGCTTTATGATGAATGTCAGTAATGCGAAAGATTTCTTCTTTGTTCATTTACCAGAGGAATTAAAAAGTCATTGTGATTTTTCGACGTTACAATTACAAAATTCTTCTTTCATCGATATTAAATTACGTTCTCGTATGTCTGATATTTTGTATTTAGTCAAAACCAAAGAGGGTGATATTCCTATTTATTTACTGATAGAGCATCAATCTAGGCCAGATAAAATGATAGCTTGGCGCATGATGAATTATGCATTTTCCACTATGAATCAACATTTACAGCAAGGTTATAAATCGTTGCCTCTCGTTGTTCCTATTTTGTTTTATCATGGTAAGAAAAAACCTTATCCTTTTCCTGTTAATTGGATGTCATGCTTTCCACTTACTTCACTTGCTAATAAGCTTTATTCTAATAATTTCTCTTTAATTGATTTGACTTCAATTGATGATGATATTTTGCTGACACATAAAAAAGCAGCGGTAATGGAAATTGCAATGAAGTATGTTAATAGTTGTCATGATCTTAATAAGATTGCAATGCTTCTATCAAAAGCAATAAATCAGAAAAACTGCAGAGATGAGGACACGATTATTGTCGTAGAATATTTATTCTCAATTCTGGATGCATCAGACTTTGAATTTGTTATCAATAAAATAGTTGAACAGGTAGATAGCCACAGAGAGGTGATTATGAATATAGCGTGGAGATTAGAAAATAAAGGGTTTGAATTAGGTAAAAATGAGGGTATTAAATTAGGTAAAACGGAAGGTATTGAGATTGGTAAAAAAATAGTACAAATAGAATTAGCTCAAAATTTATTAAAAGAGAATTTTGATCTTTCATTGATCGAAAAAATATCAGGTTTGAGTATGCAAGAACTTGAAGAATTAGCAGTATAAGAATTAAGTTAATTATTTTATATAATATTAAATTAAAAATATCCTAAGACATTATTTATAATCTTTTATTTTTCTTTAATTATTTTAAGTTTATTACATGTTATTTTTATTGAGTTATTTAATAAAAACCGCCTTTATTATTTTTAATTAAATTAATTAAAAGCGGTTTTATATTATTCAAATTTTAATTAACGACCCAAGTAATTATCCCAATCTTTCCATACAGGTTGTAATCCTCGCTCTTTTAATACGTTAATAACATCATTTACATGGCGATTATCATTAGGTGAAAACTGTTCTAGCTCTTCATGACTATCAGAATATCCACCGGGTTGGGTTTTAGATCCTGCGCTAATATTATTAATTGCTAACGGCACTGTGTTATCGCGAAAATAAGGAGATTCTCGTGTTGAAAGTGAAAGCTCAACGTCTGGTGCCAAAATGCGAAAAGCACAGATCAATTGAACTAATTCAGCTTCACTCATTACCGATGCAGGGCTAAGCCCACCAGCGCAAGGACGTAAACGAGGAAAAGAGATAGAGTAACGGCTTTTCCAATAGCGTTTTTGTAAGAACAAGAGATGTTCTGCCACCATATAACAATCGCTACGCCACTGACTTGAAAGGCCAATCAACGCACCTAAACCAATTTTATCAATTCCTGCTTGCCCTAATCTATCAGGTGTTTGTAGTCGCCAATGGAAATCTTGTTTTTTACCTTTTAGATGATGAAGCTGATAAGTTGGTTCATGATAGGTTTCTTGATAAACCATCACGCCATCAATACCTAGTGTTTTTAATTCTGCATACTCTTCTGTTGCAAGAGGTTGTACTTCCATCATTAATGAACTGAAATTTTCTCGAATAAGAGGGATATATTGGCGAAAATAATCCATACCCACTTTTCTTTGGTGCTCTCCAGTCACTAATAACAAGCTATCAAAACCTAACTGCCTGATGCTACTGCATTCAGCGATGATTTCATTTTCATTTAATGTTTTACGTTTAATGGCATTACTCATTGAAAAACCACAATAAGTACAATCATTCGCACATAGATTAGAAAGATAAAGTGGAACATATAATCCCACAATATTACCAAAACGTTGTCGAGTGAGTTGTTGAGCACGTTGTGCCATAGGCTCTAAATAATGGCGACCCGCAGGCGAAATTAGCGCCATAAAATCATCAAGTGTAAGGGAATGGCGATTTAATGCGGCTTCAACATCCGCATTGGTTTTACTATTGAGTTTTAATGTAATGTCATCCCAGTCGAGTTGTTGCCAATAATCAGAAAAAGTGTCCATTAGAATGCCCCTAAGTATTGGGTTAATGGACTAGAGGCTTGCGCTTGCATATTCACAGCTGAAGCAGGTGTCGTAAGTCCTGATTGTCGAGCAAGTTCACCAGCATCAAGCGCTGCTTTAAATGCTTGCGCCATTAGAATAGGATTTTTGGCAACAGCAATTGCGGTATTAACTAATACTGCATCAGCACCTAACTCTAAAGCTTCGAGGGCATGACTTGGTGCACCAATACCAGCATCAACAACAACAGGAATTGAGGCTTGTTCAATGATAATTCGTAGGAAATCACGAGTCTGTAAGCCTTGATTTGAGCCAATAGGAGAGCCTAATGGCATTACAGCTGCACAGCCAACTTCTTCTAAACGACGACATAAAACAGGATCAGCACTGCAATAAGGTAAAACAACAAAACCTTCTTTAACGAGGATTTCAGCGGCTTTAAGTGTTTCAATAGGATCAGGTAATAAATATTTAGTGTCAGGATGAATTTCTAATTTTACCCAATGGGTGCCAAAGGCTTCTTTGGCTAAACGAGCCGCAAAAACAGCTTCTTGTGCTGTTTTTGCACCAGATGTATTAGGTAATAATTTTACCCCTAATGATTTAAGTGGTGCGATTAAATCATCATTACCATTCTTTAAATCCACACGCTTCATTGCCATGGTTACTAATTGGCTACCCGAAGCCTTAATGGCTTCTGTCATTAGCGTTGGTGTTGCAAATTTTCCTGTGCCTGTAAAAAGTCTAGATGTGAATGTTGTATCAGCAATTTTTAACATATCAGCCCCCTGCAATTGCTTGGAAGAGAAGAATAGTATCGCCATCATTAATAAAATGTGTTTCCCAATTTTCACGGGGAACAATGGTTTCATTGACAGCAAGCGCCACACCGATGTGTGGCTGTTCTAACTGAATAAGGAGCTGACAGATAGTGACAGGCATATCCAGAGAATATTGTTCGTCATTTACGGTAATGTTCATGCTACCCCTCGACAAACAGGACATGTTTTTGATGGTGTTAAATGCAAAGTACTCCAATTTTGTTTTCTACCATCAAAAAGGCGAAGTTTCCCACTTAGAGAACAAGGTAAGCCTGAGAGTAATTTGATTGCTTCAAGGGCTTGAAGTGTGCCAATAACCCCAACAACAGGCCCTAATATACCTGCTGTTTTGCAGTTTCTTTGTGGCTCAGTTTCATCAGGATAAAGACAGTGATAGCAACCGTGAGTAAAAGGAGGTTCAAATACCATAAGCTGACCACTAAAGCCCACGGCACTGCCACTAATAAGCGGCGTTTGCTGTGCGACACAAGCACGGTTAATCGCTTGACGAGTGAGCATGTTATCGGTGCAATCTAAAACTAAATCGACCTCTTTAACTAATTTAGATAATGAATCATCATTAATACGTTGTTTATAAGAGGTAATTTTTATATCTGGATTTAGTGCAAGTAGAGACTGCTTTGCGATCTCTGATTTGGCATCGGGAATATCTTGAGTGCGATAAAGAATTTGACGCTGTAGATTAGAAACATGTAACTCATCATCATCCACTAAAATAAGCTCACCAATACCTGCACCAGCAAGATAAAGTGATGCGGGAGAGCCTAATCCACCAAGCCCAATAATCAATACCTTTGCTTGTTGAAGCTTGTTTTGACCTTCTAAGCCAATATCTTCTAACATCACTTGTCGGCTATAACGCATAAAATCATTATCATTTAGCATGATGGTTTTCCTTCCACTAATTCTAATAATTTACGAGTCACTTGTTGCCAATCTGGTGCTTTTGTTATTGCACTGACTAAGGCAACGCTCCCCACCCCAGTTGCAACAACATCAGGTACTCTTTCTAGTGAGATCCCACCAATAGCAACAGTTGGAAAATCAGGTGTCTGTTCTACTTGATGTTTGAGTGCCTTCAATCCTTGAGGTTTAGATGGCATATCTTTGGTCGTTGTTGGAAATATATGCCCTAATGCGATGTAAGATGGACGTAATGTTTTCGCTCTTTGTAATTCAACTTCGTCATGAGTGGAAATACCAAGGCGTAATCCTGATTGTTTAATGGCATTAAGATCAGCAATATCGAGATCTTCTTGGCCAAGATGAACACCATAAGCGTGATGTTTAATGGCGAGTTGCCAGTAATCGTTGATAAACAGTCTTGCGTGATACTGTTTGCCCAGTTTTATCGCTTCGATGATCTCTTGTTCAACGTCGTCTGGCTGTTTATCTTTTATGCGTAATTGCAGGGTGGTAACGCCTATTTTTAATAGGCGTTCGATCCATTCAACAGAATCAACAACAGGATAAAGCCCAAGCTTTTTTTCTGTTAATGCAAAAGGTGTATTAGAGGATCTGTTCATTTTCAGTCACCTCAACACTGGCGATTTCTGCACTGTGGTATAACTCACTTCCATGCTCTTTAAAGGCTTGAGACATTTGCTCCATACCTGCCGCATAATCGCGTACTTCTTGTGTTATCTTCATTGAGCAGAATTTAGGACCACACATCGAACAGAAATGAGCGACTTTTCCTGAAGCCTGAGGTAGCGTTTCATCGTGATATTGACGTGCAGTTTCAGGATCAAGAGCCAAGTTAAATTGGTCTTCCCATCTAAATTCAAAGCGCGCTTTCGACATTGCATTATCACGAATTTGAGCGCCGGGGTGTCCTTTTGCTAAATCGGCTGCATGAGCGGCGATTTTATAAGTGATAAGACCTTGTTTCACATCTTCTTTATTAGGTAAACCAAGGTGTTCTTTTGGCGTAACATAACAGAGCATTGCGCAACCAAACCAGCCAATCATTGCTGCACCAATACCTGATGTGAAGTGATCGTAACCCGGCGCAATATCTGTAGTGAGAGGGCCTAATGTATAAAATGGTGCTTCATGACAATGTTCCAATTCCTCTGTCATATTGCGGCGGATCATCTGCATTGGAACGTGGCCAGGGCCTTCTATCATGACTTGAACGTCATACTCCCATGCAATTTTTGTCAGTTCACCTAGAGTATGTAATTCAGAAAATTGTGCTTCATCATTGGCATCTTGAATCGAACCCGGTCTTAATCCATCTCCCAGTGAGAGGGAAACGTCATAAGCGGTACAAATTTCACAGATTTCACGGAAATGTTCGTAGAGGAAATTCTCTTTATGATGTGATAAACACCATTTTGCCATTATCGAACCGCCACGAGACACTATGCCCGTTAGGCGTTTTGCTGTCATTGGCACATAACGTAACAATACACCTGCATGAATAGTAAAATAATCAACCCCTTGCTCTGCTTGTTCAAGCAAGGTATCTCGGAACATTTCCCAAGTGAGATCTTCAGCAATACCGTTAACTTTCTCGAGTGCTTGATAAATTGGAACTGTACCAATAGGAACAGGGCTATTACGAATGATCCACTCACGCGTTTCATGAATATAACGGCCCGTTGAGAGATCCATTACGGTATCCGCTCCCCAGCGTGTAGACCAAATTAGCTTTTCAACTTCTTCTTCAATTGAGGAGGTGACCGAAGAGTTCCCGATATTGGCATTCACTTTCACTAAGAAATTACGACCAATAATCATTGGCTCTGATTCTGGGTGATTGATATTGGCAGGAATGATTGCTCGGCCAGCTGCAACTTCTTGGCGTACAAACTCAGGGGTAATATTGTCAGGGAGATGAGCACCAAAGCTAAACCCTGCGTGCTGTTGGCGTAAAACTTCGCTACGAATTCTCTCTCGCCCCATATTTTCACGAATAGCAATAAACTCCATTTCAGGCGTAATAATGCCTTGGCGAGCATAATGCAATTGGGTCACACTTTTGCCATTTAGCGCTTTTTTAGGGCTTGGTTTTAAGGGAAAACGCAGATGCTCTAATCCAGCATCAGAAAGGCGCTGTTGGGTGAAATCCGAACTTAAAAGTGAAAGCGTTTCAGTATCATTGCGCTCATCAATCCAAGGTTGGCGTATTTTTTTTAAGCCAAGGTTAACGTCAAGTTGAGAATCAGGATCACCATAAGGGCCTGATGTGTCATACACTGGTACAGGTTCATTATCTTCAAAAACAGGGGAATCTTTTGATCCTCCTACTAGCGTTTTATCAAGCTGGATCTCACGCATGGGTACTTGAATGTCAGTACGTGAGCCTTCGAGGTAAATGCGTTTTGAATTGGGGAAGCTTACGCCTTGAATGGTACTGATAAACTCTTGAGCAGCATCACGTTGCTCTTTTCGTGGACGCTGTTTGTTGATCGTTGGTGAAATATCTTTAACGGATATAGTTTGATTTTGGGACATAGCATTTCCTAATAAATATCATGCAGGCTATTAGCCTGTCGGGTGAATATTGAGAAAAATGCTTGTCTGGAGGTCGCAGGGAGTATCGACAGATAGGTGTATATAGATGTGTGAAAAATATACGCAATGAAGCTATCAAAAGGTCGAATCACTCTTGTTCCCTTCGCGGGTATTAACCCGATCAGGTTCCGCGGATCCCGAATTAACGGTCTCAGCCTGTGTTTATAATAGCCTTATAAACACTAGGCACTCCGACAAGAAGAAGTCCAGTATATGAAAGATTTTAAAAACTACAAGCCCGATATGGGTTATTTATTTAAATCCTAATATTGTTGTTCCCAACCTTTCATTTGTGAAATTTGAATAATGGTTACACTCAATAACATTAATATAATTTATGTTTTTAGTGAGTGGATGTTAATGAATCATAGAAGACAGAGATAATACATTGAGAGGTTCTTGCTAAAGAGAGTATCCTCTATTCTATATCATTATTTTGGATAGAATGGTCGTTATGCATTTATATACATTAACAGGCTCAGAAAAGGGCTGGTGGACAGTCAGTCTTGGTGGACGAGTGTGGTTACCTAAAGGTGAACTTCCGTTTGGCTTAGCTAAAGATTGGGATCTCATTGGTCAGCACGCCAAAATTGTGGGTGAATGGCAAGGTGAAACAGTTTGGCTTATTCATGGAAAAATGGATAACGACATGTGCTCACCAAGACTTATCGCCTCACAAGATGAAAACTTATTTAAATTAGTCGGTCGTGGTGTGCAACTGGCTGAGTTTTATCGTTCTCACCGTTTTTGTGGTTATTGTGGTTCTAAAATGCGTCATAGTGAGAGTGAATGGGCGTGTTTATGCGATAACTGCCATGAACGTTATTATCCGCAAATTGCCCCTTGCATTATTGTGGGTATTCGCCATGAAGATAAGATCTTATTAGCACATCATGTTAGGCATAAACATTCACCTCTTTACACTGTACTCGCTGGTTTTGTTGAGGTTGGTGAAACATTAGAAGAAGCAGTGGCTCGTGAAGTGTTTGAAGAGAGCAATATTCGTATTCGCAATATTCGCTATGTATCATCTCAGCCTTGGCCGTTTCCTCACTCTTTAATGATGGGATTTTTGGTCGATTATGATGGTGGCGAACTACAACATGATCCTTCTGAATTAATGAGTGCGGGTTGGTATCGTTACGATCAATTACCCCAGATCCCACCACCAGATACTATTGCTCGACGCTTGATAGAAGATACGATAGCGAATATCAGACAAGATAAAGAAAAGAGCTAAATAAAGGCGCTGTCTGCCAACAGTTATTTTTCCAGCATGTTACAATGCATGCTATTTTGCGGCCCTATTACTGTTAATGGAGTTAGTCATGAGTGAGTTGAAAAACGACCGCTATTTACGTGCGCTGTTGCGCCAACCTGTTGATGTCACCCCAGTTTGGATGATGCGTCAGGCAGGCAGATATCTTCCTGAATACAAGGAAACACGGGCACAGGCGGGAGATTTCATCTCATTGTGCAAAAATACAGAATTAGCATGTGAAGTGACATTACAGCCTTTAAGACGCTTCCCTTTAGATGCCGCTATTTTATTTTCTGATATTTTAACTATTCCAGATGCAATGGGGCTAGGTCTTTACTTTGAAACAGGTGAAGGCCCTCGTTTTAAATCACCTATCAACAGCCTTGCTGATATTCAAAAACTGTCTATTCCTGATCCTGAAGATGAACTGGGATATGTGATGAATGCAGTACGTGCCATTCGTCATGCATTACAAGGTAGTGTGCCATTAATTGGTTTTTCAGGAAGCCCTTGGACACTGGCAACCTATATGGTTGAGGGTGGAAGTAGTAAGGCCTTCACAAAAATTAAAAAAATGATGTATTCAGAGCCTCAAGCTCTACATCTATTACTGGATAAACTGGCAGATAGCGTTATTCTGTATCTGAATGCTCAAATTAAAGCGGGCGCACAATCTATCATGATCTTTGATACATGGGGTGGTGTGCTAACAGGGCGTGATTACCAACTCTTCTCATTACACTATATGCATAAGATTGTTGATGGTCTTATCCGTGAATATGATGGAAGAAAAGTACCAGTCACTTTATTTACCAAAGGTGGTGGCCGCTGGCTAGAAGCTATGGCTGCGACAGGTTGCGATGCATTAGGACTTGATTGGACGATTGATATTGAAGATGCACGCCGTCGAGTTGGGGATAAAGTTGCGCTACAAGGTAATATGGATCCTTCTATGCTGTATGCACAACCTGCCAGAATAGAACAAGAAGTCGAAACTATTCTTGCTGGGTTTGGTAAAGGCAACGGTCATGTCTTTAATCTTGGGCACGGTATTCATCAAGATGTTCCACCTGAACATGCTGGTGCATTTATTGATGCGGTTCACCGTTTATCGAAGCCTTATCATCAGGATAATGATTAATACCCAACAATTACGTCAGGAGCAGACAGAAAAAGCTCAACAGATTATTCTAACAGACCAATTCACAGCACCAACTTATATAGCTGGTGCTGATGTTGGTTTTGAAGACGGTGGCGCGGTCACTCGCGCTGCCATCGTGATAATGCATTACCCTTCTTTCGAAATTCTTGAATACCAAATCGCGCGAATTCCTACGACTCTTCCTTATATCCCCGGGTTGCTTTCATTTAGAGAGTGTCCAGCGTTACTCGCTGCTTGGCAATTAATCAAACAGAAGCCTTCTCTTATTTTTGTCGATGGACAAGGTATTGCTCATCCTAGAAGGCTTGGTGTTGCAAGTCATTTTGGTTTATTAGTGGATACACCGACTATTGGCGTGGCAAAAAGTCGCTTATGTGGCATTGATAAAGCAGTTAACGAAGAGGTGGGAAGCCATGAGCCGTTAATGGATAAGAATGAGCAAATAGGGTGGATTTATCGCAGTAAGAAAAAATGTAAACCCCTGTATGTTTCTCCGGGTCATAAAGTGAGTATGGAAGGTGCTTTGCAGTGGGTTGAGCGGTGTATGAAAGGATATCGATTGCCAGAACCAACGCGTTGGGCTGATGGTATTGCTTCAAATAGGCGATTATTTGAGCAGTTGAATAAGAATAAGCTCTAAATGACCGGGAAATATGTGGATATTTTTAATTTTCAGGTAAACTGCGCCTAAGTTAAGAAAATGAGTAATCACGAATGTTGAAGAACCCAATCCATTTACGTTTAGAAAAGCTAGAAGCTTGGCAACACCTGACGTTTATGGCATGCCTGTGTGAGAGAATGTACCCAAATTATCAGGTATTTTGTCGTGAAACAGGTTTTACCGATCCAATGCTTTATCGCCGTATTCTCGATCTGGTTTGGGAAACTTTAACGGTGAAAGATGCAAAGGTTAATTTTGATTCTCAATTAGAGAAATTAGAAGAAGTTATTCCTGATGCATCTCAGTTCGAGATTTATGGTGTCTATCCTGCGATTGATGCCTGTGTTGCACTTAGTGAAATTGTTCACTCTCGTTTAAGCGGTGAATCATTAAGTCACGCTATTGAAGTGAGTAAATTATCAGTAGGGACAGTTGCTTCACTTGAAATGACACAAGCAGAAAGAGAAATGAGTGAAGAAGAGCTTAGATCTCTACCTGCTGTTATTGAAGAATTCGATATCCAATGGGAAATTTACCGTCTACTTGTAGAATGTGAAGAAAGAGATGTCGAACTGATCAAAGGTCTACGTGCAGACCTTCGTGAAGCTGGAATGAGCAATATCGGTATAGAATTAACGCACTAAATCAGAAAAACGTGATTTAGTGCTTGAAAAGCGACGTTTAAAGACTTCACATCACCCCCGTGTATGTTCTACATTGGGTACGAAAAGAAGTGGCTCAGGTGTTTTACTTAATTTATCCTCTTAAAAAGATAAGTTAAGTTTTTTCACCAGATGTTTTTCAAACGATAAAACATACTTTAAGGACTATTTTATGAACAAAGCTGAATTAACCGAATCAGTTGCTGAAAAAGCGGATCTGACAAAAACTCAAGCAAAAGCTGCTATTGAAGCGTTTATCGATTCAGTAACAGGTGCTCTGAAAGAAGGCGATTCTGTACAGTTAGTTGGTTTCGGTACATTCAAGGTGAATCACCGTGCAGAGCGTACTGGTCGTAACCCTCAAACTGGTAAAGAAATTAAAATTGCAGCAGCTAACGTTCCTGCATTTACTGCCGGTAAAGCACTGAAAGACGCAGTAAAATAATTCCTTTGAACGGAATGAACAATAGAGGGGGATTTACTCCCCTTTTGTTGAAACGACAGGGGCTGTTAGCAATAGGATCTGCTTTTTTGCTCAGCGCCTGCTCCTCTACTGTGCAGCTACCTGAATTTTCTGCAACAGGTTATATTGCGGACGAAGGCATTGTGCGATTATGGCGTTTAAATAATACAGCGTCAGAACCTCAAGTGATCATGAGTGTTTATAGCTTTTATAAAAAGCCAGAAACTGTCATCACATTCTATGAGTATCGCCAAAATAAGCTTTGGCAAGTCCGCTCTGAAGTTATCAATCCTACCGAGCCCTCATCTTGGCACCTTCGTTTAAATAAACGTGGTGAAGTTATTTTCATGCAACAAGAAAGCCAGAAGCAAAAACGAGCATTAACAGAAGATGAACGTTTAAGAATGGTGTTTGCTGCAAGTAAAGAGCGTGAAATCAGCGAAGCGCTTACTATTGGGAAAGTAAATTTAGTACAGGGTGTCTGGTATCAAAATACAATGACAACATGTGCTGGCGAGAAGGTGAGTGTTTCATTTGAAGATCCAGAACAACGCTGGTTAAAAACAAGAACACGTAATTCAAGTAAGCCTTCTTATGTTGCTTGGCTTGATTCACCAGAAGGTAAGCAATTACTGATGGTTGCAGAACACGATTTTTGTAAATGGGAACCAACAAAAGAGAGTTTGTGATCACTCCCTTTTGCTGTTGTTAATTTATTTTTTTAAGCGTGCAATCGCTCGATAACCGATATCATGGCGATAAAAACTACCATCCCAATGAATACCTTTCGCTAAAGCATAAGCATTTTTTTGAGCTTGCTCGATATCATCACCTAATGCAGTCACACATAATACTCGCCCGCCAGCAGTGATAACTTCGCCTTTGTCATTGAGTGTTGTTCCAGCTTGAAATACCTTTGCCGTTGTTGACGATGTTGGTGTTAAGCCTTCGATAACATCACCTTGACGATAATCCGCAGGGTAACCGCCTGCTGCAATCACAATCCCTAAAGCTGGGCGAGGATCCCAATGGGAATCTTTATCTTTTAAATTACCTTTTGCTCCGGCTAAACAGAGTTCAACTAAGTCAGATTGCATACGCATCATAATAGGTTGAGTTTCTGGATCACCAAAACGACAGTTAAACTCAATAACTTTAGCAACACCTTGTTTATCAATCATCAGTCCAGCATAAAGGAAACCTTGGTAACGATGACCTTCAGATGCCATTCCCTTTACTGTTGGATAAATGATTTTTTTCATTACTTGCTGGTGGATTTCTGGTGTAACAACAGGTGCAGGTGAATATGCACCCATTCCTCCTGTATTCGGGCCAGTATCTCCATCGCCAACACGTTTATGATCTTGGCTTGTTGCCATTGGAATAACATGTTCACCGTCAACCATGACAATAAAACTAGCTTCTTCGCCATCAAGAAATTCTTCGATAACAATGCGGTGCCCTGCATCACCAAAAACATTGCCAGCCAGCATATCTTTAATGGCAGCTTCAGCCTCAGCTTGTGTCATTGCAACAATAACGCCTTTACCTGCTGCTAAACCATCTGCTTTGATAACAATCGGCGCGCCCACTTTATTGAGGTACTCAAGTGCAGGCGCTATCTCTGTAAAATTTTGATAATCCGCAGTTGGAATTTTATGTCGAGCTAAAAAATCTTTTGTAAAGGCTTTAGAACCCTCTAATTGAGCGGCTCCTTTTGTTGGACCAAAGATGGTCAGTCCCGCTGCTTTAAAGGCATCAACAACACCAATAACAAGTGGGGCTTCAGGGCCAACAATCGTTAAATCAATATTATTCTCTAGAGCAAAGGCAATTAATGCAGGAATATCCGTTGCACTGATTGCAACGTTTTGTACGCCTTGCTCTAACGCTGTTCCAGCATTACCCGGCGCAACAAAGACTTGTGTAGTAAGCGGTGATTGAACGGCTTTCCAAGCTAAAGCATGCTCACGACCACCATTACCAATAATCAAAATCTTCATATCAATACCTTATTAATGACGGAAGTGGCGCATATTGGTGAAAATCATCGCGATGTTATGTTCATTTGCAGCTGCAATCACTTCATCATCACGAATTGAACCACCAGGTTGAATAACACAAGTCACACCGGCAAGTGCTGCCGCATCAATACCATCTCTAAATGGGAAGAATGCATCTGATGCCATTGCACAACCTGCAACTTCTAAGCCTTCATCAGCGGCTTTAATCCCCGCGATTTTTGCAGAATACACACGGCTCATTTGCCCTGCACCAATACCGACAGTCATATCGTTTTTTGCGTAAACAATGGCATTTGATTTTACAAATTTTGCGACTTTCCAGCAGAAGAGTGCATCTTTAAGTTCACGTTCACTTGGTTGACGTTGAGTAACTACTCTTAAGTTTTCTTCTTTTACCATACCCAAGTCACGATCTTGAACTAATAATCCACCATTAACACGTTTGAAATCTAACGCTGGTTTGGCTTCTTGCCATTGACCACAAGCTAATACACGAACATTTGGTTTTGTTTCTAAAATCGGTAGCGCATCTTCATTAATAGAAGGAGCAATGATCACTTCAACAAACTGGCGTTCGATGATTGCACTTGCTGTTTTTGCATCTAATGGGCGATTGAATGCGATAATACCGCCAAATGCAGAAGTTGGATCGGTTTTAAATGCATTGTCATATGCTTGTGTGAGAGTGTTCGCAATTGCAACTCCACAAGGGTTTGCATGTTTCACAATAACACATGCAGGCTCGGAGAATGATTTCACACATTCTAACGCGGCATCAGTATCAGCGATGTTGTTATAAGAAAGTGCTTTGCCTTGTAATTGGTTTGCAGTGGCAATAGATGCTTCCTCTATATTCTCTTCTATATAGAAAGCTGCTTGCTGATGAGCATTTTCACCATAACGCATATCTTGTTTCTTTATATAGTTCAGATTTAAGGTACGGGGGAAAGTACCTGATGGTTGTGAAGTATCACCATAATAAGGTGCAACCTTCTGACCAAAGTAGTTAGCAATCATTCCGTCGTAAGCAGCTGTATGTTCAAAGGCTTTAATCGCCAAATCAAAGCGTGTGTCTAAAGTAAGACTATTTTCGTGATTATCCATTTCTTCAATCACTCTTTCATAGTCATTACTATTTACTACAATCGTAACGTCTTTATGATTTTTTGCTGCGGAGCGAACCATTGTTGGTCCACCAATATCGATATTCTCCACTGCATCTGCTAATGAGCAATCTGGGCGAGCTACCGTCTTAGCGAAAGGATAAAGATTTACGACGACCATATCGATAGGTCGAATTTCATGTTCTTCCATAATCGCATCGTCTTGTCCACGACGACCTAAAATTCCACCATGTACTTTAGGGTGCAGCGTTTTCACTCTGCCATCCATCATTTCTGGGAAACCTGTGTAATCGGAGACTTCAATAACCGGTAAGCCAGCTTCTGCTAATAGACGTGCGGTTCCACCTGTCGATAAGAGTTCTACTTCTCTTTCAACAAGTGCTTTAGCAAATTCTAAAATACCTGCTTTATCAGACACACTTAAAAGTGCACGGCGGATAGGACGAAGATGTTGCATGAGTTTTATCCCTTGGGGTTGGTATAACGGTAGTAATGGTGAAGTTAAATCACATTAATACAGTGAAATTGTGTTTGCTTAACTAACATTTCAGAAGATGGACACAAAATCAATCTTACTTAATCGGTCATTATAATAACGCAAACGTTTGCGTTTGACATGCTAATTTTATGTAAAAAGACAGTCTGTGGATAAAATTGTTGATAAGTGCGTATAAGTGGGGGTTTTGCTGTGGAATTAAGCAAACGATTTTTTTTCTAAAAAAAACTATTGCCAGCCTCAGAAAACTCCCTATAATGCGTCCTCGTTGTCACGGCAAACCACGTTAAGTGAGTTAGCCGAGAGAACGAAGAAAAAAGTGAAAAGCCTTGAAAATAAACGCTTGACACTGAATGAGGAAGATGTAGAATGCACCTC
>NZ_JBEEVJ010000017.1:0-53603 GCF_040139785.1 Proteus genomosp. 6 | reverse complement strand
ACTGACTTAATCGCAGCTATTGAAGAAGCAAGATATTTAAAATCCAGATCAGGCGGTCGAGTTAACTTCTGTGTAATGCAGATTATGGACTATATGGAAGTAGTTAGCGGGCTGATGGAAGGTGTCAGGGTTTTATATACAACTGCGAATGATGATTATCACACAGTATTACCGGAGGCGAGATGATTACTTACGAGTATGACAAAAAAATATTGCCTGATACACACCCTGAGCTGGCTTTGATTAGAGAAAAGGTAAGGTATAACCCTGAAACCGGTAACTTCACTAGCAATTTACATAAAGGTGTAAGAGTTAAAGGTTATATGAGAAGCGACGGGTATATAGGTATAAATATAGACTCTCAAAAATACGCCGCGCACAGATTAGCTTGGTTTTATATGCATGGAGAGTGGCCAAAGCATGATATTGATCATGTTAATGGAAACACATCAGATAATCGCCTATCAAACCTAAGGCCGGCAACTTCTGCTCAAAACTCATGGAATCGCCGGTTGAGTAGAAATAATACGTCTGGCGCAAGGTGCGTTTCTTTTGAAAGAAAGACCAAGCGATGGAGAATTCAGGTAAATAGGCTTGGACATAGGTTTTATCTTGGTAGCTACAAAGATAAGAATGAAGCAATTATGGAGGCTAATTATTTCTTACGATTAAATGATGGCGAGTTCTTTACTTGTGTAACTTCAAAACATGACCTTCCTCAAGATCAAATAGCACTTTTAGCGTTAATAAAAAGACAAAGAGATATTAATCCAACAAGAGGGCTTGAGCCTCATGAGAGAGTTTGGATTAGTCATATTCTTAGCGGATGGGGATCTTGGGCCTATGATGGATTAGAGGAAAAAAATAAGATAAGCCCTATCGGTCGCTTTATGGAATCTGTATCTGGTCGGGGGGCCATAACAGCAGATGGTATAACAGCGATAATCGAAGGGCTTCATTCTCGTGGTTACAATGGAGATGAGCTTATCAAAAAACTCTCGCAAATAATCGCAAATCTTAAACATCGCTCAGTGCCAAAATGTTCAGACGACTTAGGCGGGTATGTTGACAGTATGCTAATCAAAGTGTTTGGGGCTAGATCTCCATTGGTTAGAGTTGCAGTTAATTATTATGTCTATGGGCATAGAATAGAAACTATTGCGCAGTATTTAATGAAAATAACAAATGGCTCTCTGACCATGGCTCAAGCTCGAGACAGAGTTAGATGGTGCATTAGAATAATTGAGGCAAAGATGCATAAGGCAATTACCACTGAGTTAAATAACGGCAAGGAAATTGATGATAATTTTGAATAAGAAAAAATAATGCGAATACTTGCATAAAAATTATTACCTGATATATTTATGTTATCCTCCGCTAGTTTTTGCGTTCGGAGTGTTTAACAATTTCAAGACCTCGCTTCGGCGGGGTTTTTTGCTATCTAACATGGCAAAATATATCGTTTGTAAGTCCATGCTGGTGCATGAGTAGCGCTACATGCCGTTAGCCCACGAAACGGGCATAATTCCAACCTGTAAGTAATCCTTACAAGTTCAACCATCCGGAATTACCGGATAGTTCACATTCAGAAGATCGCTTAGGCGGTCTTTTTTCGTATATGCCGACCACAGAATCAATCACAACACCTCATATTCACACAAGAGCTGTGAGTCTGCGTTCTATTAACTAATTCCTCCAAAAAAGGAGGCGGTATGACACGAATGGACGAGAAAGACAAATTCAGTGCCACCGCATGGGGTGTCATATTCGCTATATCCCTATACGGCGGATTGGCTAGATACATTATTGACAATAAACGTAATGGTTATCGGTGGAGCTGGGTAGGGGCAATTATGCAAATGTTCGTATCTGGCTTTGCTGGAATGATGGGCGGTCTTATATCGATAGAGCTTAATGCCTCATTCTACTACACGTTATTTACGGCTGGCTTATGTGGTTCCGCTGGCTCTTTAGCATTGGACTTCTTCTGGGATAAGTTTACAGGGGGTAAGAAGTGAGTAAGTTTAGATTAAGCAAACGTAGCGAAGAAAACCTCCGTGGCGTTCATCCTGACTTGGTTAAAGTAGTACACCGAGCATTAGAAATTACTGATATTGATTTTATGGTGATTGAAGGTAAGCGGAACGAAGCCAGACAGCGACAATTAGTTGCAAGTGGCAAAAGCCAAACGATGAATAGTCGCCACTTAACTGGCCACGCTGTTGATTGTGCTCCGCTGGTAAATAATCAGATCCCATGGAACGATTGGTCATACTTTAAAAAAGTAGCTGATGCCATGATGCAAGCTGCGAAAGAGTTCGGCGTCGATATCGAATGGGGCGGTAACTGGAAAACATTTAAAGATGGCCCTCATTTCCAATTAACTCATAAGGCGTATCCAGCATGAGTACGCTAACTAAGGTATTTTCTGGACTACTGGCAATATCTGCATTCTGGCTATGGTGGGTAATAGATGATTACGACAAACTGAGCAAAGATTACAACACAGCAACCAGTCAGTTATCTCGCCAAAACTCAATCACAGAAAACGCCAACCGTACATTCAGGATTATCAACAATGTCTCATCACTTAATAGCGAAGAGCGGAATAGGTCAGCCGTGGATTCTGAAAAAGTTAAAACGGTTATCAAAACTATTCTTGTCAATAATGATTGCGCCAATACTGCTATTCCTAGTGACGCTCTTATCAGGATGCACGACTATTCAGAAAGAATACGTGCCAGTGGAACACATAGCGATACCGTCACACCTAACCGCTGATTGTCTATTGCCCTATATACCCGAACAAATGACATGGGGAGAATCGTTAATGTTAAACATCTCCCTGTTATCGGTTATTGAGCAATGTAATTCAGACAAGAAAGCAATACGGGAAATTGAACAACAACGGCAGGTGAGTAATGAAACCGACTCGTGAAACCAATTAATTAAGAAGTAAGTGGCGATTCGCTCTCGCCATCCCGACATCCCACCATCCCGAACCTTCAGAAACGAACTTGAGAACGCTAGTGAAACTGGCGAGTTTTCGGGTGCTTGCGTTCTGAGCGACAGGTTCGTTTCTAAAGGAAAACGTACATGAAAGAGCACATCTATATCCCCATAGAGGAAATGAGAAAGTTATTCACAATTGACCCGTCGGTGCCAAGTGGTCTTAGATGGAAAGTATCACCAGCTAAAAATATAAAGCCTGGGAGAATGGCAGGATCTGGTGATGGTGGTGGTTATTATCAAGTGAAGGTTAATTCAATTAAGTATAGAACCCACAGGATTATATGGTCTTTAGTTAACGGAGAAATACCGGAAGGGCTAACAATTGATCACAAGGATAGAAACACCAAAAATAACGATATAAAAAACCTAAGACTAGCTACTATGGCTCAACAATCCATTAACAGGAAAAGAAAAAAACAGGGCTCATTAAAGACTTTTGGAAATGGAAGGATGGCGATGGCCATTGTTATTAATGGTGTTTATTTTAGTAAATCAGGGAGAGATAGAAAAGCTCTGGAAAATTGGGTGAAAGAAAAAATCAAGAGTATAGCTCCACCTGATTGCTTCTGATTTACAGAAAACCAAATAGGCCCTAGTGGCCTTTTTTATTGGGTGGAATATGAAAACAAGAAGAATGGTAGCAACCATAAAAATGAAGTGGTGGGTGCCTTATTATGTTGAATGCTTACATTTGTTCTCATTGGTATTTTTCGTTGAGCCTAACCCATCCATTGTTAGTCAATTCATTGTTAAACACGGCATAACTATTAATAAACGGTTTGAAGAAAATTAAGGAATAGAAATGGCACTCACCGATAAAC
Organism: Proteus genomosp. 6; assembly: GCF_040139785.1. Classification (NCBI taxonomy): domain Bacteria; kingdom Pseudomonadati; phylum Pseudomonadota; class Gammaproteobacteria; order Enterobacterales; family Morganellaceae; genus Proteus; species Proteus genomosp. 6. Next base: position 49,770 of record NZ_JBEEVJ010000017.1, on the reverse strand, counting down.
AGGAAATGTTTTGTCGTGAGTACCTCGTTGACTTGAACGCTACACAGGCGGCTATTCGTGCGGGGTACAGCGAAAAAACTGCACGAAGTGTTGGGAATGAAAACCTGACAAAACCTGACATTGAAAAACGAATTCAGGAACTAATGAATGATCGCAGTGAGCGATTAGAGATAACTGCTGATTACGTTCTCAATAGGCTTGTTGAAATAGACCAAATGGACGTTCTGGATATCCTTAATGATAACGGAGGCATTAAACCTATTCATGAATGGCCAAAAGTTTGGCGCACATCATTAAGTGGCATGGACTTAGCTGAAATGTTCGAGTCTAAAGATGGTGAGCGTGATTTAGTCGGCATCATGAAGAAAATCAAATGGCCTGACAAAGTGAAGAACCTTGAGCTACTTGGTAAGCATAGAAATGTTGGTGCCTTCGTTGAGTTATCCAAGGCGGAGATTTACGGGAAAGATGGCGGAGCGATAGTAACAGCATCAATGAGCGCGGAAGATGCTGCCGATGCTTATAAAAAACTAATGGGGTAATCATGCCGATCCCTTTTAATTTTGACTTTAGAAACCCTGACTATATTCAGGTCTTTGAATGGCGTCAGGAGAGAATTTTACGCATCAGGGAAAACCCAAGCGCTATTCCCGCGCTAATTGAGTTCTACAGAAATAACCCAGCGCAATTCATTATCGACTGGGGCATGACTTACGACCCGCGAAACCCTGAGCGCGGACTTCCTTCATATATTCCATTTTTGCTATTCCCTAGACAGGAAGAGTGGGTTATCTGGTTTATGGAGCGGTGGAAATCACAAGAGCCGGGCATTACTGAGAAAACTCGTGACATGGGTATGAGCTGGCTAACAGTTGCCTTAGCTTGCACTGTATGTAATTTCAACAAGGGAATAAGCGTAGGAATAGGCAGTAGGAAGGAAGAGTACGTAGATAAGATAGGCGTGCCCAAGTCACTGCTAGAAAAAGCGCGCATGTTTATGTCTCTACTCCCATCGGAATTCAGGTTCGGGTGGGATAGAAGCAAGGACGCCCCTCACATGCGGATTAAGTTTCCTAACACCAATTCAATTATATCTGGTGAGTGTGGTGATGGGATTGGACGTGGTGACCGAGCTAGTTTTTATATTGTCGACGAAGCGGCATTCCTTGAGCGCCCATCTTTAGTCGACGCTTCCTTATCCGCTACCACTAACTGTCGACAAGATATATCTACCCCCAATGGCAATGCAAATAGCTTTGCGGTTCGCAGGCATGGCGGAAAGATACCTGTGTTCACATTCCATTGGAGAGATGACCCACGTAAGGATCAAAACTGGTACGACAAACAAGTTGAGTTGCTAGACCCTGTAACGGTAGCGCAGGAGATAGATATAGATTACAACGCCTCTGTTGAGGGGGTGATCATTCCTTCCGCTTGGGTTCAGGCTGCAATTGACGCTCACATTAAGCTAGGGATTGAGCCGACTGGCAAACGCATTGGGGCGCTAGATGTTGCTGATGAGGGTATCGATAAAAACGCTTTCTCATCCCGAAAAGGGATATTAGTAGATCAGTGTGAAGAATGGAGCGGTAAAGGTTCCGATATATACCAAACAGTAGTTAAAGCGATCAATCTAGCTGATGAGTGCGGTTGTAGTGAGTCTTTGTATGACGCTGACGGCATTGGTGCTGGTTGCAGAGGAGACTCTAAGCAGATTAATGATGAGCGGAGAAAGGCTGGAAAGAATACAGTCACATTCAACGCATACAAAGGCAGCGCAGGAGTATTACAACCAGATAAAGTCATTATGAAAGATGCGAATGGCAGGGAGATAACTAACAAAGACTTCTTCCAAAACTTTAAGGCTCAATCTTGGTGGCATTTAAGGATGCTATTTCTCAACACCTACCGAGCCGTTAACGGGATGCCGTATGACAAGGATGAATTAATATCTCTGTCTTCCAAAATGAAGGCTATATCAAGGCTAACTTCTGAGCTTAGCCAGCCAACGTACACAAAAAATCAAACAGGCAAGATAGTTGTTGATAAAAAACCAGATGGAGCAATGTCACCTAACTGCGCTGATAGTGTAGTCATCCTAATGTCACCAGCAAGAAAGCCTATGCGCATAGATCCATCCGCACTCGAAGGTATCTAATGAAATTATTCAAATGGAAAAAACGCCTGTCAAAGCGAGAGGCGGAGCTTGCTATTGAGCAAGAAAAGACAAGGCAACTTGAGTTAGAAGCAAAGAAAGCAGCCTCACAAACTCAGCTAATGCAAATGCTAGTCACTGAGGAAACCAAGCAACATCGGCCAGTTGAGATTAAAGCACCTGAACTTCACCCGTTGGTATTGCCTAAAGGTGAGAAAGCACCTATTGCAATGGATAGCTGTGGTACGTACGCATACGCAAACCAGTGCGCTAGCCAAGACGTAGGTTTCTACACTGGCTTCCTTGGTTATCCTGCACTGGCGATTATGTCTCAGTCTAGCGATTATCGCAGCGTTCCTGAAACCACAGCGAAAGAAATGACGCGAGAGTGGGGAAAGGTTAAATCGCGAGATGATGGTGAAAATGCGGCCGATAAATCAGATATTGTTTCTCAGATTAACCAAGCGCTGGAAGATTTCGGTGTCCGTGACATCTTCAGGCGTCATATTGAGAATGAGATGATATTTGGACGCTCTCAAATTTACCTCGATATTAAGGGCCATGATGATAAACGTGATTTGCCACTACTTATTAATGAGGCTGGCGTAAAGGAAGGCGAACTAAACGGATTTGCAGTGATTGAGCCTATTTGGTCAACGCCTAGCATGTATAACTCAACCGACCCGACTAGCCCTGATTTCTTTGTGCCTACTCAGTGGTTTGTTTTAGGTAAGAATACTCACGCTGATAGATTGCTAACTCTAATTATGCGGCCTGTAAGCGACATCCTGAAGCCAGCATATAACTTTAGCGGATTATCCATGCTTCAGTTAATGAAGCCGTATGTCGAACGGTGGCAGCGTACAACGGACTCAATTAGTGACCTGATCCACTCGTTCTCACTAACTGGTCTAGCTACCGATATGGAAGATATTCTTTCTGGCGGCAGTAACGAAAGCATGGTGCTTCGTGCTCAGATGTTTTCGCAGATTAGAGATAATCGCGGGCTGATGCTGACGGATAAGCAAAAAGAAGAGTTTTTTCAGTTCAATACCCCACTATCCGGTTTAGATGCGTTACAGCGTCAAATGCAGGAGCAAATGTCAGCACCAAGCCATACTCCTATGGTTAAGTTATTAGGTATTACTCCTAATGGTTTAAATGCTAATAGTGATGGTGAGATCCGAGTTTATTACGATTACATCTCTTCACTTCAAAATGCTCACTTGTTGCCACAAATAAACAAGATTATCGACCTTATTCAGCTTCACTTATTCGGAAAAATTCACGACGGTATCTATTTCGAGTTTACGCCGCTTTATCAGCTGGATGAGAAAGAGATCGCTGAAGTAAATCGTACCAATGCGGAAACGGCTGAGAAGTTGGTGAATATCGGTGCAGTTGACGGTGAAGAGGTTAGGCAAACACTTGCAACGGACGAATCAAGCAAGTTTAGCTTTATCGACCCTGACAAGATAATTCCATCACCTTTTGGAGTTCCTGACTATGGAAGTGCGGAGGAAGAAACCGAGTGATGCGGTAATGCCTGAGATTAAGACGTCAGAAGCTATACATGAGTGGTATTACAAAGAGCTAATGAAAATCCTCAAGGATATCCGAAAGGAACTTGATGATGCCCTCATTAACGAATATCACGGGAAAGCTAAAAAGGCTCTAGCTAATGACGGAATTTCAGATTGGATAGCCCATATCGTAGATTACATGCTGGATAAATGGAATAGGAGGCTTAACTCAATATCTGAAGAGGTCGCTGAAAACTTCATCGATAAAACGGTTGGCAACTATGACACTCGTTTTGCATCGATGCTACGGCGTAAAGGGTTCACTGTTCGAATGCAAAATAGCGAACGAACGTTAGATGCTTTGCGTGCTGCAATGGGTGAAAACGTTGGGCTAATTAAATCCATCGGAACCGAGTATCTAAGCAAGGTTCAGATGCATGTCTGGCAGTCTGTAACGGGCGGATATGACTTATCAACACTAACCGATAACTTGGTGCATGATTTCCATATAGCTCGAAACCGAGCGAAAACAATAGCGCGCGATCAAGCTAATAAGGCTCATGCAGTTATTGAGCAAGCAAGGCGAAGGGAGCTAGGAATCAAAGAAGCTATTTGGATTCACTCTCACGCAGGTAAGCAACCTAGAGAATCACACGTTAAGGCTCACGGCAAGAAGTTCGACATTGAAAAGGGTATGTATATCGATGGCGAATGGATATTGCCGGGTGAAAAAATAAATTGTCGATGTGGCAGTAAGGCAATTCTTCCATTTTAAACAGGGGCGGTCATGAAGATGACAGATAGCCTCGCTTTCGACAGTGGCACATCAATGCGGAGTAAGGACGCAAACGGACACCTGACCGTTGAGCGTACCGTGATATCCAAAGCTGCAGTAAACCCCTATTACGGTAGAGAGATACCAGATAGTGAAAGGCTAGGTCTAGAGCCTGAGCGGATTTACTACATGCTGCGTGACCCTGTCGAGTTAGAGCGAGCAGCAAATACATTCAGCAAAAAACAATTACTCATCAAGCATATTCCAGTCGATTCAGACGAACCGCAGAAACAATCAACCATTGGCACTATCGGATCAAATATCACATTTGAGGATGGGCGCCTGTTCGCTGATCTGTGCGTGTGGGATGGATATGCAATCGGGTTAATTGAAGCAGAAAAAATGAAAGAGCTATCCGCAGGTTATGGTTATAAAGCCGATATGACCAGTGGAGAGTTTGAGGGGCAGTATTACGACGGAGTTATGCGAAACATTATCGGTAACCACGTTGCATTAGTCGAGCGCGGCAGAATCGGGCGAGACGCTATTATTTCAGACCATCAAACAGTTGATTTGGAGAAATTAATGAAACTGAAAAAAGGTGCGCTTGCTAACATTGCCGCACAAACAAAAACAGCGTTAGGGATGGATTCAGACCTAACAGAAGCGCAACTTCATGCGATTGTGAATGCGGTTGCACTTGGCATGGACGAAGTATCTACCGAAGCGTTGGTGGGTGCTAAAGATGAAGAGGCTAAAAAGGCTGAAGACGAGAAAGAGGAAGATAAAAAAGCCTCTGACGAAGATGACGCTAAGAAAAAAGCCGAAGATGAGCAAACGCAAGCTGAACGTGATAATGAATCAGAAGCTATGCGCATCAAAGAGCGTGAGGAGCGCGAACGCAAAGACCGTGAAAAAGACAAAGCGATGGACTCGGCTATCAAGTTAGCTGAAGACCAAGCCGTTGCGCGTGTGACTAAGTTATTTGAAGCACGTGAAGAAGTTAAGTCTCTGGTCGGTCAGGTTGCCATGGACAGTGCAGATGATGTTTACGCATATGCATTAAAGCAGTGTGGTGTGGATATCTCTGGCGTTCATCCTAGCGCATTCAAAACAATGGTTGGCATGGTTAAGCAAAATCGAGCTCAACCTCAAAAAGCAAGTCTAGGCATGGACTCTGCGGCATTCGCTGAAGACCCGCTAACTGCTCGTTTCAAACAGGCTTAATAAGGACAAATCATGACAGGTTTTCAAACTCGAATGAATAACGACTTGCCACTAGGTGTGGCGGGGGACTTTGCTTCGACTAACCCGCATTTCTCAATGCTGGCTGGTGAGGGGCAGTTAAAATCAGGCTCTACAGGTGTAACGGTTGGTTTGTTTGCATGGGCTGACGAAAAAGGATTAGTAACCAACGCTAAAACGGCAGGTGCATTGATTGGTTTCGTTCACCGTAACAATCAGGCGATTATCTCTGCATATGGCGAAGGCGCGACAATGTTAGTGCCTAAAGGTCGTGAAATTACCCTCATGACTGGCGGTGACTATTTCGTCAACCTCGAAGCGGGCGGCACTCGCGGTCAATTTATTGTTGCTGATGTTGCTACGGGCAAAGCCAAAGCAGTTGACGCTATCGACCCCGATGACGCAACAGTTGAAGCAACTCCGTTCCGTGTGGCCAAAACGGTTACATCTGGCTTAACTAAAATGTCTAGCTCACTGTAAGGATAAGTAATGACACAATTAAATTTTAATGCGCTTGAGCAGCGAGCTGGCATTGTCTTTGCGACAGGTTACAGCCCTCAAGCATTAACGCCGCTTGCTAGACAAATGGCAATGGATAGCGAGTTAGTTACCACACCTAACGCTGGTGTGTTATCGCTATTCACTACCTACGTTGATCCGAAATTAATCGAAACGCTTGTTACGCCAATGCGCATGGCTGAGATTTTCGGCGAAACTAAAAAAGGCGACTGGACAACTCAGACCGCTCACTTCCCAGTGATTGAATCCACTGGTGAAACGTCAAGCTATGGCGACTACAGTAATAATGGTCAGGCTGGCGTAAACGTTAACTGGCCTATGCGTCAACCTTATCACTATCAGACAATTATCCGTTTGGGTGAAAAAGAAATGGCGATGGCTGGCGTGGCTAAGATTGACTGGTCTTCTCGTAAACAAATTGCCGCAGCACTGACACTGAATAAGTTTCAGAACAAATCCTACATTTACGGGATTGATGGGCTGCAAAACTACGGCATTCTGAATGACCCAGACACATTGCCGAGCATCACATCAACGCCGTGGGCGGTTATGGATGGAGAGGGCGTTTATGAGTCAATTCGCAAGTTGTACACGGAGCTTATCAAGCAAACTCAAGGTCATGTTGATAAAAACACACCAATGGTTATGCTGCTTTCTCCAGACCAAGAAACAAATCTGACCAAAACAAATCAGTACAACGTGAACGTAACTGACCAGCTAAGTAAAAACTTCCCTAACTTGGAAATTCGCAGCATCCCCGAGTTTTCTACTGATGCGGGTGAAGTTGTTAAGCTGATTGTTCGTGAATATGAAGGCCAAGAAACATTAGACCTGAGCTTCACTGAAAAAATGCGCGTTCACGCGATGATCCCCGAACTGTCATCTTGGAAGCAAAAGCGCTCTCAGGGTACTTACGGGTGTATCGTGTACCGTCCATTGTTCATTGCATCAATGCTGGTCTCTTAATCATTATCCTCGTTGTTAATCCTTGCCACCTTCGGGTGGCTTTTTTATAGGTGAATTTTATGTCTGAAGTAACAGTAGCGTGCAAATTAGCTAATGGCTTATATCTGGATGTTGGCAATCAGCGAGTAACAGTAAAAGGTTTCGCTAATGGCATTCAGGATGAAAACGGCTTTGGCTTAACTCACGGTGTCGATAAGTCTATTTGGGATGCATGGCTGGAAGAAAACAAAGGTCGTGACATTGTTAAAAATGGTCTCATCTTCGCTCACGAAAAAGTGAAAAGTGTTGAAGCAGAGTCAAAAGAAAAGAAAGACAACAAGTCAAAAACTGAGCGCTTGAAGCAAAATACTGAAGGTGTTCAGACTGCTGAAGAGTAAGGGATAACATGAACAATCGCGAACTGATGAAATATCGCAGCCAGCAAGCAGCCAGCAATATCAACGATGGTGTTGTGGATTTTGATGCGGGTAAGTTTCGCGAGATTTATCCCAACACCAAAGGCACTGATGCACAACTAGAATCAGCGTTCGTTAAGGCTGGGTTACTCTTGCGTAATGATAGGTTTAGCTGTGTTAAAGACTTGAAGGAGCGTGAAATGCTTCTCTTCTTGCTCGTCGCTCACATGGCTATGCTTCAAGCCAATATCGAAGACGGCAACAGTGCGGTAGGTCGAGCATCTAGCGCAAGCGAGGGCAGTGTATCAGTATCTCTAGATTATGGCACAACAACCAATGCCGAAAAGTGGTACACGCAAACCCCTTACGGCGCTGAGTATTGGGCTTTGACCAGTCAGTACCGATCATTCCTGTATACGCTTGGTGTTATGCCAATGCCTGTTTGGAGAGGTGGTTATTATGGCTAAAAGCAAGCTTGAGGAAGCACTGGAAAAGTATCTCTCCGTAAGCACCAGCTTAGAGTTGCGAGCTGGTGTTCTTGAGGGGGCGGTATATCCAACTAATGACGATGGCAGTAGAGGTGAAAATGTTGCTACTGTCGCTTACAAGCAGGAGTACGGCTCTCCCTCTGAAAACATACCATCTAGGCCATTCTTTAGGCATGCGATATCAATGAATAAGCAAAAGTGGTCAGGAATACTGTCAAATGGATTTCAGCATTACGATGGGGATCTAGAGCTGGCTATGCGAGCCACTGGCAAAGAGATTATTGATGATTTAAGAGAGTCAGTAAGGGCTTGGTCATCACCTCCAAACTCAAAAGAAACAGTTGATAGGAAAGGGTTTAATAACCCACTCATTGATACTGGTCAGCTGATGAACTCATTTGCATATGAGGTAAGTGATGATCAAAGTTAGAGCCATTGCCAACTCAGCTATTCAAGTCGTTAATAAAAACCTACCTGCGACCCTAATCGCCAACGAGGGATTTGAAATTATCCCCGGAGGTAAGCAAGTTCCTAAACTCGCCTCTTATGAAATAAGCGTCCAAATGCAGAGCTTGAGCACACAGGACTTAGAGCATTTAGGTGTTATCAATCAGCAAGGTGAATTCATCTACTGTTATGCGAGAGGGCAAATCGAAGCCATTCGCAGAGTAAAAGATAAAGGGGCTGACAAGATTAGTTTCGTTGCGTACGGTGAATCCGAACCATCTGAATGGCTAGTCACCAAGGTCATAGAATCATACCCATCATGGGTTAAGGTGCTTTTATGGCGACAATAAGCATTACTGAAGATGATCTCTTTCTTGAGCTATGGACTTACTTAACTGATTTATTTGGCTGCCCTGTCGTTCGTGGTTATGAAAATAATGTACCTGTACCCAAAGACGGTATTGTCATGTACATGCTGTACGAAAGAGATTTGGATTACACGGCAAATTATTGGGAAGCGCCAACGGAAGAGGTGACAGTACAGCGATCAGTAGAAGCTACCTTTCAGTTTGATTTTTACGGCGAAGAAGCTAATAACCGTTCAAGAGTTGTAGCAAATCTCTGGAAGTCATCATACACAACCGACCGGCTCAAGAAATGCAAACCTTTAGACAGCGGAAGTCCAAAGAAAAACGTATTGGTGAATGAAGCAAATCAATACGAAAACCGCATGATGCTAGACGTTACCCTGCAATATAACCCTGAAGTCTCTTATCACACCGATGGTGTCAACCGCGTCTCTATCACTACCACTCAAGTTTAAAAGGTAAAAATATGAATTCTATTCCAGCAAGCGATATCGTCCAGATATTGCCCGGTGTCGTTGGCACTGGTGGTAACCCTCTGGCACTTAACGCGCTGTTTATTACAAAGAAAAAAGCAGAGTCAATGCTAGGTGTTCGCTCATTCGGATCTGAAGATGAAGTTGGCGAAGTGTTCGGTCTTGACTCTGATGAATATCGAGCTACTCAAATCTATTTCGCAGGGTTTGTTAACTCAACCTCTCGACCCGAATCACTCTATATTGCCTACATGAATGGAGAGGCTGAGTCAGCAAAACTCATTGGCTCTAAAGTTCCTGTTCGCACTGAAAGTGATTTCAGCCCACTACCAAGTGATTTAACCTTAACTATTGATGGTGAAAAAGTTTCTGTAACCATTGATGGTGAAGTGACAAGTTACTCTGCTTTAGCTCAAGCAGCGACTACTTCACTGGGTGCAAAAGGTCAGTGCGCTTATGACGCGCTATCGCAAACTTTCGTTATCTCTGGTGCTACAAAGGGAGCGAAAGGAAATATCTCGTTTGCTGTTGGCGATTTAGCTGAATTTATGGGTCTTACTGAATCATCTGGAGCACAGAAAAATGACGGTATCGATGCTGACTCTATTGAAGAACTGATGCCTCGTATTACAAAAGAAACACGTAACTTTGTTTCGGTAATGACTCTGAGTGACTTCTCAGTAAGCGAAAAACTCACAATCTCTCGCTGGGTTTCATTGCAGAATGATCGCTACATTCACGTCCTGTACCACTCAAATGATGATGATTTAAAAACCATCTCTGATGCGATTATTGGCGCAGAAGTTGGCGGCACAATGCTGATGTACGGTGATTATACTCACGGTGCATTCGTGTGTGGTTATCCTGCTTGTCTTAACTTTGATGAATTAAACGGTCGTACAAACCTGTCATTCCGTTATCAAGAAGGGCTAGCACCATCAGTTGATGAGAAATCAAAAGCCGATGAATTAATGAAGTTGGGATTTAATTTCTATGGCGCATACGGCACAGCCAATGACCGATTCATCTTTGTTTATCCTGGTTCAATCTCTGGCAAGTTCAAATTCATGGATAGTTACGTCAACCAAGTATTCTTCAATAGCCAGTTGCAACTAGCGCTCATGACTATGTTAGTGAGCAATAAGAGCGTTCCTTACAATGATGCAGGCCGAGCTATGCACCGCGCCGCAGTAACAGATCCTGCTAATCAAATGCTTAACTTTGGTGGTATTCAGCCGGGTGTTGAATTATCAGAACAGCAGAAGAAGCAGATCAATTATGAGGCTGGCTTTGATGCGGTGTCTCAACTGAAAACCGCAGGCTGGTGTATTCGTGTTGGTGAAACCCCAGCGCAAACCCGAGGATTACGCAAATCCATGCCATTAAAACTCTGGTACGCAGACGGCGGTAGTGTCCAGAAAGTTAATTTACCGTCAATTAACGTTCAATAGGAGTAATGAATTATGGGTATGGGCCATAACGAAAGAACAATTACCTCGGCAAACTCAGTCATGATGATCCGCTGCAAAGGTATTTATGATGACTGGGTGCGCATTCAAGGTTTCCAAGCTGACAACGCATGGGAGTTCGGCGACGCAAATATTGGTGAAACTCGCATGGGTGTGGATGGCAAACAGTCCATTGGTTATACGCCTCATGAAACGCCGTGGACACTGTATCTGGAAGCTAACAGCGCATCTATTGAAGTGATGGAAACTATCCGCAAAGACTTCAACAGCAATATGGAAGTACGACCGATTGAAATCATTATTGAAATGCCGTCAATCGCTAAACGTTACACAGGTAAAGGCGGTTTAACCACAATGAAAGGTGGGCCAAGCGGTAAGAAAATGCTTGATGGCACAACTTACAATTTCAACATGGTTACAGAAGGCGCAGAGGAAATCTAATGTCACTAAAAACAAAAACTATCACCATCGAAAAAGGTCGTGATGAAGGCAAAACATTCGTCATTACTGAAATGCCGATCACCAAAGCTGATAACTGGGCAATGCGTGCTTTATTTGCTATTGCTAATGGTAGTATCGATATCGAAGGTATTAACCCTAACATGGGTATGCTTGGAATGGCTCAGGTGGCAATTAAGGCGTTATCTGGCATTAAGCCTGATGTTGGTATTCCGTTACTTGATGAGTTGTTAGAGTGCGTCCAAGTGCTTCCTAGTAGCGGTAATGCGCGAGCGTTGATTATCGACTCAGATATTAAAGATTTAAGTACGATGTTCACACTCCGCAAAGAAGTGTTAGCCATCCATATTGATTTTTTAACTCAAGGCGGTGGGTCAGACTTGAAAAGCTAAAAGCTGGTCTACCGCTAAAGGATGGCGTACTCGCTGAAACCGCTAATGTGTCTAGTGTGGTATCTCAGGTTATTACATCTGGTCACGCCACACTGCATGAACTATCGACAGTATACAGTCTTGAGGACTGCATGAATTTGATAGAGATACATCAAGTCAGCGAGTACAACAAGCAATTAATGAAAGAACTCAGTGAGTCTGAGTAAGTGCCACAAATGTGGCTTTTTTATTGCCTGAAATTTGAGGTAACACTATGGCTACAGTTGTGGAATCACTGATTGTCTCACTTAAATTAGACAACACTGAGTTCGGACGTGCAGTAAAACAAGCAATTGAAGATAACGAACAATTATCTGATGCGGTTAATGGTGTTGGTGATGCGTCAAAAGATGCGGGTATTAATATCAACATCTACACACAGGAAACAAAGAAATCCAACGACGAAACAGATAAAGCCAAAAAGAAAAACAAGGATTTAGAGAAAACAATAAACGGAGTTGTAAAGGCTTTATCTGGCTTATTCACCACCATATTTGTTTCAACTGGCTTACAAAAACTGATTGATGAAACCAGCAAAACCAATGATCAGCTCTATTTCTTAAGTAAAAACTTAGGCATGAATGCAACCGACATTAAACGGTGGCAGAACATGGCAGAGATGACGGGCGGTAGTGCTGATGGAATGGCGGCGAGTTTATCAGGCTTGAGTCAATCCCTGTGGAACTTAGTCACCACAGGTGATGCTTCTATCCTACCTTGGTTTAATGCGCTCAATGTCGATGTGGTGAACTCTGGTGGTCAAATTAGAGATCTTAACGATATCCTGCTCGATGTATCTGACAGCCTATCGAAAATGTCACGCCCTCAGGCGTATAACATTGCCAAAAATATGGGGTTCGATGACGGCACAATAAATCTGTTGCTTGAAGGTCGTCAGGCTATGCAACAGATGCTAGAAACTCAAAAGAATATCGTTATCTCCAGCGAAGAAGAATTAAAGCTCAGTCGTCAACTTAACCAGCAAAACGCATTAGTCAGCAAGCAGTGGGAAGGTTTAAAAACACTCATTGCGAACTACTTAATGCCTTACTTCCTCCGCTTCTCTGAGAAAGTCTCAGGTTGGCTTGATTACCTCAATAAAAATAGAGAGGTAGCCAAAGACCTGTTTAAGGGAATGGCGGTTGTGCTCACCTTGTTTCTAATCCCTGTATTATGGCGTGCAGCGACTGCGATGTTGGCTTTATTTGCCCCTATATTCACTGGTACAGGTTTGGTTTTAGCGTTAGTTGCCGCTCTAGCCTTGCTATATAACGACTACAAAGCATGGAAGCGGGGTGATAAGTCCTTATTCGACTGGGGTAAGTTGGATAAGGGAATTACTTATATACTGAAAAAGCTTGATGAGTTTAAAGCATGGTTTAAAAACACCACTATAGGGAAATGGTTTACTGACGCAAAAGGTGAGGTTGATTTACTGAAAGCGGCATTCGCTGGATTAGCTTTGTATATAGGAACTAAATGGGTCGGAAAAATATTAAAAGCATTCGGAAAGATAATTAAGGGTGCTGGTAAGTTAGGAAGAGGGTTAGGCTCTAAGGCAATAATTGGGGCGTTATTATATGAACCCGTTGATGAAATAATGACCTCTATCGTTGGCGAGGAGAAGAAGAAATATCTTGATTCTCACGGGCTTTATTGGGTATCAACAGGTGATGGATTCTGGGATTTTGAATTATTCACCAGTGAAGATGATGCAAAAAAAAGGCAGGCTGAGATAGATGGATTAAATGACGGGTTGGGGGCTAGAGTAGGACAGATTATCAACAACAACAGTACCTCAAATACGTCATCGAGTAATACAAAAAATATTAACAACATAGATAACAGAAAAGGGATTTCAAGGGGAGAAAGAAATAACAACCCTCTTAATATGAACTTTGTTGGACAAAGAGGAGCTACCCTAGAGGACGACCCAGATGCGCGGTTTGCAAAATATAAAACACCCTACGAAGGACTAAGAGGAACAGTAAGGCAGTTGATGTTGTATTTTGATGGAAAATCAAGGGCGGTAGGGAACAGGAAGTTACAAACAGTGCAAGATATTATTGGAGCATGGGCGCCTAAAAAGGGAAAAGATAAGAACGACACTGACGGCTATATTAAACGCGTATCTGAAAGATTATCGGTATCACCAACAGAAGTGATAAACCTTAATGATCCAGAAATGATGTACGCACTAATGAATGCCATGAGTAAGGAGGAAATTGGGAAGCCACTTCCTTACAATAAATCACTTGTGATGTCTGCTATCAATGGAACTGGTGATCCATCTGTTAATCTTGCAAATAACATTAACTCTCTCAACAAAGCTATTAGTAAGCCAATAGTATCAAATACAGGGTTTGAGGCTCAAAACTTTTTATCTCAAACTCAGAAATTAAATAGCCAGCCGAAAACGGTAAATAATAAAACCGAGGTAACTGTGAATGGTGGTATCAATGTTACAAGCACGGCGGATACCATTAAAGGAACAGTTGAGGATGGAAGAGTAGCCGCAAGGGAATCTCTGTCCCAGATTATGCCAACCATGGTCTAATTTTCTGTTGTTTGCTATTGGTTGGTGGCACAATAACTTTAAATTCATACTTGTGAGGTTGGTAATGATTAAAGGTTTCTTCACTGTTGCTGTTATAGCTTTAATATCTTTCAACTGTTTTGCTTTGCCTGAACCTCAAGATAAAGAGGTGTACAACACGTTTTCTGCCTCATTGAAAAACAGGCTTGTAGAAAGTGAAATGAATGCTCTGCATAATGGAAAAAATTCATTTGTATTGTCAGAATATTTCCTCAATCCACTAAGTGATAGTTATATTTATAGTGAATACAAAAATAATGAAATACTTGCCAATAAGAAATATAAGAATAAAGAAATAAGGATTGTTGCTGTTGCAGAGAGTATTTCAGAAGATTTTACAGGACGAGGAATTATAAGAACTTTATCTCCAGAAGTGTTTTCGGGAAGCGCTATATTAAATATAGATAAAAATGATAAATACATCTTGTCCTTATCTTCAGGTGATCGCATAGATATGGTGTGTAAAGGTGGCGGTTTCGTAATGGGTAGCCCAGTGTTAAATGACTGTGTATCAACAAGGGATTTTGTTATAAAGCACATGGGTAAAGGTGAGATAAGAGATTCTCTAGAGAACTTAATTGATGGGGTATCTTATGTCTTATATACTCAATACTTTGATATTATAGGGAATAATTGTAAAAGTAGAGTTGAATGTGAAAGTTTCATCTCTAATATCTTTCAGAATAAGATTACAGCAAAATCACTGGGGTTGGATGATGACGAAAAAGAAAAGAGACTGGTGTCTTTATTCGTATTTATTAATAAGCACGAGAAAGAACTTAATGATAAATACCCACATGCAAGCAAGGTGATAAGTGGGTTCATTAAAGCAAAATAAATAGTTACGAGTATGGACGACTGGCGATAAGAACCCTTCAAGACAATTGCAGGATAGGTGCTGGTGATCTGTGGGGATTGAGAGATAAAGAATGTTCTATCATCCTTAGTTACAAAGACTAAACAAGGGCGTCCGTGCCCTTTGTTCGTTTTTTGAAAGCGCTAAGTTTAGTTTTTTAACATTCATCACTGTTCAAATTACCAGATAACCATTCTTAAGTTATATTGATATTATGTATAAAAACTAATACAGTCGACTTAAAGGATATCCATGTATGGCTGAGGTATTGTCGTTAAATTTTAAGGAACAATTCTATTATTCTACGGAGAACCCAGTAAGCGTAAAAGAGATCATAAAATCTTTACAGGGATGGGAGGCCATAGCTAAACAATCACTCGACGTATTTGTTAATTTAACTGAGTGTGAAATAGACGGAGTAGAGTTAGAAGTTGAATTATTGCGATCTGGAAGTCTATACGAAGACTTGGTAATTAAGTTATTATTCGGTTCGCAAGAAAAATTAGATAAGTTTGTAGAAAAATGTCACGCCGTGATAGGAGAAGGAGCCGTGAGAAATACACTTGTTTTTGCGGTTGTATCTGGAATGGTGGGATATGGACTATATCTTGCTAGTGCAGCTATGAGTCCAGACAAAGTGACTCACTTTGAGGCAAATAATAATACGATTATTAACATTGGTGCAGGTGCCGCAAATTTGACGCCAGAAGGATTAAAGTCTGTCATTGAAACATCTGTAAGAAATCCAAAATCATTAGCTGAAGGTGCCGTAAAGGTTATTTCACCAGCAAGGTCAGATGAAAACGCTTCACTTACTATAGGCGATGGTCAGCAAACTATAGTTATTCCTCCAGAAACAATACGGCAGGCTCCAACTTCAGTATCCATTGATCCGTTGACGCAAGTTAGGGATTATTCTGACGTTGATATTCAAATAAGAGCATTGGATTTAGACAACCCATCTAAAGGCTGGGCTGCGGTTGTGCCTGGCATCATAGAGAGAAGAGTTAAATTAGTATTGGACCCGAATGTATCAGCAGAATCATTGTCTGGAAGGCTTTCATTCCGAGGTGATATAACAGTAATTTCTACGTTGAAAAATAATGAGTACAAACCAACAGAAATTTTGTTAAGAGAGATAATAGAGTAAGTATTAAAACTAACCCACTCCGGTGGGTTTTTTATTGCCCAAATTTCACCACGCCTCTTAACTGAGGCTTTTCACGTTGGAGATAACAATGTTCGGAATGCCAGATATACCAAACTGGAAGGGATTACCTAACGCTGGATTAGATGCAGGCATTAGCCTTGGCGGTGCTGCGTTAATTAATTCCTTATTCGGTAACTACTGGGGAATATTCAATGAATACGGTGTTCCGTTATTACTCGCTGATAACGTGATATCGCTCCAGTATGAAAACAAAAGTCGTGTTGTAAATGCGCCTATCGAAAGAGGCACATTTGCCAGTTACAACAAAATAAGCGATCCGTGGAAAGCAACCGTACAAATGAGTAAAGGTAGCGGTGGTGCTTTAGAGCGTGGTGCTTTCTTGGCTCAACTTGAAATCCTGTCTAAAAGCACATTGCGATTTATCGTTATCACGCCTGAGTTTGTCTACAAGTTTGCAAATATCGTCGGGTATGACTTAGCGCGTGAGGCCAAAGACGGGGCGACACTTATTAAAGTAAACGTACATCTTGAAGAAATTCGAGAGGTCACAGTTAGCTATGCAGAGGAAGAAGTCACTAAGCCAGATGATTCAAAGGTGAAAGATACTGGAGATCAGACTCAAAAGGTGGAATCTCAGGGGTTTAACTTTGATTGGAATAGTGGAGATAGTTATTTATACCAAGGGGTTGAGCTACTAAAAAATGGGTGGGATTCTGCTATCAAGTCGTATGATGAAGCGATGAAGTTTATACAAGGTCAAGTTTCTGGAGGTTAAATGAATTTTGAAATAAAACTATCGCCCACACCAAACCAATCAACCTCATTCACTATCAATAACACACTTTACGAACTCACGTTAGAAACTCGACTTGAAAACCTATTCGCCACAGTAAAACGAGATGGTGAATATCTGGTGTGTAATCGCATTTGTCGAAACCTTACTTACATTTGCCAGTGGTTGATATTTGTCGATATAGAGGGGAATACAGATCCAGTGTATTCAGAGTTAGGATCACGTTATAAGTTGGTGTGGAACGATGGCATTCAATAGAAAAGTTTTGCGCATAACATTAACGCTGTCTGGTGAGAATCAATCATTCTCTACTGAAAATAAGAATAGCCTATCTGCCATTGGATTGAGGGCGAGCGCTGAAATTAACTATGGAAATGGTTCTCCAGCGCCTAGTGCCAGAGTGAAGATTTACGGCTTACCGATTGAGACTGCGGATAAGTTACTGCGCATTAAGTTCAATTCATTAAACGGACTAAGAGACACAATAGCAATAGAGGCAGGGGATCAGGATAGCGAGCTAGTTCCTGTGTTTAAGGGCGGGATTACATTTGCTTACCCTGATTTTGGTGATGCGCCTAATGTTGCTCTGATTATTGAGTCACAAACAGCAGTGCTTGAAAGCATGGCCCCTGTTGATGCTGAAAGTTACAAAGGCTATCAAGACGTTGTCAATATTATGGGGCAGATATGCGAGAGGGTGGGCTATACGTTAGAAAGTAACGATGTGAATGCAAAGCTTAATGATGTTTATCTTTGTGATACCGATATGAAGAAAATCAGAAAGCTGGCGGATGATGCTGATCTTGACCTTTATCTTGAAAATAATCTTGTGGCCATAACGCCAAAAGGACAACCAAGGAAAATTAAAATCCCTGTTATCTCTCCTGAGACGGGGTTAATTGGATACCCTACTCCTACCATGATTGGTGTCGATTTTAAGTGTTTCTTTGACCCTTTAATTCGCTTTGGCGGCATTGCGAGAATCAAAAATAGCGCCGTTGAGCGTTGTAATGGCGACTGGTTAATTTATGGCTCACGTTCCATTCTGGAAACCGAACAAGAATCAGCAAGGTGGCATATGGAAATATCAGCACAGAACCTAGAGGATAGTAAGAATGTCGCAATCAAAAAATGAGACGGCTTCACTCTATGGCCCTAAAGATATGGCTGGTGGTATTGGCACTCAAGAGATGATCATTAACTCATTGATTGGGCGCGTAGCAACTACCACTGTCTGTAAGGTTGTGGCGATTAAACCAAGCGGAACTGACGCGGTTGGATTGTTAGATATCATGCCTCTGGTGCTTCAAGTTGACGGAGCGGGGAATACTTACAAAAACGCAGTTATCCATAACGTTCCTTACTTTCGTTATCAAGGAGGTGCTAACGCAGTAATTATCGACCCTAAAGTGGGTGACTTGGGTATTTGCCTTGTTTGTTCTCGTGATATCTCAAAAGTTAAACGCACAAAGGATGAAGCTGCGCCAGATAGCAAGCGTCGATATGACTGGGCTGATAGTTTGTATATCGGGGGGATACTTAATGGATCGCCATCACAATACATTCATTTTCTTGAGAGTGGAATAAATGTTGTGGCCACAGGTGAAATTAACATGAAAGGCACTAAGGTGATACTGGATGCCCCAGTAGAAACCACCTCAACATTACAATCAGCAGGGCATATCACTGACAATACAGCGCAAGGTAACGCTCAAACAATGGCCTCAATGCGAACCACTTACAACGGTCACACCCACAGAGAAAACGGTCAAGGCTCCAATACGAACCAGCCAAATCAGCAGGTATAAAATGAAAACATTATTTCTACTGCCTGATACATGGGATCTGACCCTTGATGTATCGGGAAACCTCGCTATTGCCTCTGAACAGTATGAGACAGCTCAATCAGTTGCTAATAAGTGCCGAGTATTTATGAAAGACCTTTATTACTCACAAAATGAGGGCATTCCTTATTTGGAGGACATTTTAGGTAAGAATCGATACTCACTTTCTCTATATCGGCAGAATTTAGAAGAGGCTGCGCTTTCTGTTCCTAATGTCGTTACGGCTACCGCTGAATTATCAACGGCAAATGACCGAGTGGTTAGAGGCAGGATTTTATTCACTGACAACAAAGGAAATAAAGGGAGTATTTCATTATGATCCCACCGGTACAAATACTTCCTCAAGGTATCGTCGCACCAACCACTCAGGAAGTGATAGATGGTTTATGGCAGTTAATGAAGGGGTGCTTTGGTGAGAACATCAATACATCAATGGATACACCACAAGGCCAGTTAGTCACCACATTATCAGCCGTTATTACTGATGAACGAAACTTCATGATTAACCTATTAAACAACTTTGACCCACGCTATGCATCAGGTCAAATACAGGATGCGCTAGGTTACATCTACTTTATGCAGAGAAAACAAGCGACACCTTCTGTGGCTGAATTAATTTTTAACGGGCTGAGTGGTGTTGTGATACCTGAAAATTATCAGGTAAGTGATGATAGAGGGTTATTCTGGGTAACATCTGAAGAGTCAGTAATCAATGAATCTGGCGTTGCAGTAGTTAAAGCTAACTGCTTAACCACAGGCGCTATCGATGCGCCAGTAGGCGTTATTAATCGACTAACTAAAAGCATTAGTGGACTGGATTCTGTATCAAACAGAACCGCAGGAATACCAGGTAGAAATGCTGAAAGTAGACAAGAATTCGAATATCGCAGATCTGAATCTGTCGCAAAGAACGCTAAGAATACCAACTCAGCAACTTATGGTGCAGTAGCTAATCTAAAGGGAGTTATCGACTGTTATGTTGTTGATAACCCATCAGATGCAACTATTCAGGTAGGTAAAACAAAATATTCTTTAATCAGAAACTCAATCGCTGTTTCAGTAGTGGGCGGGGATAACGAAGAGATTGCACAGCAAATATTAACGAAAGCTGGTACTGGATGCTCGTTCGTAGGTAACACGACGGTTACTTATGAAGATAAAGAAAACTTCCCTTACATGCCACCTAAGTACACAGTGAAATTTATTCGACCAACTGATATCGCTGTTACATTTACGATTACTGTTGAAGATAAAACACAATTAACTCACCAAGCAAAGCAAGCCATCATTAAGGCTATTACCGAAGAGTTCACAACCGGTAGAGGGAAAGGTCAGATCGGAAAGAGATTAATTGCGAGTGATTATGTATGTGGTGTAGCTCAATCTACTACCTCACGATTAATCAATATTCAGGTTGGTAGAAAAGGTTCTGCTTTGGCTAGTTACATTGATTTTGGGATAGATGAGTTTCCAGTGTTATCGGTAGATGACATAAGGATAGAGTAATGATTGATATTAGAGAAACATTACTCAGCCAATATGCCAACTCCCCCAATATCATCGCAATACTAAAATCAGCAAATCAAGCCATTGACCCACGAAGTCATGTAGAGGAGTTCTACAATATGGCGGTAAACTTACATTCTGCTGCTGGGCTCGGTCTGGATATATGGGGAAGAATAGTTGGCATAGGAAGGGGGCTTTCAATTCCAGATCCTGACGATAATTACTTCGGGTTTGAAGGCACAGAAAAATACACTCCTTTTGGGCAAGCTCCTTTTTTCGGAGGTAATCCGGGTGATGTGACTTATGAAATGTCGGATGACACTTATCGTGAAGTTATCATCATAAAAGCCTATTCAAACATCCTTTATGCAACAGCACCAAATATTAACGCTTTTCTTAAAGCATCATTCCCAAGAGGAAAAGCCTATTACCTGATCACTGGTCACATGCAGGCAAGATATGTATTTGAGTACCGGTTATCAGAATTCGAAAAAAACTTAATATTTCATCACAACATTTTACCTCGACCATCAGGTGTTGATGTCGGCGTAAATGAGCTTCCTACAAATGAATATTTTGGATTCTACGGCAGTGGATTCCAACCATTCAACCAAGCGCCTTTCACTAAATAGGTAAAAAATGAAAAATCCAAAATTAATATCTAAGCCTTTCGCACAGAACGGGCAGAAAAATGTCATCCCTGAAAAATACGAAACCAGCATGGAGAGTAACCAAGCGACATGGGATCAGGGCTTTGGTCAGATTACTATGTTGCCAGTAAGCGCAGGTGGGTTGCCTCCTAAAGGGCAAGACTTTAATGGCATACTAAACCAGATGTGTGAAACCATTGTTCATATATCAAAAGGCGGTGTTTTTAAATTCTCTGCTGATTATGCAACAGCTATTAATGGCTATCCCAAAGGGGCGATTCTTCAATCAGAAGATGAGAAAAAATACTACCAGAGTTTGATTGATAACAATAAAGTCAACTTCAACACCGCAAGCCAAGATCAGATAAAAACATCTTGGAAGTTGGTAATGACTGACGACCTACTTGAACAGTTATCAAAAAAACTAGAAT
Source organism: Proteus genomosp. 6 (assembly GCF_040139785.1). Classification (NCBI taxonomy): domain Bacteria; kingdom Pseudomonadati; phylum Pseudomonadota; class Gammaproteobacteria; order Enterobacterales; family Morganellaceae; genus Proteus; species Proteus genomosp. 6. Next base: position 28,210 of record NZ_JBEEVJ010000017.1, on the reverse strand, counting down.
CATCCGCAGTAGTCCAATCCACTGGCACATCAACAACCAGCGTAATGAGCCAGAAGGCGTCTACTGATGCGTTCCAACCAAAAGGCACTTATCCGACAACATCAGAAATGAATGTTGAACTTAATAAAAAGATTGATAAAGCTAGTATTTCTCAGCAATTAGCAAATGATATTAATAAAGTGCCGAGCTTGGATTTAGTGACTAAGGAGCTAGGTAAGAAACAGCAATCTGGTGATTACGTTACGGGAAGTAAGTTAATCTATGAGCTTGGCTTTAAGTTTGACAAATCTGAGGTTGTTCAATCAACAGGGATATCTGTAACAAAAATAATGAGTCAAAATGCTGTTACTGAGGAGTTAAATAAAAAAATTAATGAAACAGCGCTGGTTCAGTCAACAGGGCAAAATCAATATTCAATAATGAGTCAGAGAGCGGTTAGTGATGCTCTTGATTTAAAGGTTAATTACACCGCCATAGTTCAGTCAACAGGGCAAAATAATTATTCAATAATGAGCCAAAAGGCATCCACGGATGCGTTTCAAGCCAAGGGAAATTACGCATTAAAATCAGATCTTATTGATATTGATAACATTCCAGTCGGCTCTCCTATCCCATGGTCATTATCTACTGCACCTTCTGGCTACCTAATTTGTCAAGGGCAAACATTTAATAAGACAACATATCCAAAACTAGCTACCGCCTATCCATCGGGGAAGTTGCCTGACCTTAGAGGAAATGCTATCCGAGGATTGGATGCTGGTCGCGGTATTGATGTAGATCGTCAAATTCTATCAGAGCAATCAGGGAATAGCTTATTAAGTTCACCAATAATGAATAATCCCGAAGAAAAAGGATTTGAATTAAAAATAAATAATATTGGTACAACAGGAGGCGATAATCAAGGCTGGAATAGCCTGTATCAACAAATAGAAGGCGTTAACGGTAACGAAACTCGCATGCGCAATATTGCATTTTTATACATAGTGAGAGCAGCATAATGAACAAATATAATTTAGATATTCAAAATGGAAAAATTGGTGAGAATGGTTTAGCGGAAGTTGCTGGTTGGGTAAAATGTTATTTATCACACCCTCTGACTCGTGAATACATGGGGGCAACAATGGAAAACGTTATGTTTGATGTTTCTCTTCAATCGGGTGCGTACCTAGATGAACCTAAGTTGCCAAAAAAAGAAAATCAGGCAATCAGACGCAAGATTGACGGTAGTGCATGGGAAATTGTAGATGATTATCGCGGACTCGTTGCATATCACATACAAACAAAGCAACCAGTAAACATTGATTTTATCGGATCATTACCTGATACATTAACACTATTACAGCCAAACAGTGAGTTCGATAAGTGGAATGGTGAAAGCTGGGTTGCTGATGAGCGAGCTATTAAAGAAGCTCAAATTAACTCAGCTAATAAACAAAAAACAGAGTTATCACAAGAAGCTGAAAATCGCATTGTGCAATTAGAGCGAAAAATCAAATTAGAAATGGCAAATGAAGAAGAGGTTGGGCTGCTGAAAGCATGGGAAATTTACACAGTCAAGCTTGATGATGTAAATCCAGAATTAGCGCCAGATATTGAATGGCCACAAAAACCTGAGTGATCACTCTGCTTTCAAGTACTGCACCGAATTTCCATCTGGCAACTTCTTACTTCTTTCCCGATAAAACGCTAATCGCTCATTAAAATACTCGCGCAAATGTGCTGGTTGTTGTCGTTCAACTTCGGACGCAACAACTGGCATATTGAGGCGTTCTTTATATGCGACACCTGAAGCAGCTAAATCGACATTGATTTTGTCTTTTTCTTCTTGAGTTAGGTTTGCGAGGTTCATAACAGATCCGGTTGGTTTTTGGAGAGTATAGCAGGAAGGTAGTGAGTGGGGACGTATAGGGGGCAAAAAATTACCGCAAACTTTCTCGAACTCACTCACGCTTGAGAAAATAATTTGCGGTAATCGTCTGCTAATCTTGAACTAACTCGAACTTTTCATATTTTCGATATCTGTACTCCCATATTATGAGCATGCAGGTGTAGTACCTTATTTATTTGATAAAGGTGACTTTTCTTTTCTATCACGAGATAAAAAACACCTAATCAAAATAGAGATGGGGCATCTTGCTCAATGTCATTGAATAGATGATATAAGCTTTCGAATGTGATTAAACATTCGAATACTTATACTATTGTTTGTTATTTATGATAATGAGCGCCCCGATTTTTGCAGATGGGATAGACACATCATTTTATTGATGTGCGCTTTTGCACATCTATATCAAAGCAACTCATTTTTTTATCTCTTCTTATCTTTCAAAAAAGATCAAAAGTAATTGTTAAATAAGTTAATTAACCTATGTTGGATTAGTTTTGTATAAAGCATAGTCATCATCTTTCTTCTCAATTTTTTCTATTTTATTTTCTAAATATTTAATTACATTTTAAATAACTAAAAATAAAACCAGCTCACATACCAATATGAATAAGTATGATAGTAGTAAGGTTTTTATAACTTGATGAAAAAATAATGGGATTACTGATTAAAGCACTGATAGGTGCGTTTGTAGTGGTATTAATTGCCGTTTTATCGAAATCTCGTCATTACTATATTGCGGGATTGGTTCCGTTATTTCCAACTTTTGCACTTATTGCACATTATATTGTTGGCTCTGAACGTTCTATTGAGGCGTTACGAACCACAATTATTTTTAGTTTATGGGCTGTTATACCTTATATGATTTACCTAATTTCACTCTATGTGATGATCAACTATGTAAAATTATTTACAGCATTGGCTACGGCGGTTATTTGCTGGATTATCGCGGCTTGGTTGCTTATTCTGTTATGGAATAAATTTCATGGATAGAGTATTTACTCTTACCTATTTATTCTCACGCTAAAAAATAAAGATAGAGAGAATATGAGAAAATCACTACAACAAAAAATAACAATCCTGAATTACTTATGGAAGTTGCAACGTGGTGGATAATGACACATAAATTTAATCACTTTGAAAAAGCAGTAAAAATAAAAAAATAATACAATCAGAAATGGAAAATCACGCTTAATTTTCCTACGATAAAGCTCATCTTTTTATAAAACGATTTTATTAAACTAAAAATTATTGATTATTATCACATTAAAGCAGGTCATAAACGGCTATGGTAATTACATGATTAATAACGTAAACGGTGATGATATGGAATATTGGTTTATTGCGTATAAAGTGCGTTCCAGAAATGGTGATACCTACGCCGGACATAAAATTGTAGAAACAGAGAGTGGGATCACACCCCATATTGCGTTAGAAAAAGCATGTCAGGAAGTTGCTGAAGGAGCACAAGCCGATATTCCTGCGGTGAGAGTAGTTGCTTTTAATCGTTTATAAGACATTCTACCTAATAGAAAATCCTACATTTATTAATGTGGGATTTTTTTTATCTAAATTTAAGGATTGGTTATTTAATGCGCTTTATGTATAGATCGATTTACTAATAGAAATAATAAAAAAATAAGGTGTTCATTAATATAATTTAATTACATTGATCTGATAGCGATTTTTTATTTGTTTTACTTAATTAAAATTCAATTATGTGATCTCAGCTCTACTAATTTACTTTTACGCATTGAATAAAAAAAGGCTTATGGTTAATGTGCTGGTGGGCTAAGGAATAGCTCAATACAAGGAAATAAAAATCATTATTTTGATTTTTTAGTTATTAATAAAAGGAAATTTAATTATGACAGTATTAACCGTTTATTTATGTGGTACTGGGTCTAACTCATTTGATAATAATAATCCGACCTTCTGGCAAGGCGAATTAGTCTCCACTTTAGCGCAAAATAACCAAGGAAGAGAGTTTGCACAGTGGTTTATTGTTGATGGCCCGGGTAGTGGTAATCTGCAAGAAGATGATTTATGGGTTGAAAGTCCTAATTACTCTGATATCAAGGGTTCGCTATTTGGTAGTGGTTGGGAAGAAAACGTGAAGCATGCACTTTGCTTAATGAAAGGTAACTTTGATTGGCAACGTGAAAAGTTAACCGAAGAGCAGTATAACCAACTGAAAAAAGCGGGCATTCCCATTGAAGATGTCAAAGTAACAGGCTCTTTTTTATGGCGTAAATATGACTATGGCGATCGTCAAGTCACTCAGCAACAACTTCAACAGCAAATTATTCGAATCTTCCGTAAAGATGGCATTATTCCAACACAAGTTAACTTAGTGGGTTGGAGTCGTGGTGGTATTACTTGCCATATGTTAGCGAATGCGATGTTGGCAGATCCTCAATTAAAAGATATTCCCGTGAATATTTTTGCTATTGATCCTGTCCCTGGTCCACTGAATTTCCAACCTGAAAAAGTCACTCTTGGTAAAAACGTCAAAGAATATGTCGGATTTTATGCAAGAGATGAACGCTCTAAAGGATTTACTTGTGTTATTCCAACAATTGAATCTGAAACTAAAATGCATATTTTCCCTATTTCTGGACGTCATGCCACATTAGTGGGTAATGCTTCTTTAGATGGCGCTAATGGTGAAAATGGCTTATATGCTCCAGGTTTATTAGTCCGTCATTTTGCAGAGGTCTGTTTAACGCGCTGGGGCTGTGATTTAGCAAATAAATTAGCCTTAACGGATGCACAAATTACAGGCTATCACAGTGATATTGCTAATGATGCAGATAAATATGTAGCAATGCGTCGTAAAACCTATTCTATCCATGAAAGTACGGGTAAAGATGAACGTAAAGTCTCATTAGGTAAAGAGGGTAAAGCATTCTCTGAGATCCACGGTGGACAATATAATCCATCAGTAGGTTTAACCGCAGATTACTTATCTAATCAACAACTCTATGATGTGATTAAATAAATTATTATTTATCAGATTATTATGAGCTAATAAATCGCCCATAGTGAAGTGGGCGATTCTAATTTCAATCATTATCACATTATTTATCACAGTTTCTGACTAGGAAAATGATTGTTGATTTAATATACTGCCTTTTGAGAGCTAACAGAATTTCAATAGACATAGATAGACTGTAGGAGGTTTCTATGCCTGAGTTTACTGTTAGAGTAGAGTTATCCGATCCCGAAAATGCAGACTATGTGTTATTAACACAGAAGATGGTAAAAGAAGGGTTTAAAAAAGAGATTAATGGTTTGAAAGGTAAATATGTTCTGCCTCATGCAGAGTTTAATTATCATACTGAAACTAAAGATCACAAAGAAGTTATCGAGTTGGCTTTTTCAATTGCAGAAAAAATAACCTTAAATCCTGCCATTTTAGTGACAGAAGTAAAAAATAGAGCGTGGAAAGGGTTAGAGCGACTTTGAGATTATCTTTATAAATAGATAAGCAAAGTAATAAAAGTCATCAAGGCTCGTGGGGGAGTCTGAACGTATTGAGATTAACGGTTTTATCGCCTATCTTTCTGCATTGAGTATTTATTCTTCTGCATTTTTCACTAGCAAAACGCACCATCAACATTATCATTTCATTATTTATAGTAAACACAAATTTTGTCGATGATATTGCATTATCATTGATTGTTTTGTTATCACTTTTAAACCATGGGATAAAGTGCATGAATTGGGTTTTAAAATCATTTTCACAACTCACTACCGATGAGCTTTACGCTATTTTGGCATTAAGAAATCAGGTTTTTATTTGTGAACAGCAATGTGCTTATCAAGATTTGGATGGTATTGATCAACAATCATTACATCTATTTGCTAATGATAAAATAACTTCGCAGTTAATCGCTTATGCGCGTTTATTACCTCAGGGTATGGTATTTCCACAGGCATCAATAGGGCGGGTGATTGTTGCTAAAGAGTATCGTGGTGGTGGCGTTGCTCATCTATTATTAAAAGAAGCCATTTCAGTATCTTTTAAACAGTTTAAAACCAATAGTGTAAAAATAATGGCTCAAACTTATTTAGTCGATTTTTATCAATCTCATGGTTTTGTTATCGACTCAGAAAGTTATCTTGAAGATAATATTCCTCATATCGATATGGTATTCATGCAGTCTAATAAATAAAATAACTTACAGATAAACCAGAAAAGAGTACGTTACCGATAACAAATTTAGCTGAATAAAAGTCTCTAATTGCTTAGATAAAAAGACGCCATTAGCTAATAAAACCGCTTTTGGCGCAGAGGAGAGTTATTTCAGGTTGAGATCAGGATAATAACTATGTTCTGTAAACTGACCATAGCTATTTTGTACCCTCTGCTCTTGTTCAGTCTGTCTTATTAATATGCCAAGCTCATCTAGACGAGCCCGTAATAAATTTCGCGTCTCATTTTCGTTTTCTAAGATTTTCTTTAGCATATCTGTGAGGCGTTGTTGTAGTCTCAGCTCACCGTCAGCAGGTTTTATCATCTTAGTGATACTTTCTACGCTTTTTAAATAATCCATTTCCATTTCTATCAGCTTATCCCATTGCTGATCTTTGGCAAGCGTTAACATTTGCTCACTTGATTTTAAAACATGCTCGTAAGCCGCCATAATATCCATATTGTTATCCACTCTAATTTAATAAGAATTAATCTGTGTGCCGATTTGTTGCCAAGCATCAGAAATTTCAGTTAAGAGCTTGATGACTTCATGAATTTTTTCTGGATTATTTTTTAAGTTAGCATCGAGTAGCTGATTAACCATATAGTCATAAAGGAGCTCCAGATTTTCTGCAAGCTCGCCACCTTTTTCTTTATCCAAACCTTGCTTTAACCCGTTACCAATAATATTAATGGCTTTAGAAATGTTTTCGCCTTTACCTGCGATATTTCCTTGCTCCATTAATATTAAGGCACGGCGAAGGGCGCTAAGCGCCCCATTAAATAGGATCTGGATCAGCTGGTAAGGCGTGGCATTTAAAATCTCGCTTTCAACGTCGATTTGAGCATACATTTTACTGGCTGATTGTTGATACATATTATCCTACTTTTAAAAATTACATTAATAAACGGCCGATTGATGCACTGGAGTTAGTCATGGAGTTCACCATTTTATCTAACTGTTGGAACTGGTTTTTATAACGTTCCATCGTGGCAGCAATATTACGTTCCGTATTTTTAATTTGGTTATCTAACGTTTTTTTCCGTTTTTTTACACCATCAGTGGCAATATCTAAGGTGCCATCTGTAGATTGCAGTGTTTTCTTCAGGAAATTATAAGTTTGAGTACCAAATCCTGTCTCTTTACCATCACCCATAAAAAACTCTTTGACGTTAGCTGGCTTTTCTTTTAACGCCTCATCAAGTTTTTTATTGTCGATTTCTAATGTGCCATCGACTTTAAATTTAATACCCATTTTATTAAGGGTATCTAATTCAGATGTGCTTTGTGAGCTAGTAACAAAGCTTTTTAGCTCAGACATAATCATACGGCTGGTGCTATCACCTAATAAAACCCCGTTGTTTTTAGACGATTCTTCGCCTTTTTCAACTTGGGTGTATTTGGTTAAATCTTTATACGTTGTGCTCAGTTCGTTATAAGCATCAGTCCAGGCTTTAATCGCCTTTTTCATTGGTTCAATGTCACGCGCTACATTGATAATTTCAGGCTTATCGACACCATCTTTATTATTGTCAGTGGTTTTTTTCAGATTTAAAACGATCCCTTCAGGCGCATCTTTAATCTCATTAGTCTGACGTTCAATCGCAATTCCGTTAACGGTTAATTTCGCATTTTTAGCGTCAACAATTTGTCTCATGCCTGATGTATGTGATGCATCGTCTTTGGCAGTTGAATTCGACAGGAATTGATTTAACTTATCATCACCTTCAACGGTGATTTTCATTTCAGATTTAGTACCTTCTTTACGTGAAGTTAGCACTAAATAGCTAGTATTATCATCAGCTTTAACAATAGTCGCTGAAACATTACCTTCTTTTTTATTGATAGCATCACGTAATTCAAGAATTGAAGTTTGTTTATCTTCTAATTCGATACGTAATGGTTTTTCTTCGCCGGGTTGTGTAATAACTAATGTCCGTTTATTACCTTCACCTAAGGTTTCCCCAAGCGGTTTCTTTACATCACTGACTGCTGTAGATTTTAATGTTTGAGCTTGAGCTAATTGGGTAACAGAAACGGTGTAGTTACCGACACTTGCTTTACCATCAGTGGTGACTTTAAAAGCATCAAATTCATCTTCAACTTTGGTACCTACAATTTTGTCGAATTTTTTTAAATCTTCTGATGCTTTTTGTAATTTATCGAGCTGTCCGCGCATTTTACCGTAAGCAGTAATTTGAGCTTCGTAGCTTTTCATCTGTTTATCAAGGGGTTCAAGGCGTTTATTTTCCGCCGCTTCTAATTGTGCCAATGTTTGACCTAGAGGCATCCCTGAGCCTACGCCTAGTGAAGCAATACCAGCCATACTGGTCTCCTTTCTGTGTTCGTAAAATGATCCTCAAAAAATGTTATCGGTAGAATCGGCGAAAAGTTTACGTCTATTTAGTATTTTTGATGAGTGAAACAGGCTGCCATATAGAAGCCTTTTATTGCCATTGATGACCAAAGTCGAATTTAGATGGGTTAAAAAAACGTTGAGACGAAAATTGATAAAAAATAAATAAAAAAATGATAATTTAATTTCTTTATTTATCATTGACTTGATATCGACTCTATAAAAAATCGCAGAAATTTTTGTAGGAAAAGTTAAAGGTTGTATGTGGAGTGCCGATAAACTTGTTGCCGGTGATTAACACCGAAAATGAATAGGCAAACTTTTATTTTATCGACTTGATTTTAAAGGAATCTAGCTATGGCACAAGTCATTAATACCAACTATCTGTCTCTGGTAACTCAAAACAACCTGAATAAATCTCAGGGAGCTTTAGGAAGTGCAATCGAGCGTCTGTCTTCTGGTTTACGTATCAACAGCGCGAAAGACGATGCAGCAGGTCAAGCGATTGCTAACCGTTTCACTTCAAACGTAAATGGTTTAACTCAAGCAGCACGTAATGCGAACGATGGTATCTCTATCGCTCAAACTACTGAAGGTGCTTTGAACGAGATCAACAACAACTTACAACGTATCCGTGAGTTAACAGTTCAAGCTAAAAACGGTTCTAACTCAGAATCAGATATCAAATCAATCCAAGAAGAAGTTGGTGAGCGTTTAAAAGAAATCGACCGTATTTCTGAACAAACTCAATTCAACGGCGTTAAAGTACTGAGCGGCGAAAAAGAAAAAATGACCGTTCACGTTGGTACTAACGACAAAGAAAAAATTGAATTTGATCTGAAAAAAGTTGACAGCAAAACGCTGAAAGTAGACTCATTAGAAGTCGGTGCAGAAATTTCAGGTATGTCTAAAGACAAATTTGATGCATTAATTGCTGGTTTAACAGACACTGATTTAGATACATTAAAAGTTGGTGCTGGTGATGCTCCTACATTAGCAGCTGGTGGTACAGCTAAAGTTACTGTAGATGGTAAAGAACATGATATGACTGTGACTAAATTAGCAGCAGATGCTGATGGTCAACAGTATATTCAAGGTACCGTTGATGGTAAAACAGTAACATTTAAAGCCACTGCAACAGGTGCTGGTGAAGATAAAGCTGGTGAAGCTGGTAAAATTTCTTATAACGTTGGCGAACAAGTTAAATCGTTAACAGCTGATGAATCAAAAAAAGCTGAGAAATTAGAAACTCAACTGAAAACGTTAGACGAAGCTATCAACACTGTTGATGGTATGCGTTCTTCTTTAGGTGCGATTCAAAACCGTTTTGAATCTACTATCAACAACCTGAACAACACTGTTAACAACTTATCTGCTGCACGTAGCCGTATCTTAGATGCTGACTATGCAACAGAAGTTTCTAACATGAGCCGTGGTCAAATCCTGCAACAAGCTGGTACTTCTGTACTTGCTCAAGCAAACCAAGTACCACAAACTGTTCTGTCTCTGTTACGTTAATTCGTACTCTGACACAAAAGATACCTTTCTATATTCAAAAGGTCCTCGTAAGAGGGCCTTTTTTTGTCATTTGTGTTGAAAAGTATTTATATTTTTCCTTCATCTATTTTTAAAAATTATGTCCATATAGCATTTTTCCTAAAGAAAACGATAAAAATCATTTTATGTTGTGGTGATTATAACGACACATTAGTGTGTGTTACATCTCGTATAATACGGATTTAAAGATGATAAAATCATTTAAATATAAAGGATTGAAGCAACTTTTTGAAAAAGGCGTTACATCAGAAGTTCTTGCTAATGATGTAGAAAGAATTAATGATAGACTACAATCTATTGATATAGCTAAAGATATTGGCGAATTAAATCGGCAAATATATAAACTTCATAAATTAAAAGGTGATCGAGAAGGATATTGGTCGATTACAGTAAGAGCTAATTGGCGTATTGCTTTTCAATTTATTAACGGCGATGTCTATATTCTAAACTATGAGGATTATCATTAATGAGACAATTTAAAATTTCACATTCAGGCGAAATTATTGCACGAGATTTAGAATACAGGCTCCCAGTATTTTATATTTAGCCCTACTTTTTTTAGTTTTATTTTTTCTTCCGATCTATTTCGCTTTTTTCTACAATAAATTATTCCTTGCAAATTAACTGACTGGCTTTTATTACTATTTTCGCGACGCCAAAAATCGTAAATCCTTCAAAATTGATGACGATAGTGTTTAGGCAATGTTATTACAGTGACGTAATAACCCACCTATTCATTAAATGTTTTAAAATCAAGTTGAAGGAATATTATATGCCACAAGTTATTATGACTAATCCAACATCACTGATTGCTCAAAATAATTTAAATCGCTCTCAAAGTGTATTAAATACTGCAATCCAACGCCTCTCTTCTGGTTTACGTATTAATAGCGCCAAGGATGATGCTGCGGGTCAAGCGATTGCTAACCGTTTTACCTCAAATGTTAATGGTTTGACTCAAGCTTCTCGTAATGCGAACGACGGTATTTCAATTGCCCAAACCACAGAAGGGGCATTAAATGAAATTAATAATAACTTACAACGTATTCGTGAGTTAACTGTTCAAGCTAAAAACGGTTCTAATTCAGATTCTGATATTAAATCTATTCAGGATTGTGTTTTACACTAGATGATGGGTAATATTAATCTATATTAATCAGCCAGTTAAAAGTGTTAGATGTGGCTTTTTGCTGGCTTTATTCTTCGAGTGTGTCGAAATTGTGACGCGCTCACTGTATTTGGTTAAATGCTCACCACTTAAATGGGCGTACCTCTTAACCATTTCTAATGTTTCCCATCCTCCCATTTCTTTTAATACCATTAATGGTGTTCCGCTCTGAACATGCCAACTTGCCCATGTGTGGCGCAGATCATGAAATCTAAAATCTGTTAGCCTGGTTAATTTCACCGCCCGTTCAAAATCTTCCAATCCAATAGTTCGTTTCCTTTTCCCGGTTCTTGTAAATACATATTCAAAGTCTTTTGGAATATTGCGTAAAATATTTACAGCATCTTCATTTAAGGGAAGAGGGCGACCTCGGTTAGATTTTGAGTTTTCAGGTGTTACTATTGCAACCCCTCTATCTAAGTCAACATTGCTCCAAGTTAGGGATAGTAACTCACCTCGTCTTGCTCCAGTTAATAATGCCAAGCTAACTAAGTCTTTCATCCACTTTAGCTTTAGATTATCAATGAGCTCAATTGCAACTTCCTTTTCGATCCATCTAACCCTGACAACTGGTTCTCTAAACGATGGAACATGCGGTTTTTCTTTTATCCATCCGCTTTTGTGAGCTAATGAAAATGCCCTCATAATAAATGAACGATACCTGTTTTTGGATGCGTTAGAGAGTTTTCTCTTTGTTTTCGTACTATACACAGGCAGTGAGTTCGTAATCTCATCACTAGTAATAGTGGATAGTTTTCTGCCCTTGAAAATAGCTAGGAAATACCTTGCATTAGTTTGTGCATTTGCAAAACTTCGATGACTCTCGGCGTTTCTTAGCGCCAAAATCATCATCTCATCGAATGTTCGTTCTGGCGATTTATCTAATTTATCTATCTGCCACAGGTCGTATTTTAATTTATCGTGATACTCCTGAGCCTTTACCTTGTTCGTGGTGCCAGTAGATCTCCTAATTCTTTCGCCACTTGGAGATGTGACATCAATCCAGTATGTGTTACCTCTTTTGTAGATCGGCATTTTAAATTTCTCCTGCCACCGACCACAGCCAGCCGGTAAACATTATTGTCATTAAACTGCGCCTGTTCAAACTTTTTCAGGCTATCCTTGTTAGCTCGCCATGAACCACCTACCTTAAACATGTAATATTTTGGTGGGTTTTTATAGATAGTCGATGGTGAGAGTTTTAGCTTCCCTGCAAACTCTTTCAATGTCATGCAGTCATCTTCCATTCTTCTCTTCCTTTTGCAGATTTCTGATGTATTGGCACATAACATCTTTGGTGTTGTACTTTGTGTGATTTAGAGGCTTAAACTTCGGTGTGTATTTATCGAGGATCTGAGTGGTTAGTTTGTCGTTGGGTATTCCGTGACTTCTTAGTTCGATTAAGCACTCCTTTGCTATTTGCCTTCGTGCGTTTTCCATTGCCTGTGCATTCATAGTCTTTGCCTTTTATTACGCAAAGTGACCATATATGATTTACGACAGTTTTCTATTTCGACAGGATAGATATTCTTTCCTATCTTTATTTTGTGGCTAACGATTATTCCAGTTCGATTATATTTCTTTTTATGGGCTTCCAATGCCTCATTAATAGCAATCCTTTCTATGGGCGTGACTTCACCGCGAATTATTAATCTCATAATTCACCTATATTAATTGAATACTTTCTTCTGCTTGGTCGCCATATACATCCCAATCACCGTATTTCTGACGAGCGAATAATTCGAGGCGTGGAACATCTCCGTATAATTCCTCCAAACGATAATGTGCCTCTTTTGGCTTTTCGCTGTGTTCACCTAAGCACGAGTAAATAACTTGTCGAACACTTGCAGATTGACGAGGTAATCCATTCCCTCTTGTAGCAATTAAACACATTTCGATATTTTGACGGGTATAATTACCGCAATTAATTTTCGTCTCGCTGTTTAATATTTCCATGAAATCGAAAAAGTCTTCTGGAGGTTTTTTATTTATTCTATCTCCTGCATTTTTATTTAATTTCACCCATGCGAACCCGAACATATTTTTAACTTTAAAATCCCATGCTTCGGCTAATTTAATTGCTTCGAGTGCAAAGTTTCCTGTGTACCACATAAACAGTGCGGCATTTTTAGAGGAGTGTTTCTCTATTGGTAATCGAGAGAGGGAATATAAATCTGTGGTGTTGTAATGATTATCTGCTGCGCCATTTGAAACTTTATTATTGTAAGACCAAGGAGGATCGCACAATATCAAGTCATATTTTTTCATTCTCCGCATCCTTCATTAATAAATATGCTAGGCATATCGCACGAGTTAGTTTTTTATCTTCTGCCACATTCCAACCAGAGCCACATTGCCAAATTCCATCTACATAGCTAATGGCAATTTTATTTGTCTCTACTAGGCTCATTGCCATAGCGTGACCAAAGAAATCAATCCATTCTGTTTCTTCCCATGTTTCTTCATTATCATATTTAATACTGGCTTTTAGTTGGCGCTTAAATAAATTTAAACTTCCAGTTCGCTGCTTGATATCTTTATACTGAATACAGTCATCTTTGCAGTTAAGAATGAATACCTTTTTATTAATATCGAAGTCAGATAGTTCGGTGTATTTATTCATTGGTTAACTCCCAATATTCGCAAATTCCTCTCCTGATAATTCCACCTGCTTCCAAATGACCAATTACACAACTAACCTGACTTTTAGAGTATTCAGGACTACATAAGTAATACAATTCAGCATTTGTCAATTTGTTGTATTTTAGAAGATTAATTATTTCCTCTTTTAATTCATTCAACTCTCATCACCTCACCACAAATAATAGTTAAACCCCTCGCTGACATTAAATATTCAGCACGTTTATTGCATTCCGATTGCGTGTATAAATCCTCAGATATTGGCACTGCATGATTGTTCATAATTAACAGCAGGACGAATAGCTTCATGTTTATTTTCTCTATATGCACATTTGAATATGTGAGCAATAACATCAACAGTCCACGCATTCCCATAGCATTTATATGACTGTGAATTTGATACGATATTTTCACACCAGCCATCGGGGAATGTTTGTAGTCTGGCACATTCGGTGGGAGTTAATTTGCGATAATGACAGTTACTAATGGAATCCCACTCATGTCTATCATATGAATTGCGTCCAGATGAACGAATAGTTTTACTCTTATCTCTAATCGCGACTTTCGGCTCTCTGTGCCCACCCTGGCACGTTGAAAGCGTTGGAGCTTTTCCAGCATCGGAATAAATGCGTTTTATCTGCTCATTACCTTTAATATCTGAGGCATTAGCAACATGAATTAGTCCGTCTTTGGATTGTTTAATATTCTCTCTTGGTTCGCATGGCCTAAATACTATTTGTCGCCTTGATTTGCTCAGATACTGATTTAAATTTGTTCCTTTCGAGTAATTAGCATCAATACAATATGACTTTTCTCTATCGGCAACACTGTCATCATCAATGATATCTTTCAGCAAAATACCCTTATCTTCTGGCTGACTGACTTCAAAATTAGTCCAGTAATAACGCTGTCTATTTTGTGCTGATAATAAAGAGCTATTAATAAGAGTTTTATTTACATAACCCAATGCACGCTCCGTATGCAGTGTTATATATTCCTCAAACTCCTTTTTCATTTTTACATTTTCGAGCATGAATTTAGCGTCTGGATTATTTTCTAATACATGGCTCATTATTTTTAATGTCGTCCAAAATAATTTACCGCGCTCATCTTTATCGCCTAATTGCTTGCCGGCCAGTGACCAACTTTGACATGGAAATCCCGCAGTAACTAACCCAACATTTGACCAATTAATATCCCAATCACGCCAATCATTAACGTCACCTAATTGGATATTATCTGGATAATGAAACTCAGATACTTTATTGGCGAATTTATCTATTTCAGCAATGTAATATTTATCAAATTTAATTCCAGCGCGAGACAGTGCCAATCGCCCAGCGGATATTCCGTTGAACAAACTTAAATATATCATTTTGATTTCCTATAGATGTGCAGAACCCTGTATTAGCATGAGTAATACATATCCGATTATTTGCATGGTTGTTTACTTCGAATGTTTAATTAGAGTTTCTTTAATCCAGCTCTCAGCTTCGTCATTACATGACAAAACATTATCCATTATTAATTCAATATCAATGGATTCATTTGCAATATGAGATAACGTGTTCATAAACATTACAAACTGTTTCTCATCACACTCTATAAAGTTAGCTCTGTATGCGCTAATTAAATGATTGCGAGCATATAGAACGCCTAGTTTCATTTGTTCTCTATTGTATTTATCCATCACTCCACCTTTATTTGCTTTAACGCCTCACGAACAGCGCTTAATCGTGATTCCATCCTTAGATATTGAGGGTTAGGAATAGAAGGCCAATCGTTATACCAAGCATCATCACCAAACAAGCTAAGCAATTTACCACCTAAAAAACTATTGCAACAATCATCCTTAACACTATCTGATGCCTCGATTAAATCCCAATATTCCCTTGCTTCGTATTTACCTATTTCATCATCTTTGCGTAGCTTGATAACTTGCTTTTTAGCGTATTCAGCATTTGCATCGTTATCAGCTTCTAGTTCAGAGATTAAATTAGAATCTAGTTTTCCTATCCAGTAGTGATTATTGATACGCTGAATAAACTCAATTAGTGGGCTGCCCATCGAACCCCAAAAGCAAGACCATGAACAACCGCTTTCGCTAATTGTGACACGACCATTTTGATTATCGCCGTAGTCCTCAAGATAAACACGAATAGGGTCGTGACGTTCTACATCCGTTATCACTAATTTAGGCACTTGAGATTGTTCAACTTTCATCACTCCACCTTTCTATACCCAGCTCTATATAAGCGCTCTGCATGTTTTCTTGCAGTACCCATTCCCATATCAACTAAACCTATGCCACCAGTTGATAAATCAGTTGCCATTTGCTGAATTTCCTTTTCTGCTATTTCCTTACGCTTTTCATCTGCAATTTTCTTCGCTAAATCTGAACACTCAAAACAAATATTTGCTGCCTGACCTTGGATTAAATTATCTTTACCGACACTCCCACCGCAAAGGTTGCAAACATTCTTAGGGTCTGGCTCTGGTACGATGAATTTCATAATTTGTCCGTGGTGCGTGAAATCGTTCATATTCATTCCTCTTCATTGCATCCCTGCGAGTTAAATTAATCTTTCGTTAAATCAAATGCGTCATTAACAATGGATTGCTCCACAATGTAATAATTTTCTTCGTTGTCGCTTTCGCACTCACCGCAATTTGTGAAAATATCAATAATCGCTTGTTTCAACTTCGTATTTTCTTCTTGTAACTGTTCAATAGTCATATCTCTCTCCTGTTTACATCCTTGCACTGAGTTCTAATTCCAATTAGAGATTTCTTCTTCGATTAAGTCGTCTATTTCGTAATTAGTGGCTTCTTCGTTGAGAAATAAACGTGCTTCGGTAATGTACTTCTCTCGGTTCTCGTCAAAGAACTTTGAAAATTCAGGTGACCATCCTTGCCAGCACCCACTGAAGTCAACTTTTGCATTATTCTCTGCCATATTTTGGATCATCATGTCAGCAGTAATCACGCCAGATTCACGACAAAATCCCTTTAAGTCGCGTTTTCTGTAATAAGGTGAAACCTTAGAATCACAAACACCCTTGAATCGTTGCTTCCATCTCTGAATGCAACGACCGTGTAAACTTTTCATGGTTATATCCTTTGGCTAAACGGGTATGTGGGGGTAGGCGCTTTGGCTAACTTCTTCAAACTCGCCTTCAAATACTGAGGCGTTTTCCTGATCGACATTAGCCTCTGCTTTTTCATCAAGAATGACGGCTTTCTGCATTTCGATAGAGACGGGTAGATATTTAAACAAGCGACGGATAACAGTTTTCTTCGCCATTTCTTCCCAGTGAGAAACCCAAGGGCCATTTTGTCCTGCTTTACTTGATGCTCTGACTTTCTCAATTTGGTTATGCGTCATAACTTCAAACTGGACTCCGCCATCTTTCAACCTTGCGACAGCGTAAACGTGTGTAATGGGCGAGTCCTCATTTTCACCCGGTACGTGCGTTAAGTTTTCATTCAGTCCATACTCAAAGTGGAAACTATCACCTTGCCTTACCGTTCTGGCTGAAATGCTGATTATTTGATTTGAGCGACGGGCTAGATCAATCATTCCTCGGTAGCCAATGATTAGTTGCACATTCGATTGACCTGACTTTGCTTTACCATTGCCGAATGGGAGTAGGTAAGCATGGCCTAAGGCATTACCGGGCTCTAATCCTAGCTGTGAACACTGCACAACAGCACCGATAAAACTCTGCATGTCACAATTTGCAAGTGCTGGAGTTTTGCGGATCTCCGTTGTTACAATCCGTATCATACGGTCAGGTGTCATGTGGCGAGGAAGGGCGGCCGCTAACTGCGCCTTCATGCTTGGCTGGTTAATGAAGTGAATTAGTTGCTGATCCTTTGTTTTGGTCTTTACCTCTGTACCTTGTGTTTTTTGTAAGTCAGCTTGAGCTAATGGTGGGTTACTCATTCCTTAATTCCTTAGCCCAGTAGGGCAGTGATAATGTGCGTATACCTGCCCACTCGTCCGTTTTTAGGCATTCTGCATACGTTCTTAAATTTTGTTTATAGGTTGTTCGACCAATATCTTTTGCTTGCTGGTCTAAATTGAAAACTCTAACGGGGTATCTACCGCAGTCGATAGTCGTGCTGACAACGAGAAAGACAAATACAGGGGATTCGCCAGTTAATGATTTATATCCATCAGAATAAAAAGAGTCCTGCACGTGATACCGATATTCGTACATAGAGCGGTCAAATCGTTGAATGTCAGCGGAACTTTTTACATCAACAATCCAATGGTGATCTTGAATGAGTTTATCTGGTCTACAACGACAAAGAATATCCGTATCTTCATCATTCCAATAAATGCTACTTTCAGCTACTCCGTTAGCCTCTAGGCACCATTTAGCAATAGGGTGTGCCATTGCACTATCTCTCATGAGCATTAACTTCTTGTTATCGTCATGAGTAATTGGTGTGATACCTTCCCGCTCACACATATAAAGGAATTCCTTTTCCTCTTGCTTCCCTGCATTGGTTCTTCGATTTACATCAGGTCCTATCTTGTATCGCTTACCATACTCATCAGGTTCTAACAAAAGACAGTGAATAGCAGTCCCGAAATCCAATGCCTTTATTTTTTCTTCATCAACAGGAGCATCCTTACTCCAAATATATTCGGCTGGCATTTCACTTATTAAATCCAACTGAGATTTGCTGATCCCTAATCCATGGTGATAGTCCTCATTTGAAATTCCGTAATGGATACCTGGTTTCACGACATCCTCCTGCGTTCTTGATAGTTCTTTAACTCCTTGTAAAGACCATCAATAGTCATATCGAAAACGCTGTCACTCCATTGACTGGTAATATCCTTTGGTAATCCATCAACCACATTAAATGCGACATTACTTAACTCAGCGTCCTTTGCATCAATCCATGATGTTTCTTCCTGTCTGCGTTCTTCCATTGCGTCAAGTTCATGATAAGGATTCACGCAACCCTCCTTAGTAGTGCCAACTTAGGAATAGGCGCATCCTTACTTGCTTCACTGACAATCCTGTCAATCTCTTCCTTGTCGAACTGCATAATCCATTGCAGGGCTTCCACCGGGTCAATTTCCGTTAACTTAGCCAACTCAGCGAAACTTCCTGTTTCAATACTTAGCTTGCTACTTTCGTCAAATTCCATGACTGTTTTATCGTGTATTACTCGCGTTCCGTTCGAGTAGCTGTATGAAATTCGCATAATCACCTCAACTTACAAATGTCGGTATTACGCCAACTGTTGTCACAATGACCACGGCTAAACTGAATAACCATGTGCTTGTACGTTTATTTTTACGTGCTTGAGGCGTAGTGATACGCACCGCCATGCAATCACGCATAGCGCTGTAATAGTTAGTTTTCATTGTTACCTCGCTAGGTGAGCGATAGGGTGGCTATCTGGTGTTGGTGCGGTGGGTTACTGCTGAGGTATTTCCTTGATATCTAATTCCGTGATGTTTGCTCTGCTAATTAAAACTCCAAATAAATACATGTGTTCGGCACAATCCCCTTCATCTTCTGCTTCAATATCCTTTTCCCAAGGCTCGCCATTCCATTTGCAAGTCACTTTGAACATTGGCATTTCATATGCTCCTTAGGTAGTGGGTTACTGCTGACTATTTGATTCGTTTAACTTGTTGGCGGGCAAACTTCTTTGTGTGACCTTTAGCAATTAGGCGTTTAACTTGATACTCACGATTGAGTTTTTTAGCCTCTTTCGTATTATCAGGCTTAACTCCTCCGTTATATTTTTCGTTCATATCACCCCCTAGCCTTTAACATTGCATCTGCCATGAGGTAGGATTCTTTAGCAACCCATGCCGCAGATTGTTCGTTTACATTATCAATCATGCAGTGGTTGGATAAGATTCCATTCATAGCCTCAGCAGCTAGATGGTCTCTAAAAGAAATATCAGCCAACATCAATTCTTTAACTTCCGCTTTATCTTCCATCTCTATCTCCTATCTATTAATCAACTCAACTTTTGAATTAAGTAGTCGCATGCCTTTAGTTTTCTTTTCGCTATAAACTGTTCGCATGCTTCGATACTAGTTGCACCAAGCAATAAAACTCTACTTGGTTCGTTTCTGTATATGACCCGATACATGACAATATTCCTATTAATCAACTCACCACAGCCCACTAAGTAATGAACTCTGGTTAGCTGCCCATATATCGTCATGGGCTAACGCTATTCAAGCCATGAATAGGATCGGCATAATATTTATTTTTCTCTCAGTTTAGATTTGAACACTTACATAAATCCTCCGATTCAAACGGTGCTTGGTAAATATGGCGAGACCGATTTATCGCCTTTGATTTGTTGGTCTAAAAAAGTTATCTCACCACGGCCCACAGAATGGACTGTAATTAGTTAACTGTGCCTGCTTTTAACCACGTCAGGCGAGGTGGTTCCTTACTTTCCACAGTCAAGGAAAATTGATATATTGGTTATTCCACAGTCAATATAAGGAATGATTTAAATGGCAAATTTTATTGTTCGTATTGAGCTATATAATGCGGATTATGACGATTACGAGACTCTTCATAAAAGAATGGAAGGTATTAAATTTTACCGATACATTACGTTTTCAAATGGTAAAAACCATGACCTACCAAATGGCACATATTTTGGTAAAAGCGATTTAACAACTTCTCAATTGCTTGCTGAGGTTAAAAGAGTCGCAAGAGGACTATCTAAATCAAAAGACCCATCAATATTTTTATGTTCTTTTAACGATTGGACGGCTTCACTTTACCCATCTAAGTGACCGCATCCATTAGCAGGTATTGAATTCTTGTCTGGCTGGTTAGCTTGATTAATACGCAGTACATTAATGGCCAATTTAATGGCATCCTTGAATGTGATGCCTTCATCTATTGCTATTTCTTTTATTAAATTCTCTAATTCTTCCATGTTATTCCCTCTATCTCGCCGTAACCCCGAACTCACTCGGCTGTTTTGTTTTAACTCCTGAAAATACTGCTACATTAGGTAAGCAACAGTTATCTCCACTTGGATAATGCTTTGTTGGTTTGAGAGAGAGAACAGGGCGTTCTTTCTTCTCTTTCACTGAGTTAGCTTTAGTAATTTCTTCCTCTTTCAGCTTGCTAGCTCTGAAAGATGCATATCTAGCGTATTGACGCGCTTTATATGAATCACTATTTACATGCTTAACTTCTACTTGTTTACGTTCACCTGCTTTCTTGGGTGACGTTTTTAACGGTTGAATATAAGTTGTCATGTTGCCTCCTCTGAATAAGTTTTAGTGATTGGTGGTAGGTAATTACTTCCTACTTGCGTGATGGGATTCGAACCCACAACCCCAGCTTTATGGCCTCGCTCTACCGTTGAGCTACACGCATTCACCAATCCCAAAACTCACTCAGTGAAATGTTGGACAAGATGTCATTGTCCGTACTGCTATATTTTTAAAGAGCATGGCTTGCTTGTGTATCTTGCTTGCCGTTGATGTGATTAAATGTATACGATAAGTAGACGCATGTAAATACTAAATGTAGACATTTGAGATAAATAAAAGTCAACTATCTGTATTTTCAGATAATTTATTTTCAAATAAATCTCAGATTGGAATGCAGATCACTTCTTTGGAGGGGAGATGGTACAAAAAAGCCCTCGCGGAGAGGGCTTTTTATTGTATTTGTATATAGAAAACCCTCGGCTATGCCAGGGGATATTTATTTTATTTTTTTACAGATAATAATGCCTATGACTTTCATGAAGTTTTTCTTTTACTTCTCGGTTTTCGGCTTTCTTCAGTTCCTGATTCATTTCCTTGTTCTGAGTGCTCACTATTTTCACCAGATCTATCTCCGGTTGGTTCGCTCTCGACAGCGTCTGATTCAATGTCATTATTTCTGTTGTCATTTTCTTGATTCTCGGTTTTTGGTGTTTCGTCAGCAGTTCTTTTTAGAAAACTTTCAAAATCTGATACGAAAGGTGTGCCACCAATTATATTTGGGTCTTTTATGATCCATTGGCTAATCATATTATAAACATTTGCTGACAATCCATCAGGGCAGTTTACATTATTGAAAAGATCTTTGGCCTCACTTCTATCTATTACAAATCCATGTGATGGATAGTTAACTATTAATTTAGTTAGTGATCCTTCTTTCAGGTTATTAGATTTTTTTGTTAATCGCTCACCGTAAGATAATGCAATTCCCATAGCTCTTTGATGTTCACCAATTTTATGTGGATCAATTTGGCTAGCTATTGGCTGGTATAAATTACTAACTAATTCTGATGCTATGTCTGCTGATAGTCTAGTGCTAATTCCTCTGCCATATTTTATATCAGTGAGATATTGTCTAAAGGCCGATAAAGTGCGTGATTCTAATTGATCTACAGCTTTAAAGATATCAAGAGTTGAGCTAGACTCTCCCATTTCATCAGCTTTTCTTAGTTGTATATCAAGAGGTCCTAATTCACCTCGGTCACCAATAATTAGGTTATCAGCAGAAATAACAGCTAATGTTCCTGCGCTCTTACATAAGCTTGGCACAAGAACTGATACATTTCCAGTATAATAATGTTGCAGAGCTCTACCAATTCTATATCCTGCATCAGGATCGCCGCCATAAGTAGAAATACATAAAATTACATGTTCACGCTTTTTATTGGCAGTTATTCTATTTTCAATTTCTGTTGATAATTTGTTGTATCCAGCCCTTGTTATGTCCCCTATGTACACATAAACATCAGTATCATCAATAGTATCATGGACACCAGTATCTTTTTCCATATTATATTCCTTTGTGTATAAACCAGATCCCATTTGGTGTGTAGAAAAATAAATATAACTAATACCTTATTGTATTAAAACGTGTCGTCAGGCCATTGTGACTTGATTACTTTACCTATGATTGTGCAGTTACCGTTAATAGGGATCAGGTCATAGCGTGGGTTTAATGGCTCTAGATACTCAACTCCGCCTTCTCTAATCAATCGTTTGAATGTGAACTCATCATTTAGCAAACGAGCGACACAGAAATCTCCGAACTCTACTTCTTCCTCAGGATCAACCAGAATTAGCATTCCTTCAGGAAAACTTGGCTTACCTCCTGGTGGTGCTGTCATTGATTGACCTTCAACCTCCAACCAGAAAGAGCGCTCACTGGCTTTCTTAGCTGTAGGAATCCACGACACAGCATCTTTCTGAGTATATGAGTTAAATTCTGTTGAGAAAGCGCCAGCTTGTACCTTCGTGAATAGAGGGTATTCATATGTTGGCTGCTGATGACTAATATCTTCTTTTTCGATACTAATCGAGCCATCTGAATTAATAACTGCGTTATTTACACCAACAAATGCCAGTATTCCCGCTATATCATGCAGAGATGGTTCTCTCTTTCCTGTCATCCAATGGCCAACGGCACCCTTCGAAACCGAAAAGCGCTCAGCTAAATCATCATAAGTAATGCCTTTGTCCTTCATCAAGGATTTGGCTAGTTCGTACCATTTCATTTTCATACCAAGATTATACGTTATGTATACATATATGTGGACACACAAAATGTATACTTTTATATTGAGTTATCGGATACTTTATGTATACTAATCTAATTGTAATAAGGAGGTTCTAATGAACAATTTAAGTCGATACAGAAAAAAATTGGGAATCACCCAAAACGACTTAGCCAAAGAGCTTGGATGTACAAAAGGAAATGTCAGCCATTACGAAAATGGTAGACGTAAAGCTGACTTAGACGTTTGTAGAAAGCTCGTTGTTTTCTTTAATCAAAAAGGTGTGAAAGTCACTATTGATGATTTATTTCCACCAAAAGTTGCTTAGTTTCACTCGCTCTTTAAAAATTCACGCCATGCCTTTTGACCTCAATCGGCAATTATTATCAACAATCCGCTCATATGGAATGAGCCACGGATCATTACTGCTGTTCCCAATATGGGAAGTAATCACATAACGGAGTATGAACAATGGAATATGCAAATACACGCAAACAATTTAATCAATTCATTTCAAATCACTTAATGGCTTCGGCATTACAGGCATTGAGAAGTAAAACTCAATCGGTAGTGGCTAAAACATTAGGTGTTCATGACTCAACCATTCTACGCAGAACTGAAAAATATCCTGAGATATGCGAGACATTAGTCGCATCAGGGATAGTCGATTTTGTGATGGAAGGTGAGAGGAAAATATCAGAGGAAGAATACCGCTTTTTATGGAAACAAATAGGTGAACTGTCACAGATGAGAACAAAAGAAAACGCCCCGATTGTTGGAGCAACCGAGGCGCATTAATAAATGGACTTAACCATTTAACTTAACAAATACACTGTATCAATAACCAGTATTAAAGGGAAGCTTATTTTGAGTTTCCCTTTTGCTGATACAGCTTATGAATAAGGGAATTATACCATGAAGAAAAAGGTTAATCATTGGTTTAATCGTCACGAAGTGCATAAAAACATCATGCGAGATAAGACGTTACGAGAAGTGACACCGTTAGGAAGTAAACGTCTAAAGGAAGCATTCGAAGATGCAAAATTGAGAAATGAGCATCGTGAGAAATTACTAGGAGGATCGCATGAGTAATGTTGCATATGCAGATTTTGGCAACAAGAACTATGGGAGTTCGCGCATGGATAACTCTAAGTTGGGTCATGTTGCGATATTCAGGAGTCTACTAAATGCAAAATGGGCAGAAGATACAGCAAAGTTATCCCTTTGGATTAGATTGTTAAGTCAGGCTAGACATAAACCGAAGAGAGTCGAATTTAGTGGTGTTTCTTGGGATCTTCGCGAAGGCCAGTTAGTAACAAAGGCGGGTGTGTTGGCTAGAAAGTTAAAGGACTCCAAAGGGAAAGAAAAAACAGAAAAGCAGATCCGTGACATGCTAGATTTTTTTGAAAGTGAAGGCATGATTTCCCGCACAGGAACCCGCCACGGAACAGTAATTACCATCACAAATTATAGTCAATATCAGGCTAATTTTGAGGTGACAAATCAGGTAACCAATGAAGTGACAATCAAACCCAGTGATATCAACGCCTCAAGAGGTGGTGAGGTGACAAACATCGTAACGAATGAGGTGAAACAGAATAAGAAGTTATTAGAATTAGAAGTTAAAGAACAAGATATAAAGATCCCCCTTACCCCCGTTGGGGAAGATATCGCTCTAGAAATTCTCGATTATTTTAATCAGCTAACCAATTCTAAATTTCAATCTACTGAACCCATCCTAAAAGCGCTTAACACCATCAAGTCAAAGGGCGAATGTTACACACCTGATGAAATTAAACTTGTGATGGAGTGGGCTGTTAAGACTTGGACTAAAGGGAAGGACTTAAAACCTCAGAACTTGTGTCGAATGACTCGCTTCGATGGCTACCTTTCAGATGCGCTCAAGTGGAAAAACCGTGACGGTATCAATCCTGTCGATTGTCCTCATGAAGAATTAATTAAAATCTGGAACAAATACGTTCCTGAAAGAGCCATTGATTTTCATGAGTGGACATCACGCAGACCTGCTTACAAAGATTTGGAAGCTGTCTGGAATGGCAAAACTAACAAGGGGCAGTGGCGTGAAGTAAAACATATGGACACCTGCTTCAAGCTGATATCGCAATCAAGTTTATTCACTGGCTTGCAAGAAAAGGGGTGGTTAACTCTTGACTGGATCTTAACGCCGACAAGATGGTCGCAAACCTACGAACAAGCCAAGCGCGAATATACCGAACGGAAGAAAGGGATTGTTTAATGGAAAATAAATTCACGGATTATTACTCAGAGCAGGCTGTCATTGGGGGAATACTGATCGCTACATCTGAAACCGAAGAGATTGCTATCTCAGCGATTGAAAGTTTAGTTGCTGATGATTTCACCTCGTCATCTCACAAAGCCATATTCAATGCTATGCAGAGCCTGGTTAGAAATGGCTCTAAGGTTGATTTGGTTTTACTGAATGGAGAGCTTGAGCAACAAGGGAACTCAGATATTACTGGTGGGTTCGGCTATCTTGCTGAATGCACGAAAAACACATCAAGCATTCAAATGTTACCTGGTTATGTTCAGAAAATTAAGGATCTAACCACGGCTCGAAAAACGCTTGCTGTTCTCAATGAAGGCATTGCGAAGATTAGTTCATCAAATGTTAGCAATCTTGTTGATGTTGTCGGTGAGGTTCAATCGACAATCTCATCAATGGACACAGGTAGTGTTGTTGAAACACAGCACATCATGGACGGTGTGAATGAGTCGATAAATATTCTTGAATCGATAATCAACGGTGACATCTGGAAATATAAAACTCAGTTTGGCTTACCTGATATCGATAAAGCATTTGGTGGATTTAATAACACCGATTTGATTGTTATTGGTGGCCGTCCTGGCATGGGTAAAACCATGTTCAGTACAGCTATTTCAAAAGCAATTGGATTGAAGCAAAAGAAACCCGTTGTTTTTTATAGCCTTGAAATGCCCTCATGGCAGATATCAGAACGCATTTCATTTCATCACGCAGGCGTTAACAAGCAAGACTTACTTGGTGATGATAAATCTAAGGTCAATATGGATGAGGCTTGGGCTAAATTATCTCATGCACTTGCTGATATTCAGGAATCACCGATTTATATCAATGACCGACCATCAATGAGTATTCATGAAATACGTGCCGATGCTAGAAAGATGCACAAAAAAACGGGTGGTTTAGGTGTCATTATCGTTGACTACTTGCAGAAAATGAAAATGACCAACCCTGAAAATATGAATCAGTCAGTAGGTGAAATTGCAACAGGACTAAAAAACCTCGCAAAAGAGCTTAAATGCCCCGTAGTCGCACTTGCACAGTTAAACCGTAACTTGGAGCAACGAACCAATAAGCGCCCCGTTAATGCTGATTTGAGAGAATCTGGCGTTATTGAGCAGGAAGCAGACGTTATCTTCATGATTTATCGTGATGAAAAATATCATCCCGACACCAACCTGAAAGGTATCACTGAGATTATTTGCACTAAATCACGTCACGCTCCTGGTGCAGAAAAAACATATTACTTCACTAATGCTCGTGGTGGTTTAGATCAGGCTGTATTAAGCAATCTAAGCAACGACTACGTAGATGAAGAAATTGAGTGTTAACACGCAAGAGGATTTTTAGATGAATAATAAATATTTAGAAATAACGCTAGGAACAGGCGATAAAATTATATCAACAGTAGCTTATCCAGACAGAGTATATGCAGGAGTATCAATTTCTAATCGACACGACGGGGAAAGAGATATTTGTGGTGAGCCTTTTCATTTTCCAGCGGGAACTACAACAGATGATTTAGATACGCTAGTAGTGATTAAATCTAGCTCAATAGAATCGCTGAAAGCCCTCAAAGCAAGGATTGATGAGGCTATTGATTTGATGGAGTCATCTAATGCAGGGAACTAATTGGGTTAAGTGCTCAGATAAAATGCCAGAAGTGGGCAAGCCAGTAATTGTTAAATTGGGAACCGTGCTTCACATCATGCACATCAGTGACTTTGATGGCAAATGGGATGATGGTGAATTTTTATCGGGAGTGGGATTAGAAAACATCAAGTATTGGCACGAGCTCCCACCAATGCCAGAGGGTGAATGATGAGGTGGATGCGTTATTTATTGCATGACAGATGGGTATTGATTAAATGGTGTAGGAATAACAATCCAAGCCATGATTTAGCCGAGAATGTCATTAGGTGCTACAAGCTGAAAGGGTGGATAGCTAAAGATGTTAGACGCATATGCAACAAGCCATAGCAGCATGGAACAGGAGAGCTAACAGTGAGTGAATTAAATAACAATCCGGAATTTGGAATGCCAATCATTAGTAGAGATAACGCTGAGCTTCATCCCGATTTAAAAGGAAAAGTTTTCTATTTAGTTGGTTGGGATGATATAGCGTTTGCCATAACAAAAATTAAGGGCAGTACGGATATAGATTTCTACACAGGGAGGGTAATGGACAAATTCCGCCCTGCAATGAAAGATGAAATTGCATCAGTTAGCGAGAAATAAGGGGCTAACTTGGAAGCAGATTTCCTCTTCCACGAATCAACAAAAAATACCGCATGGCAACACCTCAAAGAAGTTCTAGCAACAAACCAACCACACCGAATCATCATCAAGCCTTGGAAAAACAAGCGCTCACTATCTCAGAATTCCACTTTTCATATGTGGTGCACAGAGATAAGCAAATACCTATGTAAGAACAACGCCAATTATACGCCTGAAACCGTTAAGGAGATGCTTAAGCATACATTCTTAGGTTACGAGGTGGTCGATATGATTGACGTTACTACACAACTTACAGAGCGCGTAAGGACACTTCGAAAAACATCAAAACTTGATACAGGTGAAATGTTC
>NZ_JBEEVJ010000016.1:0-63242 GCF_040139785.1 Proteus genomosp. 6 | reverse complement strand
TTGGAGCGGGAAACGAGACTCGAACTCGCGACCCCAACCTTGGCAAGGTTGTGCTCTACCAACTGAGCTATTCCCGCGTCTTTCTTACACCCGTACAAACGAAATTCTTCATCGGTACGGGAAGCGCATTATACGAGAAAAATGCTTAACCGCAAGCCCTTATCAACAAAAAAATACGTTTTTTTGATTACATGCCGATAAAATCATCACAATGATGCAATATCAATCATGAATGCACGCTTTTTACTCTTTAATAAAGGTTTTACGATAATAAGCTAGCTCTGCAATGGACTCACGAATATCATCCAATGCCTGATGAGTATTCTTTTTCTCAAAACCTTCTAAAATTTCAGGTTTCCAACGACGTGCTAATTCTTTTAATGTACTCACATCAAGATAACGGTAGTGAAAATATTGCTCTAGCTCTGGCATGTAACGGTATAGAAAACGCCTATCTTGCCCCACACTATTACCACAGATAGGTGATACGCCTTTTGGTACCCATTTTTCTAGGAATTCAATTGTCGCTTTTTGTGCTGAATTGTCATCATATGAACTGTTTTTTACGCGCTCAACTAAGCCACTACCAGTATGGGTACGTGTATTCCATTCATCCATTAAACTTAATTGTTCATCAGATTGATGTACTGCAATTACAGGGCCTTCGGCTAAAATATTAAGTTGAGGATCTGTCACGATAGTGGCAATTTCGATGATACGGTCACATTCAGGATCAAGACCTGTCATTTCCAGATCTATCCAGATCAGATTGTTCTCGCTTTTTGACATAATATATCCTAGCTGTTTCTAAGTGTGAGACATGATATTTTAGCGTTTATCATAGCGCGTTTACTCAATAAGCACGACAGAAGAACATCTAACCGAATAATACAAGTGAGGATCGGTGACAAAACGTAAATTATCTAAAGGCCAGCAACGCCGAGTACAAGAAAATCATAAAAAGCGTTTACAGAGCAAAGAGAAAAAAAACCACGTTGAATTAGACGATACGCAATTAGGCGAAGCGACCGAAGGCTTAGTGATCAGCCGTTTTGGTCAACATGCAGATATCGAAGCTGCTGACGGCACTATTACACGATGCAATATTCGACGCACAATTTCATCACTGGTAACGGGTGATAAAGTTGTTTGGCGTCCTGCGCTACAAACACAAGAAAATGTCCGCGTAAATGGTATTGTAGAAGCTGTACACGAACGAACTTCAGTACTTACTCGTCCTGACTATTATGATGGCATTAAGCCTATTGCTGCTAATATTGATCAAATTATTATCGTTTCGGCTATTTTGCCTGAACTTTCTTTAAATATTATCGACCGTTACCTTGTCGCATGTGAGACTTTAAACGTTGAGCCTCTGATTGTACTCAATAAAATCGATATGTTAGACGAGGAAAGCCGTAAGACTGTCAGTGAATGGATGCAAACTTATAAAGATATTGGTTATCGTGTTCTTGAAGTCTCTAGCTACACCAAAGAAGGTCTTGATGCATTGACACAAGAGTTGATTGGCCGTATCTCCATTTTTGCGGGGCAATCTGGGGTCGGAAAATCAAGCTTACTCAATACCTTATTACCACCAATGGAAGAAAGTATTCTAGTTAATCAGGTGTCTGATAACTCAGGTTTAGGCCAGCATACCACAACAGCATCACGCCTTTACCATTTCCCACAAGGAGGAGATGTCATTGACTCTCCGGGTGTACGTGAATTTGGTTTATGGCACTTAACGCCAGAGCAAGTAACAAAAGGGTTTATTGAATTCAGACCGTACCTTGGTGGTTGTAAATTCCGCGATTGTAAGCACTTAGACGATCCAGGTTGCCTAATTAGTGAAGCCGTAAATAACGGTGAGATCTCAGAAACGCGCTTTGAAAATTACCATCGTATTTTAGAAAGTATGAGTCAGGTGAAAGTTCGTAAGAACATTAATTTAGACTCTTAATAATTGATTCACTGACAACCCTATTAAGGGTAGGTACAATAGACCCCTTTTGTCTATTTTTTATCGTTCAATCCCAGAGGTTGCCATTTTGGACAAGCTAAAAATTAAACTACAGTATTTATTGCCTAAATTATGGCTCACACAGCTAGCAGGTTGGTTTGCAAACAAAAAAGCGGGTGTAATTACCCAATTTGCGATCAAAGCCTTTGCTAAAGCCTATAAAGTCGATATGAATGAAGCAAAAGATAGCCAGTTCCAAGCTTATTCTTCATTCAACGATTTCTTTATTCGTGCATTAAAAGACGGCGCTCGTCCTATTATCGAAGGTGATGACCAACTCGCATTGCCTGCTGATGGCGCAGTAAGCCAACTCGGTCTTATTCAAGACGATCAAATTCTGCAAGCCAAAGGACATCATTACACCCTTGAAGCGTTACTTGCAGGTAATTTTATGCTGGCAGATAAATTCCGTAATGGTCAGTTTATTACGACTTATCTTTCACCTCGTGATTACCACCGCGTTCACATGCCTTGTGATGGTTTATTAAAAGAGATGATTTATGTTCCAGGCGATCTCTTCTCTGTTAATCCATTAACAGCGGCTAATGTCCCTAACTTATTTGCACGTAATGAACGTATTATTTGCCTCTTTGAAACTCAATTTGGTCCAATGATACAAATTCTAGTTGGTGCAACAATTGTTGGTAGTATTGAAACGGTTTGGTGTGGCATGGTAACGCCACCTCGTGAAGGTATTATTAAACGTTGGACATATCCTCAAGCGGATAAAGCAGGAGCGATATTCTTGAAAAAAGGTGAAGAAATGGGGCGATTTAAGTTAGGCTCAACGGTCATCAACCTTTTCCCAGAAAATACCGTTCAACTGAATAAAGATCTTATGAATGGCTCCGTTACATTAATGGGGGAACAATTGGGTTCCATCATCAATGTCGCTGGTAATGACAATAATGCCATCAGTGAATAACACGTAATTCGGAGTAACCTTTGTGCGCCTGATAATCAGTCTTTTCTTCTCGCTCTTTTTGACGCTTTCGTTAAGCACATCTGCAATATCAGCGGATGTAGAGAAATTACGTCAAGATATTAAACAACTTGAAGGAAGTACCAATCCTCAAGATATTGAGGCAGTTCAGGCGCTACAAGGCACTATCAATTGGATTAATGATGGTGAAAAAGCGCAAACGAATGCAGATAATTATCAAAAAACCATTGATGATTACCCTCAAATCACGCAAGAGCTAAGAACTAAACTTCTAGAAGAAAGCCATGCTGTTCCTACTATTCCAGAAAAAATTAGCATCCCTGATTTAGAACAGAAAATTATTCAAATCAGTAGCCAATTAATGGAACAAGCAAGGCTTCAGCAACAAGAGCAAGATAAAAGCCGAGAAATTAGCGAATCTTTAAACTTATTACCCCAACAGCTTTCTGAAGCGCGCCGTTTACTCAGCGATGCAACAGCAAGACTCGCGGCTGCCAGTGCGTCAACAACACCGTTAACAGAGGCACAAAATAAGCTAACACAAGCTGAAGTCACCGCACGTAAAGCGATGGTTAATGAGCTTGAAATGGCACAACTTTCGGCTAATAACCGCCAAGAAATTGCTCGCCTTCGCTTAGAATTATTTAAAAAACGCTATCAGCGTCTTGATGTGCAACTACAACAATTGCGCAGCTTATTAAATATAAAGCGCCAAGAAGTGGCTGATCTGGCATTAGAAAAAACAGAGATGTTAGCGGAGAAAGGTGGTGAGCTCCCTGAGTTTCTGACAAAACAGATCCAAACTAACCGTGAACTCTCTCAAATCCTGAATAAACAAACACAGGAAATGAGTGAGTTATCAGAAAAACAACGCATTACCACCCAGCAGACACAACAAGTTCGCCAAACGCTTACCACTATTCGAGAGCAAGCACAGTGGTTAAGTGGCTCCACAGCATTAGGTGAAGCATTAAGAACACAACTTTCCCGCTTACCTGAAATGCCTCGTTCACAAGAACTTGATAGAGATATTATTCAGTTACGTGTAGAGCGTTTAGGCTATGAGGATATGCTGGAAAACTTAAGTAAGATCCAGCCGCCAGAAACCGCAGATGGCTCTAAATTGCCTGAAGCTCAGCAATATATTTTTGATTCTCTTATCCAAGCACGTCATGAATTATTGAATTCGTTGTTATCCGGTTATGATTCTCAAATTCTTGAGTTAACAAAACTAAAAGTGGCGACAACACAATTAGCGGATGCATTAAAAGAGACAAAAGACGCCACAAACCGTTATATGTTCTGGGTTGCTGATATCAGCCCCATCAAATTTAATTATCCGGTTTTATTAGTCAAAGATATCACTCGATTGCTTTCGCTAGATACCTTTTCACAATTAGGTCATGCGGCTGTCAGCATGCTTAAAAATCAAGATACCTTTTTGTTCCTATTTGTCACTTTATCTATTGTGGGCTTTAGTCTGCGCACTCGAAAACACTACAACGCATTTCTTGAAAGAGTCAGCAACCGTATTGGTAAAGTCACACAAGATCACTTTTCACTGACGATACGCACGGTTTTTTGGTCTATTTTAATTGCGTTGCCATTACCTCTGTTATGGTCTGCTGTAGGTTATGGCTTACAAAGTGTTGAATGGCGTTATCCAATGGCGGGAGCGATTGGATATGGAGTCACAGCAGCAGCACCTGTGCTGTGGTTATTTATGATAAGTGCAACCTTTGCACGTCATAACGGTCTATTTATTGCTCAATTTAAATGGAAAGAGAGCCGTGTTAAAAAAGCGATGCGCTTTTACCAGCTTTCTATTTTTGTCATCGTTCCGCTGATGATGTCATTAGTTACCTTTGAATATTATAGCGATAGAGAATTTGCGCCAACGGTTGGTCGTTTCTGTTTCTTACTGCTCTGTATCGCCCTAAGCTTTATTACCTCTAGCCTTAAAAAAGCTCACGTCCCACTTTATCTAGATAAACATGGATCTGGCGATAACCTTATCAATACCATTTTATGGTGGTTCTTACTGCTTGCTCCGGTTATTGCAGGTTTAGCCGCCGTCTTAGGTTACCTTTCTACATCGATTGTCTTACTCGGTCGTTTAGAAATGTCTGTCGCCATTTGGTTTGCTCTACTGATTATCTACCACATTATTCAGCGATGGATGCTTATTCAGCGCCGAAAATTAGCCTTTGAACGAGCTAAACAAAAGCGTGCAGAAATTCTGGCTCAGCGTGCAAAAGGTGAAGATGAAAATACGATTGTTGGGAGCAGTGGTGAGAGCACAGTAGGGCTTGAAATTGAAGCTCAAGAAATAGACCTTGATACTATCAGTGCGCAATCCATTGGTTTAGTTCGCTCTATTCTAACGATGATTGCATTAGTCTCGATGATCTTATTGTGGTCTGAATTAAACACCGCGTTCTCTTTCGTTGATAATATCCGACTTTGGGACGTCACCTCATCGGTAAATGGTGTTAACACGGTGCAACCTATTACGATGGGTTCTATTTTAGTGGCAATCCTTGTCATTATTATTACAACCCAATTAGTACGAAATCTCCCTGCTTTACTTGAGTTGGCCATTTTACAGCATCTTGATTTAACACCGGGTACAGGTTACGCCATTACCACGATGACCAAATACACCATCACCTTAATTGGGAGTATTGTGGGTTTCTCTTTATTAGGGATTGAGTGGTCAAAATTACAGTGGCTAGTGGCGGCAATGGGTGTTGGATTAGGTTTTGGCTTACAAGAAATTTTTGCCAACATCATTTCAGGTTTGATGATCTTATTTGAAAAACCAATCCGTATTGGCGATACCGTCACTATTCGGAATTTGACTGGAAATATTTCTAAGATCAACACTCGGGCAACTACCTTAACCGACTGGGATAGAAAAGAAATTATCGTACCGAACAAAGCTTTTATTACAGAACAATTTATTAACTGGTCACTCTCAGATTCAGTCACTCGTATCGTAATGACCATCCCTGCTCCAGCAGACTGTAACAGTGAGCAAGTAACAAATGTGTTATTAGAAGCCTCAAAACGCTCTACAATGATTTTAGAAAACCCAGCACCAGAGGTTTATCTGGTCGATTTACAGCAAGGTATTCAGATTTTTGAATTACGTGTTTATGCCGCAGAGATGGGACACAGAATGCCAGCAAGACATGAAATTCATCAAAATATTCTCTTAGCCTTTGCAGAGCATGGCATCCCATTACCGTTCCCACCATTCCAAGCCAGAGTGGATATGATGGGCAATACAATCCGCAGCTCTATGCGTGCAACACCAAGAGAAGTCGGTGGATTGTAATTAATCTATTCCATTGGAATATAAAAAGGCGAACAATATCACGTTGTTCGCCTTTTCTTTTAGGGAGGATCACACTTGGTATAATTTACGTAAATAATGAGGCACAGCTTCATCAGCATTAGTTCCGATCACTTCCATATTTGGGAGTAAATCTTTTAATGTCTGATGCGCATTTTCCATAATGCAACCTTTACCAGCTATCTGTAGCATCTCTTTGTCATTCATACCATCACCAAACGCAACTGCATCTTTGGCAGTGTGTTGCATCAATTTAGCCACTTTCTCGAGAGCTTCACCTTTAGATACACCACCCGCCATCACCTCTAAGCAATTACGCAGTGAGAAACTCACATTGACCTTATCACCCCAGCGCTGATTAATTTCACTTTCCAGTGTCAGCAACAGTTCATGATCATCAGAGGTGAAGAAGACCTTACAGACATTGGTGGTCGGAAACCCTGTTTTACAAAACAGCTCATAATTAAAATCCGATTCTCGAAAGAACTCACAAGCTCCTGGCATTTCTTTATTAACATACCAATAGTCGCCAGCGTAAATATTAGTTTCAATTTCAGGGTGATCAAAAACACACAAAGACAAGTCATAAGCAATTTCAGGCTCAAGATCTTGGCTAAAAATAAGGTCGCCATGAGTGTTATGCACTCGTGCACCATTAGAGGTTATCATATAAGCGTTAATGCCTAATCCATCACGAATTTGAGCAACATCAACATGATGACGACCTGTTGCGAATACAAAATGCACGCCTTTATTAATAAGTAGATGCAGGGTTTCTTGCGTATAGGGAGTTAATACATGATTAGGTGATAACAGTGTGCCATCAAGATCTGAAGCGACTATCGAATACATACACATTCCTGATTAAAATAAATGCTTATCATAAAACTCACAGATTTCATTTAATGCTTGTGAGCGTAGCTTATCTATTTCGAACAAGATTTCATGATGCGCACCCTCAATCACCAGTGGCAATTTTTGCTTTTCTTCTCTTGTTCTGGACTGACTATAACGTTCACAGAAAGCCCTTAGCTCTTGATTATCTACCACCTTATCATGCTCTGCTTCGAGCACTAATAGAGGGGTATTAATCTCTCCCGCATGTTCAATTAACCAATCTCCCATTTTTAGACTTTCTCCCATCCAATGATAAGTCGGTCCGCCTAATCGCAGTTCTGGAAAATCAGCATAATAACGTAAATACCGGCGATATCGCTCATGGCTATGTGTTAACACATTAAGGATAAATGGCAGTGGAAACCATTTACCTGTTGATACCGCATAGTTATTTCTTTCAGATTGACTTTGTTCTGCTCGGTTAACTAAAAAATTAGCCACCCAGCGAGGTATAGGTAATTTAATGCCAAACATCGGCGCACATAGCGCTGCTGCTTTAAACACATCAGGCTGTCGAAGTAGATAGCCTGCTAAAATTGCGCCACCCATTGAATGGGCTAAAGCAAAATAATGTTTATATTGATAAGGCAAAACAATCGTATCAACGAAAGTTGAGAAATCATCAATATAATCACTAAATTTTTCGACATGCCCTTTTTGAGTATCATCCAGAAGTCGGTCAGAAAGCCCTTGACCTCGATGATCGAGAAGAAAAACATCATAGCCTGAGTGAAAGAAATCAAACGCAACTTCAGGATACTTTACATAGCTTTCACTCCGACCTGAAGCAATAACCAGTGCTTTATTGTGCGATGGTGAGCGCCAATGAACATAACGAATTTTGGCACCATCAACACCAATAAACTCACCTTCTTCACGTTGGCTCCAAAAATCCAATAAGACGCCGTTCGTAAAAGCAGAAAACTGCTTTTCGCGAGATAACCACGAATATTTAAATAGGGTGGTTGTCATTGGCTCTCCTTATTGGCGTTATTCAAAGCCCTCAATATGGTCACGAATGAGTGTCATAAACGCGGGTCCAAATCGTTCTAATTTTCGTTGCCCAACACCGTTTATTAATAACAATTCATCAGGGTAAACGGGGCACTGCTCTGCCATTTCTATCAATGTGACATCATTAAAAACGACAAATGGCGGAATGTTTTCTTCATCAGCAATAGACTTACGTAATTTACGTAGTTTCGCAAACAATTTTCTATCGTACTGTCTATGGGTATTTTTTGTTTGTTGATTACGGCTTTTTGTCGGGCTTAATAATCTAGGTACGGCTAATTGTAATGGCACTTCACCACGCAAGATTGGTCTAGCCATCTCTGTCAGTTGTAATGCAGAGCGATGGACAATATTTTGTGTCACCATACCTAAATGAATAAGCTGGCGGATCACACTCACCCAATGTTCATGGCTTTGCGCTTTACCAATACCATAAACAGGTAATGTATCGTGTCCAGAATCACGAATACGCTGATTATTCGCGCCTCTTAATATTTCAACAATATAACCGATACCAAAGTGCTGACCTGTGCGATAAATACAGGATAAGGCTTTTTGGGCATCCACTAAACCATCATATTGTTTAGGGGGATCAAGACAAATATCACAGTTACCGCAGGCATTTTGTCGATGTTCATCGAAGTAATTAAGTAACACTAAGCGTCGGCACGTTTGTGCTTCTGCGAATGCACCCATCGCATTAAGCTTATGCATTTCAATCGCTTTTTGGTCACTTTCTGGCTTTTCATCTAAACAACGACGCAACCACGCCATATCGGCAGGATCATAAAATAATACCGCTTCAGCAGGCAATCCATCTCGCCCTGCACGCCCTGTTTCTTGGTAATAGGATTCAATATTACGAGGAATATCAAAGTGAACCACAAAACGTACATTGGGTTTATTGATACCCATACCAAATGCAACAGTGGCAACCACAATTTGCAAATCATCTCGCTGGAAAGCTTCTTGTACTTTAGCACGCTGTGCTATTTCCATTCCTGCATGATAACCCGCAATGCTTAATCCTCGTTTACTCAGGCGCTCGGCGGTTTCTTCGACTTTACTGCGACTGTTACAGTAAATAATGCCAGATTTTCCTTTCTGACCGCGAATAAATAGCCAAAGTTGATCAAGCGGTTTGTATTTCTCTACTAAAGTGTAGCGGATATTCGGTCTATCGAAACTGCTGATATGAATCAGAGGGTCACGTAACACTAGCTGATTAATAATATCGAAACGTGTTGTATTATCCGCCGTTGCCGTCAGTGCAATAATCGGCACATCAGGAAGATATTGTCTTAATAATCCTATACCGCGATATTCAGGACGAAAATCATGACCCCATTGTGAAATACAATGCGCTTCATCAACCGCTAATAATGCAGGTTTCCATTGCACTAATTGATGAAGAAAACTCTCCATCATTAAACGTTCAGGGGCAATATACAGCAGTTTTATTTCCCCCTTTTGACAACGTATTTGAACATCAAACTGCTCTTCACGCGTTTGGGTTGAATTTAAATAAGCCGCTTCAATACCATGAAGGCAAAGTTGATCAACCTGATCTTTCATCAGTGAGATGAGTGGCGAAACAACCACAGTCAGCCCATCAAGCAATAATGCGGGAATTTGATAACAAAGGGATTTACCACCCCCTGTCGGCATCACAACTAGACAATCTCTCCCAGTTGTAATGGTATGGATGATTTCTTGCTGACCAGGGCGAAATTGCTGATAACCAAAGGTTTCTCGCAAAATAGCCTGTGCTGATGGCATTGAATTAAGAACTTCTGCTGTGGACACGCCGTTCCTCTGAAAAGCTGCTGATAAAAACTATGATGAGGAGTAAAAGAAAAGGCACCAATGTGAAGGTGCCATCATCATTTATAGCGCTATGCTAACCCAGAACAGGGAAAATTACAGCATATCATTAAGCATCACGCCAACACCGACCCGCGTCTGGCGAAAATTATAATCAATCATTGATTCGCCATAACCACTAAATACTTGGGTATAAAAGCGTACATGCTTAGTAATTGGGTAGCTCCAGCCTAATTCAGCCGCCCCATAGCCACTGTTCCAGTTATAACGCCCTGTCGCAGTGATCACACTATCGCCTAAGCGATAGCCTGCTTTTAAACGGTAATAGCCCATATAGCGATTAATTTCTGGATTATCATCACGTTGAGCACTTTCACTAAAGCGATACCAAGGTTTTAAATCCAGCTGCAAATTGCCTTTTTGCGCCATAAAACGTGCATAAGCACGGTTCCAACTACGAGATGTGGGATCAGAGCGCCCATTCGATTCGTGGTTAAAACCCGTTTCTATTTCACGTAGTGTCCAACCCGCAAATTTATAGTCTGTTGCCCAACCTAAAAA
Organism: Proteus genomosp. 6; assembly: GCF_040139785.1. NCBI lineage: Bacteria > Pseudomonadati > Pseudomonadota > Gammaproteobacteria > Enterobacterales > Morganellaceae > Proteus > Proteus genomosp. 6. The sequence goes on along the minus strand of NZ_JBEEVJ010000016.1, from coordinate 52,622 downwards.
GAGTTGAGGTTCATAGTTTGTCTCACGGAAAGGGGCAGATTCTTTCTTATTGCTTAATTGCCACCAAGAGCGTTGGGTATAAGATGCTGCTAAAACAGAGTTTTCACCTGCAATACCGCGCCATAAAGGGAAGGCAAGACTGAGTTGAAATTTCACCTCATCTTTTTTAGCCTTATTCCCCCAATCATAACTTTGAATAGCCTCTTTATTCATATCAGAGGTTTTCGTATAAATAATATAATTGGATTCATAAGGATAAAGAACAAAAGGTGAATCGTATTCTTGTAATAAACCAGAAATAATACTGCCCTGAACAAGCGGTGCAGGAGATGATGATGCTGGTATTTCGGATGCAAATCCCCATGCTGGATAGAATAAAGCCACCGCGAGTAAAGAACGGATGTAACGCATAGTTAATTATCCTGTCTCATTATTGAATAATATAAAAAGTTAGTACTTACTTTAGAATTAGTTCTTATATATGTGCTTTATTACACTTTAGCGCCCATATTTTACACGTAATCGCCATTAAATCTCGTATATTTTTATACCATTATATTTATAGCACAAATGTGCAATTACGATTTTGTCATGTATTATTAACATAGTATTAACTTAATAACGTGATGTCAGGGGTTCTAAAAATGGAAAAACAGTTAACATTAGAAGAGGCTCAAGCACTTATTGGTCATGTTTTTGTTTATAAGATGCCCTTTAATCAATTAATCGGCTTAGAGCTAGTTCGCTTTGAACAAGACTACGCTGAAATTCAATTTCGGTATCAAGATAAACTTGTTGGTAATATTGCTCAACGTATCTTACATGGCGGACTTATTGCTTCTGTACTTGATGTTAGTGCGGGATTAGTTTGTGTCGGTAACGCATTAACACGTTTAGCACCAATATCCCAAGAGCAACTCGAACAGAAACTTGCTAACATGGGCACAATTGATTTACGTGTTGATTATTTAAGACCAGGACGTGGAGAATGTTTTACTGCAAGTAGCCATATTTTACGCAGTGGTAATAAAGTGTCTGTTGCTCGTGTTGAATTACATAATGAAAAACAAGTTCATATTGCGAGCGGGACAGCAACCTATATCGTAGGTTAAGCCTTTGTTAAGATTCATTGCGCTCTATGATGCTTAGATTGATATTAATTACTTGTAAAAATACATGCCTAATGACACATTAGATAATGTCATTGGGTATGATAACCCCGTCACACTTTTCCTTTCCATCAATTCCAGAGATAGCATGAGCCAGAAAAACACGATGAAAGGCGTTTTATGTGCCTTAGGCGCCTATTTGATCTGGGGTATTGCCCCTGTCTATTTTAAAAGCATTCAAGAAGTGCCCGCAGAAGAGATCTTAACGCACCGCATTTTATGGTCGTTCTTTTTTATGTTGATTTTAATGACTATCAGCCGTCATTGGCCTTATTTGCGCCAATTAATACGTCAACCTAAAAAAATTCTTCTTTTAGCACTGACTGCCGTCATTATCGCAACTAACTGGCTTACCTATATATGGGCGGTTAACCACGGCTATATGCTAGAAGCCAGCCTTGGTTACTTTATTAACCCACTGGTTAATGTACTGTTTGGCATGCTTTTCTTGAGCGAGCGCTTCCGCCGTATGCAATGGGTCGCGGTAGGGTTAGCATTTACGGGTGTATTTATTCAACTCTGGCACTTTGGTTCAGTCCCCGTGATTGGATTAAGCCTCGCCGTGACTTTTGGTCTTTATGGCTTACTGCGCAAAAAATTGGGTGTCGATGCACAAACAGGTATGTTGGTAGAAACATTATGGCTATTCCCTGTTGCATTAGTTTATATCTTATTTTTCACACATTCACCGACGAGCAATATGCTTGAAAACAGTTGGTCGTTAAATACCCTGTTAATCGCAGCTGGTATCATTACAACCGTACCATTATTGCTATTTACAGAAGCGGCGCATCATCTGCGTTTATCAACCTTGGGCTTTTTCCAATATATTGGTCCAACCTTGATGTTTATTCTTGCCACAATGGTATATGGCGAACAAATTGATGCAGAACGATTAGTGACCTTTGGCTTTATTTGGGTTGCGCTGATCCTCTTTACACTTGATGCGCTCTATACTCAACGTCGTTTAAGACGTAGTTAGTACATACTCACTCTTCCGCTAAATTACCAATTTGAGTAAAAGCGGAAGAGCATTTTCTCTTCTGATTTTTCTTTAATAGATGTGCATTCTTCGCTATCTCTTCCACATACCGACACGAGCGCCTAAACAGTGCTGATATTGAGTTATTAATCACTTGAATACGGTTAATCACAATCCAAGGATAGAGATTGATTCGAGGAACAAAATCACGCTGATGCCTCAGCAATTTACAATAGAGATCTTCTTCAAATTCATTGATAGGTTCGCTGGGATAATAGGTATCACAAAGGACTTCCTCAGTATTTTCGATCAACAATTCATTACTAGAAAAAGAGACAGAAGACGTTCGCGTGCAAGGTGCGACAAAAGAGTAGGCATGAAAAAATACGCTAGAGATTTTCATCAATTAATCCCGTTAAGTAAGAATAGATAACGAGATTATTAAGTAACCAACTTGAACTTCCCTTAAAAAAAACACCCCAGCTTAATCTATTAAATAAGTAAGGGTGTTTTTTTATATTGAGGTAATGCTAATTCACTCTAATTGAGGTTTATTCCAGTCGAGCAAATGCTGCCACCAGCCATTTAATACCTTCACCATTAAAGGCAATTTGTAATCGGCAATGTTCACCACTGCCTTCGATATTAATGATAGTACCGTCACCAAATTTAGGGTGCTTCACTCGTTGTCCAAGTGAATAGCCAGTATCATTGCTGATAATCGGAGTCCCTAAACGACTATGATTAACAGGGCGTGAAACTGTTGCGCGTAAACGGACTTCTTCGACACACTCTTTCGGTAACTCACCAATAAAACGAGAAGGACGATGACTGACTTCTTTTCCATATAAACGGCGGTTTTCAGCGTAAGTGAGCGTTAACTTTTTCATTGCTCGGGTAACGCCAACATACGCCAAGCGACGCTCTTCTTCCAAGCGACCACCTTCATCCAACGACATTTGACTTGGGAACATACCCTCTTCTACACCCACAATAAAGACTTGTGAAAACTCGAGCCCTTTAGCGGAGTGAAGTGTCATTAACTGTACGGCATCTTGATATGCATCAGCTTGGCTTTCGCCTGATTCTAATGCGACATGTGAAAGAAACGCTTGCAGTGGCATTAAATCTTCGTCTTCATCTTGATAACTAAATTGGCGAGTTGCCGTAACCAACTCTTCCAAGTTTTCAATACGAGCTTGAGCTTTTTCACCTTTTTCTTGCTCATACATCGCTTTTAAGCCTGAATCACGAATAATTCGGTCTGTTTGCACATGTAGTGGCATATCAGCCGTTTCAGAAGCTAACGTCTCAATTAATTCTAAGAACCGCTGAATGGCCGCGGTTGCACGCCCTGCCAGCATTTTATGCTCGATAACCTGCAATGCACTTTCCCATAAGGTAATCTGGTTATCTCTTGCCACTTGACGAACAATATCTAAGGTTCTATCACCAATGCCTCGGGTTGGTGTATTCACAACACGCTCAAAAGAAGCATCATCATGGCGATTAGCTGTTAATCGCATATAAGAAAGTGCATCTTTGATTTCTTGGCGTTCAAAGAATCGTTGACCACCATAAATACGGTATGGCATTGCGGCTTGTAATAACGCCTCTTCCATCACACGAGATTGCGCATTACTACGATAAAGAATGGCACAATCTGTTAGCGCGCCGCCTTCTTCTTGCCAACGCTTGATCCGCCCAACCACATAGCGAGCTTCATCCAAATCATTAAAGGCGCAATAAAGCGAGATAGGCTCACCTTCGGCGCCCTCAGTCCACAGATTTTTACCTAATCTGTCACTGTTATTTGCAATTAACGCATTCGCCGCTTTTAAAATATTGCTTGTCGAACGATAGTTTTGCTCTAATCGAATGGTTTCTGCACCAGGAAATTCATTTAAGAAATTTTGAATATTCTCAACTTGCGCACCGCGCCAACCATAGATGGATTGATCATCATCACCCACAATCATGACTTTACCAGATTGACCTGCCAACATTCTTATCCACGCATATTGAATGCGGTTAGTATCTTGAAACTCATCCACTAAAATATTGGTAAAACGGTTTTGGTAGTGCTCCAAAATTTGCGGTTTGTTTAACCAAAGTTCATGAGCACGTAATAAAAGCTCTGCAAAGTCCACAAGCCCTGCGCGATCGCACGCTTCTTGATAAGCTTGGTATACTTTCAGCCAAGTGGTTTCAACAGGATTGCCATAGGTTTGAATATGTTGAGGACGTAAACCTTCATCTTTTTTACCGTTGATATACCACATACCTTGACGCGCAGGCCACTGTTTATCATCAAGATTCATTGACTTAACAATACGACGAATAAGGCGATATTGATCATCACTGTCAATAATTTGGAAGTCTTGTGGCAAATTCGCATCAAGATAATGCGCTCGCAATAAACGATGAGCCAGGCTATGGAAAGTACCAATCCACATGCCACCTTGGCTTGTACCAATTAAGTCTTCAATACGATGGCGCATCTCTGCGGCGGCTTTATTGGTAAACGTCACTGCCATAATCGAAAAAGGTGAAGCTTGTTCAACAGATAATAACCAAGCGATACGATGTACCAGTACCCGTGTTTTACCGCTGCCTGCGCCAGCTAACACCAGCATATTAATACGAGGTGCGGCTACAGCTTCGCGCTGTTTATCGTTAAGGCCTTCTAGCAGATATGAGACGTCCATAATTACCAATCATTTAGTGAAGAAAAATACTGTGGATATATACAGAAATAGAGAGTAAGCAACAAACTAACAGGAATTTACGCACTATGCAAAATAAAGCCTTTTTTAGCCTCGTTTATCTGTGCCATTCTTACCGAACATCACATTAAACCAATTCTATCAGTTTGCTTAAATCTGTAATTTCAATATGTGGCATTACTCTGGTTTCACCTTCTTCAAACAAGCTACGGTTATCAAGGTTAATCCAGCACGCTTGTAATCCACTATTAACGGCACCCTCAACATCTGTTACAAGGTGATCACCCACATGTAGGATTTTCTCATGTGGAAGATTTAACAGTGAGGAGGCTTTATCAAACATATCAGGATAAGGCTTAGAGCGACCATCGGGACCGGCTTTTAAAATATGTGAGAAATACTGTCCCAAACCACAACTTAATGGGTTTGCATTACCATTTGTGATCGCAATTAATGGGATTTTCTGTGCCAATTCGGTGAGAACTTGATGAGTATTTTTAGGCACATTAATGTGGCTACGCCAATAAGCAAAGTGCGCCATAATTTCATCAGCACCTTGCTGTGCTTTGGCTTCATTGTAACCATAATCTAACAACATGTTTCTAGCCGCAAGCCAACGCCATTTTGTAATATCATGAAAAATATCAGGATTGTTCTCTAGAAGTGGCTTTTTATAGGCATTCACATCTTTTTCTGTGAATTGGTTAAAACGCTCATCATATTGACGAATAAAGGCCAGCGTCTCTTTTTCAGTTTTATCCATTACTGGCACATTGTCATACAGCGTGTCATCTAAATCAAAAGTCATCGCTGCAATTGGCGTCAGAGTTCTATAAAAGCGCATTATGATTTTTCTCTCTTAGCTCTCGGATGAGCAGCATCATAGACTTTCGCTAAATGCTGAAAATCTAAGTGGGTATAAACTTGTGTGGTCGATAAATTAGCGTGCCCTAATAACTCTTGTACAGCACGTAAATCACCACTGGATTCCAATAAATGAGTGGCAAACGAGTGGCGTAATTTATGAGGATTCACATGGCTACTTAGTCCTTGTTTAATACCCCAAAGTTCAAAACGTTTTTGCACGCTACGTACCGATAAACGCTTACCACTTTGGGTTGAGATAAAGACAGCTTTATCCTCAGGGGCATAGAGCTCTCGCATCGGAAACCAATTTTGTAACCACTCTAGCGCTTTTCTTCCTAGCGGAACTTTTCGCTCTTTACTTCCTTTACCTAATACACGAACTTCACCTTCATTCATGTCAATATCGCTAATATTTAAGTTAGTCAATTCTGATAGACGTAATCCTGCACCATACATCACTTCCAGCATGGTTCTATCTCTAACAGAAAGAGGATCTTTTAAGTCAATATTCATTAATTGGCTAACTTCATCGACATCCATATTTTTAGGAAGGTGACGACCGGATTTAGGTGTGCGAATGCCTTTTGCTGGATTAACGTCTAACATTCCTTGTGCCACTTGCCAATCAAGAAAGCTACGTAACGCCGAAAAGCGCAAAGCAAGGCTGGTGGGTTGTAATCCACTACGGTGACTTTTCGCCAATAACATGCGCACATGTTGGCTTTCCAGTGATTTCCATTCGCAGATATTCATTGCCACCATCATTTGCGCTAATGCAGTCAGTTGGCGATGATAATTTTCTACTGTGACAGGGCTTAATCGGCGTTCAACTTGGATATAACGCAGGAATTGTTCAATAGCGGTAGAGAGTGTTTCTGGAATATCTATTGGTTGATTCATTGCCTTGCAATCCAACGAAGTAACAATTCTGGTAAAATATGGGCAAGCTTATCCAGCATGACTGTTCCCATCCCTTCCTGAAAATGTTGGTTATCTCGGCTATTAAAAATAATCACGCCCAAATCCCCATAATGCCCTAACAATGAAAGCGCAACGGAACCAGAGCGTCGTACATTAGGCATCAATAGCATTATCTCTTGCCCATTTAATGGACCTAAATAGTGGTTATCATCACCCATACGTTGAATGCGAAAATGTTCAAATGCTTGGCGAGATAATGGGAGATCTTGTGCATCTAAAGGTGGCTGTAATTGCCAGCGATCGGTAAATAGACGTAATTGAACTGAATAAAGCCCTAATTCCTTAGCCCAAAGGTTTAATCGTTCTAGCATTTCGTGAAGAGAAGCACTGTTGGATAGTTCAGAAATTAATAATAATAGTTGGCTAAACAGTGCTTCATTTTCAGAGGCTTGTTCTATCAACAAACGCATATCTTCTTCAAGATAATGGATGCGGTTACGTTGGCGTGACATTATCCATTCGACTAAAGAAACGGTTCCTCTGACGGGATGAGGAACTTGCATTTGCTCAATATAGCTTGCATTACGGATAAAAAAACCAGGATGTTCCCTGAGATAACGGATCACTTGTTGATCATTAAGTTCGTTGGTTTCAGGGCAACAGAACTGCTCATTTTTATCCGTCATACAGATAGCCTCTCAAAAAATAATATTATAGCTGAATGATCCCATCATAAATATGTGTCGCAGGCCCAGTCATATAAAGAGAGTTACCCTCTCCTTTCCATTCAATTAGCAATGATCCACCCGGTAAGGTGACTTTCACACGTTTATCTAATAAGCCTTGTGAAATACCAATTGCGACAGCTGCACAAGCCCCGCTACCACAGGCATTTGTTTCACCTGCACCACGTTCAAATACCCGCAAATGAAGATTACTTCTGTCTACGATTTGCATAAAACCAATATTAGCACGTTCAGGAAAACGTTCATGTTGCTCTAACACAGGCCCTAACAACTCAACTTCTGCTGTTTTAATGTCTTCAACCTGAATAACGCAATGAGGATTTCCCATTGAAACTACACCGCATAACACAGTGCGTTCCATTGCCCTGATAATATAGGTCTTTTCTGCCTTTTGTGCACGGAAAGGGACTTTTTGAGGTTCAAATTCAGGCTCGCCCATATTGACGCACACATCATCATTGTCCATAACATGCAAGGTCATTCTGCCAGACTGCGTACTGACTTTTATCTCTCTTTTGTTTGTAAGTCCTTTTAATCTCACAAATCGAGCAAAGCAACGAGCACCATTACCACACTGTGCAACCTCACTTCCATCAGCATTAAAAATGCGATAATGGAAATCGAGTTCAGGATCATAAGGTGCTTCAACTACCAATAATTGATCAAACCCAACACCAGTATGGCGATTCGCTAATCGACATATTAACTCTGGTGAAAAATAAACATTTTGAGTCACAGCATCGACCACCATAAAGTCGTTGCCAAGACCATGCATTTTTGAAAATTGCATCTTGCCCCTGCCTGAAACGAAATTACCGTTTCTAAGATTGACTAATTGGTCTGAGTTGAGTCGCTCTCAACTTGCTGGGTTGGCTGGGATGACTGTGTCATTTTTGCCTGAGTATCTTCAGGAGGGAAATAAAGAGGGCCTTTCAAGCCACAACCAGAAAGAGAAATCAGTGTTATTATAGCAAGAGTGCAACGTAAATACGTTTTCATTCGAAATCTGCCTGTCATTTATTTGGTTAATATCCTCTATAATCGCAGTTAGATCTCGAAAAGCAAATAGGAAATGAAGATGAACGACAGTGAATTTCACCAATTAGCTGATGAACTCTTGTCAGAAATAGAACAAACTATTGATAATTATGAAGGTGACGCAGATATTGATTGTGAAATCAATGGCGGTGTAATGACATTAACCTTTGAAAATAATAGTAAAATTATTATTAATCGCCAAGAAGCGTTTCATCAAGTTTGGTTAGCGACACGCTCTGGTGGCTATCACTTTGATTGGAAAGACGAACAATGGATTTGTGATAGAAGTGGTGGTGAATTTTTAACCATGCTGGCACAAGCAATAACAGAACAAAGTGGGGAAGCGTTTTCTTTCTAATAAGCGCAATTAACAACAATAATGGGAGCTATCAAAGCTCTCATTTGTGTTTATTGGCTTGTACTTAATTAAGAATGCTGTACCGCTTTATAATCTGTAAATCCGTGGGCAACAACATTCATTTCAGGTTGCGTTTCTTTACTACCCAGATCGGATAATTTACCAAAGGATCCACCAGCAAAAGGTAACACTTGAGTTGATCCTTCCACTTTCACAATTTGATAAAACTGCGGCAGATTAAAATTAATAAAGCTTGATCCGTATGTGAATCGATCATGAGATGAAGAGTAGAAACGACTAACATCTTTCACTAACTCTTCTTTACTTCCTTCACAATGGGAATAGATTTCAACGCGATTTGCTTCATCTAATATATAGATATTAAAGACATTACTATCTTCTGTGGTTTCGAAGAAGAATTGAATAATCCCTTCACAAGCAAAACCATCAATCACCGCAGGTAAATAGCGGGCGTCCTTATCTAATTTAACTGGCAACCCATGAAGCTTGTTATACGAAATTGCGCCATAAAACTCGATAGCATTTTCTAATTTTTGTACCGACACATTGAGGCGTTCAAAGAACAATCCCCACGTTTGCCCAGCAATGCGTAAAGCTTTAAAACGACCTGGCTCTAAACGATTCGTTGATAATCGCAATTCAATACATTCTGAGACTAACTGCTGAACACGAGTGCGGATTAAACCACGCAAATGTTGGCTATAACAAAATACTTCCACAGAGGCAGGTGGAGCCGCATCTTGGTGCATTTTACCCAATATCGTTTTTAACGATTCCAACATAGATTGTGTGCCACTGAAATGAAGGGTTCTAACTTCATTCCAAGAGTTACGGTACAGCAAATCAATGCTACCAATAAGACACTGCTCTTTTTCACCGAAACTAAACACATCGAGTTTTCTAAAATCAAAGTGAACCACGTGATCAGAAAAACTTTCTGTTGGATCAGTTTCTAAATTGACAATAATCGCGAGATGTCTAATTTCACAAGGGCTATACAGTGCTTTCGGTGTTGGTGCAGGTAAACGAATTGGGAAATGGCTCGACATATCCCTGACTAATTCATGCAGTTTAATTTCATCACAAGAAGATTCTCCTTGATGAATATAAACTCGAGACTCTTTTGTTAACAGCCCATTAAAATAAGACCATGCCACTAATTTATTTAAATAGCGGTTATATTCTAATGGTTGGTGTCCAACGATATTTTCAAAATCAGGGGCACGATTATATAAATACCATCCGCTACGATTTGCTCGACCTTGTGGTACATAAATAAAGGTTAGATGTGACTCTGATAAATCAGGTGATATTTGTGGATTAACCAGTGTGATTTTACCCGGTAATGCTTCAAACGCAGCGTAAAGCTTACGTGTTAAGACACCGATATCTTGTGGGCTTGCACTGACACTTAAATTATTACGACGCGCAAAACGAATAAGATTACGATAGCTTTGCATCATCGTATCTAATAACTCATTGTGTGCATCACGCACACGCTCGATTTTCCAGCTATCACGTGTATCGAGTACTGTTAAGCGCTCATTATCCCATTGCCATTGAGTGACCAATTGCGATAAGACTTGTCGTCTCCAACCTTCAGGTTCGTTTTGTGTTTTTTCGTTAGATAATTTTTCACACACTTTCAGGTAGAAACAGCGACGGATAAGATCAAGGCGAGTTAAATCATTAATAGAAACCAAATAGCGAGTGACACGCTCAAGCATCATACAATAAGCATCTAAACCGTAATTAACGATTTCGCCACGGTGTAGATGTTGTTTCATTTCTAATGCCAGCAACTTCCCATTAGGATAGTCTGCTGAATAGGCTTCTAATAAAATACTTTTTAGTACAGCTTTATAAGGTGAATCGACACTTTTATAGAGTTGCCATAAACTTGCGCCAAAGTACTCTTCAGCAGAAAGTTCACCTAATCCCCCGAGATCTAACCACTCATTTGGTGTTAATACACCTTGAGCATAAAGGGAGTTAACATATTCATCATAATGATGTTCTTCTTCAATAGGCACCATCGCCCATAGCAAGCGTTTACCTGCTAGGCGTACTGCGGTGCGATAAAATTCATCAAGTAAAAGAATATGTTGGGTAGAGCCGCAATCTTCTCCACCTAAGCTACCACTTGCATGGTGACGAAATCTATTTTCATCAATTAAGAAAAACGTAACATCAATACCTAGTTCGCCAGCCCATTGTTCAATCAATTGGCATTTGCGTTGTAAAAGTGCACGTTCATCTTGATCCAGCCATGATTGATGGCAGACCCAAATATCAATATCGGAGCAGTGACTTTGACCAATAGAAGAGGTACTCCCCATTGAATAGATGCCAGTAATTGGCAACTCTCCATTGGCGTATCCATCCATCGGATCATCACATAATGCGTTAACCAGCTTATTCGCCCATTGACGTTGCATGTCATCGGGTTCAAAGAAACATGTGCCGTGAGGAACATTTCCTTGTATGTAGCCGGGCAACTCAGGATGGTGGTAATGCAATAAAACAGGAATTAAACCATAGACCTGTTTAAAAACATCACACATCGATGCAAATGCTCGTTCCAGTCTGAGTTGATTAATCGCATCCAGCCGTTGCTTCAGTGTTTCAATATAAAGATACAAGAGTTTCGCCTGAACAATACTAAGAAGATAGTAGAATCTGAGTTTATAAGTGACCAAGGTTGAGTTAGGGAATATTAATAGATAAAACTTTACTAACAAAATCTCGGAAACGTGATCAATTTAACACCTTGAGCGCAAGGCGTAAAGAGGAACTCAAAATATAGCACCAAGATCTAAAAGTGATATTTAAGCGCTTAATCGTGTAAAGCCATCAAATAAATATCTTTATAATCATGAAGATAAATTGTTTTATTTATAGAAAAAATGATAAAAAAATATCTCAATCCTCCCTTTACCCCACAAAAACCCCTGTTTACTTAATGATGAAACTGAAAATAAATTTTGACAAAACGTAAAAAATAGATAAAAAAGTAAAAATAAAAGCAACCGATTGATAATCATGAATTATTTTTAATTTTTGATTATTTTTTATTTTTACACTTAAAATAAGAATTCTATTTTTAATGTTGCGATAATAATATTTAAAATAATATTTAATTTTTATTAATTAATTATTTAATTTAAGAATAAATTCTTTTCTCTATTCTTATTATTTCTCTTTCTTTTATTTAATAATAATTTTGTTAAAATTTATAGTATTTTTATATATTGAAAAATAATAAGAAAAATAAGTAAATTTAAAATAATAGTTGTTTTATCAATGTGTTCAGATTAAACATAATATTTGTCTCACTTCTCACCCACTAAATGTTAACAAAATTAACTCAATGTTTTGATTTTGTAAATAACCACACTTTTTATATAGATATAAAAAGAATAAAATTCTAAAAATAACTAAACCCGATAGTATCCATTAATAATTTATTTATTTTTTATTTCCTCTTTCTTTTTTTCTTTTTCGAAGATGGCCTCATTTCTTTCATTGTTATTACGACTCAAAGCGCCTTAACTGGAAAATTGAGCTTTAAAGTGTTAAAACAATGCCTTATTTCTAAACAAAAATATCGCTAATCGCTCGGAAGAGATAATACTATTATGTCAAAAAGTACCATCCGTATTGCTACCCGCCAAAGCCCTCTTGCTATGTGGCAGGCGCTCTATGTGAAAGAACAACTACAACTTGCTCATCCAGGTTTAGTCGTCGAATTAATACCGATGGTCACTAAAGGTGACATCATTTTAGATACACCTTTAGCTAAAGTAGGTGGCAAAGGGCTATTTGTAAAAGAGTTAGAACTTGCCCTACTTGAATCACGCGCAGATATTGCCGTTCACTCTATGAAAGATGTTCCTATTGATTTCCCAGAAGGCTTAGGGTTAGTGACTATTTGTGAACGCGAAGATCCTCGTGATGCCTTTGTCTCTAATCATTATGATTCTTTAGAACAACTTCCTGCGGGTAGTATTGTAGGCACATCCAGTTTACGTCGCCAATGCCAATTAAAAGCACAGCGCCCTGACCTGATTATTCGTGATTTACGTGGTAATGTCGGTACTCGTTTAGGGAAACTAGATAATGGTGATTATGATGCCATTATTCTTGCCGTTGCTGGCTTAAAACGCCTAGGTCTTAACGAACGTGTTCGTACACCATTATCTGCTGAGCAATCTTTACCTGCGGTTGGGCAAGGTGCAGTGGGAATTGAGTGTCGCTTAGATGATAATGAAACTCGTCAGTTATTAGATGCACTAAACCATTCTCGCACTGCAATTTGCGTTAAAGCAGAGCGTGCAATGAATACTCGTCTTGAAGGCGGTTGCCAAGTTCCGATTGGAAGCTATGCCATTTGGCAAAATGACAAAATTTGGTTACGTGCTTTAGTCGGTTCTCCTGATGGCGAAACTATTTTGCGTGGTGAGCGCTTAGTGTCTCCAGAAGACGCTGAAACTGCGGGTATCTCATTGGCTGAAGAGCTTTTAGATAAAGGTGCACGAGCCATTTTAACGGCAGTGTATCAAGGCAGCACACCTGCATGAGTATTTTAGTTACTCGCCCCAACCCAGCAGGAAAGGCATTAACCCAGCGTTTAATTGATGCGGGAAAAACAGCCTTTCAAGCACCTTTAATAGAGATCACCGCAGGTCGTGAGCTCCCTTTATTAGATGCTAAACTAAAAGGATTAAGGGCGGGTGATTGTGTATTTTTACTTTCTAAAAATGCGGTGTCATACGCAAACTGGCAGCTAAATCAATTACAACAATCATGGCCAGATACGCTATCCTATTATGGAATAGGTCAAAGCACAGCGAAAGATTTCCAACATTTAAGCAGTCTTCCAATTTGCTACCCTGAGCAAGGAGAAACCAGCGAAGATCTTCTTGACCTTCCTGAGCTTAATCAGGTGAAAAACAAGCAAATATTACTGCTTAGAGGTAACGGTGGTCGTGACTTACTCGCAACAACATTGAGCCAACGAGGCGCAATCGTTGATGAATGCGAATGTTACCAACGCCTATTTATTCATTATTCCCCTGAAGACTTTGCGCTTCAATGGGAAAAAGCACAGGTTGATACGCTTGTTGTCACTAGCGGTGAAATGTTACAACAACTCTTTGATCTGGTCGCTGAATCTAAAAAAGCATGGCTGTTAAACTGCCATTTACTTGTGGTCAGTGAACGATTAGCAACAATAGCAAAAACATTAGGGTGGGAAACTGTCACCGTTGCTGAAAGTGCCAATAATGATGCTTTATTTCATGCATTAATATAGAACCTAAATGAGACGCCGATATGACGGAACAGAAAAATACAAATGATAATGACTTGCCAAAAGATGCAGCTAAAGCTGATGAGAATGTCCGCTATCAGGAAGTCAAACCTGTTAATAACAAGCGCTCAGGTCTAATTGGAAGTGCTGTTGCTATCCTTGTTATTTTGGCAATCGGTGGTAGCCTTTACTATTACACCAATCAACAAGCATCAAAGCTGAGTGTAGAAAATCAATCACTCAAATCTGAGCTTACCCAATTACAACAACTCCAAAATACGTATCAACAACGCTTTGACAATATTGATAGTATGTTTGACTCACAAAAACAGACTATCGATAAATTACAAAACGAACGCCAAACAACAGAGCGCCAAATTCAAGATCTACAAACACGCTTTGCCGCTATTTCTAGTGCAGATGTCAAAAGTTGGCTATTAGCACAAGCCGATTTTATGGTGAAAATGGCTGGTCGTAAGTTATGGAATGATCAAGATGTTGTGACCGCCGTGAGTTTACTAAAAGGTGCTGATAGTAGCTTAGCGGAAATGAACGATCCGAGTTTACTTGAGATCCGTCGTGCTATTAATGAAGATATCAGCAGTTTAGCTGCTCTCACCAAAATTGATAATGATGGCATCATCTTACAATTAAACCAGTTAGCGAATCAGGTTGATAATCTCCGTTTAGCTGATCTTGAGCGTAATGGCTCCCCAATGGATAAAAACGATGAAACCATTTCAGGTTCACTTTCTGATTGGAAACAGAATCTAAGCAAAAGCTGGAAAAGCTTTATGGATGATTTTATTACCATTCGTCGCCGTGATACCGCAGCCGTTCCTTTATTAGCACCGAATCAAGATGTCTATTTACGTGAGAATATCCGTTCACGTTTATTAATTGCTTCTCAAGCCGTGCCTCGTCACCAAACTGAAACTTATCAGCAATCACTGGAAGCGGTATCCACTTGGGTACGTGCTTATTTTGATACCTCTGATCCAAGTACAACTGCATTTTTAGATACGGTTTCTGAATTAGAGAAACAGCCTATTACGCTTGCAATGCCATCAGAATTGAAGAGCCCGACATTGCTAGAAAAACGTGTAGAAAAACAAATTCGCAATTTACTGGCACAAAATGAGTATGCAGAACCACAAGTTGCTGGAGCACAAGCTGTTGAAGCCCAAGATGCCCAAGCCGTAGAAGCTGAACATAATGCATCAGAAAGCGTACAAGATGCTGCAGCTGATAGTACAACTGTTGATGCACCAGTAACACAACAAGGAGAATAAGCTTATGTTAAAAATACTTCTCCTTTTTGTGGTGCTTATTGCGGGCATCATTTTTGGCCCACTATTGGCAGGCCATCAAGGTTATGTACTTATACAAACTGATGATTGGGATATTGAAACCAGTGTAACCAGCCTTGTCATTATGTTTGTTTTACTACAATTAGCATTGTTACTGATTGGTTGGAGTTATCGCCGTTTCATTGGTACAGGCTCAAAAGCATATAGTTGGTTTTCTTTCCGTAAACGTAATCGCGCACGCAAACAAACCAGCATGGCATTAATGAAATTAGCGGAAGGTGATTTTAAAGAAGTTGAAAAACTAATGAGCCGTAATGCAGATTATGCAGAGCAGCCTGTTGTAAACTACCTGTTAGCCGCTGAAGCCGCACAACAACGTGGTGATGAATTCCGAGTTCAACAACACCTCGAACGTGCAGCTGAGCTTGCCGATACCAATCAGCTTCCTGTTGATATCACTCGAGTGCGTATTTTATTAGCACAAAACGAAAATCACGCTGCGCGTACTGGGGTTGATGAGTTATTAAATCAAGTACCACGTCACCCAGAAGTGTTACGTCTTGCAGAAGTCGCTTATACACGAACAGCAGCTTGGCAAGCACTGCTTGATATCATTCCTTCCATGCAAAAAATTGCATTACACACAGATGATGAACTAGAGCAATTACGCCAAAAAGCCTATATCGGTATTATGGGACAGAAGATGTCCGAAAATGGCTGTGATGGACTGAAAAATTGGTGGAAAGCACAACCGCGTAAAGTACATCATGATAATGCATTGCGTGTCGTTTTGGCTGAACACCTTATTGAGTGTAACGATCCTGATACCGCTCAAACGATCATCTTAGACGGTATTAAACGCCAATATGATGAACGCTTGATCTTACTATTGCCTCGTTTAAAAAATACAGATGCTAATGTTATTATGAAAGTGCTTAATACATTAATTAAACAACATGGGCCAACGCCATTACTCAATAGCACATTAGGTCAGATAGCGATGCAACAAGGGAAATGGGCTCAAGCTGAAGAGGCTTTTCGTAATGCATTAAAGCAACGCCCTGATGTTCATGACTTTGCGTGGCTTGCTGATGCATTAGATAAACAGAAAAAATCTGAAGAGTCGGCGAAAGTGCGTAAAGATGCTTTATTAATGACACTGAAAAAGGATTCTGTCATTTTTGAAGAGCCTAAAAAAAGTAAATAAGCTTATTCGATAAGAACGTGATCATAAATCGTTTAATCACCTGATCTAAAAACCCTCTTTATTAATTATTGAGGGTTTTTTTATGTGATTTAAAAGACACGTTGAAATAACAACACCACTTCCACACATAAAGTCAAAAACACATACACCCAAGCAATACGATAAAAGCGAGTGGGTATTCCCTTCTCATTTTCTTGCTTAAATGACAGATAATGTTTTCTCGCTTGATAAAACACGACGATATAAATCAGTGCGATCCCCTGACCAAGAAAAGCCACATATTTAGCCCATGATTTTCCACCAATAATAAGCATGATAAGAGGGATCAAAAAGAACAATAATGGGCCAAACTTCTCTATAAGAAAGAGTTTTTCTTGTGCAAGATATGCTTTTTGTTTATTTATCATATTGATGCTATCTCCAATCTACCCTTGCGCTGGATAATAGCGTGATAATGCGGTGAATACAAAATGGATGAGTGGTTGATATATAAAAAAACGCCTGTATAAAACTATACAGGCGTATAAATATACAATCAGGTCTACAGACGGATGGTGCCTCACTCAACGTTTCGTCCTGTTGATGATGAATGATGTTCATCGTTAACGTGGACGTAGGCACCGAATAATCGGCTCTGCATCATTCCTAGGTTTATGAAGCCATATGCTGTCATAAGGAGTGGAATGAGCATCTACAATATACGTATTGCATTTAGCGTGCCAATTTTTCATTTTTTATTAAAAATATCCCCTATCGCTAAAAAGTATAAGATAACTTATTGAATTTTGGTTTTCCTTTCTGGCTTTACTCATTTTCAATGATAAAGATGCTATGGTTTGTGCTTTCACCATGCTATTGCTAAATAGAAAAGAAAATATAGGGTCTGATATACGTCTCTTTTTCACGACAAGAAAAACACACTGATTATTTAATTATTTAAAATCAATATGTTAAATGTCTCCTATTGGAGACATCAAAAATAGCGAGTGTTGGCATTTACCGACAAATAAAACAAAAGACTTATATTTCATATAGTTAAAATCAATCATTTTACGTATTTAACTCATCTTTTTATGAAGATTAAAATTCGGTAATAAATTAAATTATTAATAACCCTTAAGTGACAAGGATGACATTTCCGTTAAAAACATCATTTTGGTTTTCTTATCTGGAACACATAACAAGAAATAAAAAATATGGATAAGAGTAACGACTTATAGAAGTAGAAGTAGAAGTAGAAGTAGAAGTAGAAGTAGAAGTAGAAGTAGAAGTAGAAGTAGATATGGTATAGCGGTTTTTAAAAAGTAAATCGTAGATACGAAAAAGCCTCGATATAATCGAGGCTTTTTCTTATTGGTCGGCGAGAGAGGATTCGAACCTCCGACCCACTGGTCCCAAACCAGTTGCGCTACCAGGCTGCGCTACTCGCCGTCTGCATCACTGCTCTTATCTTGTTTATTGGTGCGAAGGGGGGGACTTGAACCCCCACGTCCGTTAGAACACTAACACCTGAAGCTAGCGCGTCTACCAATTCCGCCACCCTCGCATAAACAATAACTAAGATAAGATGGGGTGGCTAATGGGACTCGAACCCACGACAACTGGAATCACAATCCAGGGCTCTACCAACTGAGCTATAGCCACCATAACAGCTATCTTATTACTTCTTACAACAACGCTCTTCACCGTAACTCTTAGCACGCTTTAATGGCGCGCCCGACAGGATTCGAACCTGAGACCTCTGCCTCCGGAGGGCAGCGCTCTATCCAGCTGAGCTACGGGCGCTTCACGCCGTTGCGGGAGAGGATAGTACGGATTTACGCTCTGTCTGTCTAGTGCTTTTTGAAAAAAAAAGTTTGTTTGACGATAGTTTGTGCATTTCGTCGATAAATGGAGCGTTTTTACACGCTAAACGCCCCATCAGTATAATAATTAAACAAGTAAGATGCTAGATAAAAGCATGAATAAATCATTTAATCAGCCCCACCTAACAAAAAAGACGCTATTACTATTACAATTTATTGGAATAATAATACCCAACGAATTTTAACAGCTTAAATTGACGCTTAATTCGACTTGGTTGTGATAACAAACGATATAACCACTCTAATCCAAGATTTTGCCATGCTTTTGGTGCTCTCTTAACATGACCCGTAAACACATCATAAGTCCCACCGACACCCATATATAATGCATCAGGATAAATTTCACGACATGCACGAATAAACAACTCTTGCTTAGGTGATCCCATGGCTATAGTCACTATCTTCGCACCAGAGGCCTTTATACGCTCAAATAACGCCTCTCTATCTTGTGGTGTGAAGTAACCGTTCTGGCTACCCACAATGTTTACGTTCCACTGTGCTTTAAGCTTATCTTCGGTTTGCGAAAGAATTTCAGGTTTACCACCGACAAGAAAGACAGGTGTTCCCTCTTTACCTGCTCTTTCCATTAACGCTTCCCATAAATCCGCACCAGCAATACGAGAAACATTTGCATCAGGATATTTACGACGAATACCTCGCACAACACTGATACCATCTGCATAAAGATAATCAGCTTCATTGAGTAGCTCATTGAGTGCTGAGTCTGTTTCTGCTGTGAGAATTTTTTCTGCGTTAATGGCAATCAGAGAGCCACTTTTTATTTGTGCTCCTTCATAGAGATAATCCAGAAAATGAGCCATATCGCGAAATCCCCAGATATTATGTCCACGGATTGAATACTTCGGAATTGAATTGGATCCCATTACTTTTCCTTTTTCTCTAAACGAGGTTCACTTTGTAGTTGACGAGTCACGTAATTGCGTACCAATCCCGCGCTTTCAAATAACCAATAAAGCAGTTTTGCGACCACTAAACATAAACCAAAAACTAAACAGAAGAACACAACACGAGAGACGAACGAATCGACCCCTTCTCGTGCTAAAACAATCATATTAAAAATCGCCCCAAAGCAAAAAGCTTGTAAGATAGCGGACTTATAGCGATTGCTCTCACTCAACCCTTGCTGGTATAGCCAATCAAACCATTTAATAATCAACCCGACTACGATGGCACCTAATGGGATAAAGACAACGCCCCCCATCACAACCAACGAGCCAATTAAGGTTGGCGAAATAGCAAGACCCGCATGGTAATTAAGCACTTCCCACGTAAAGTAATTTGCAGAGTTCAGTACAACATCTGGGCGTTCAGGCCAAACCCAAGAAGGAATAAAAACATAAAAATCACGAATTATCGGAGCAAGTCCTTGGAACTCAATCTTGTCATAGTTATCAAGTAACAACGCTAAGTTTTCCCAAGGAGAGAACGTATCACGAGTAAGGTACAAGAAAGTATAGAATGCCTCGGCACCACTCACATCAAGACCATAGCGTTTTAATGCCAACCAGAACATTCCAACGATACTCATAACCCCCGCTGCAACCAGCATCCACAAGGTTATCCAGCCACGAACAATACCGATAAACAAAAACAGCGCAAAAGCGATGATGATATTGGCGCGCGTTCCACCCACGATAATGTAAGTTAAGATCCCAAAACCTACCGTCGCACAAAGGAAGAAAATCCAGCGTTGTTGCGTTGGTTTTAAGAAATAAACCACCAGCATTGCGGGAATAAAGAAATAGAAAAAGCGCTTAAGCGCGACACCTGACACTTGGCTTGAAAAAATTTGGCTATACGTTTTGAGCTTAAAGAGTAAAAAGCCATTTTGCAGAAAGAAAATTCCGACGGTTACAAATGCGATTAATGCCAATAAAATCCAAGTGAGGTTGGTTTCTACTCTATTCATGGTAAATAACGACCTAGAAGGGCCGCTAACCGGTTTTCTCAACCTTACCTTATAAGTGACATAATAAATGGCATAGAAGCAGGTAGAAGCTAATAGCGCGTATAATAATGAATCAACCGGTACAACTGCGACATCAAATTGGAATACCAACATACAAGTCAGTGGAAAACCAAAATAAAAGGTCAGCAGATAGAGCATTGAGAAAAAAACATTAAAATTAAAGCGAACTCGACGAAATTCTTGATAAGTCAGCAATAAAATAAAACTTAAAGAGATAAAATAAACAAGTGCTAAGCCACCCAGTTCCGCCAATGTCATTGCGGCTCTCCTGTACTCATCTCAATTAGCTCTTTCCATCCGTCCGTAAAATTAGGCGCAAAGAAGGCAATATTTTGGCGATCAAGCATCAGTAATTGACGTTTAGCCTCTTCAATTAGCGCAACATCTAATTTATCACCCGAGAAAAAAACAGGAACATTTTGCTCAGTTAAATCCTGCCAAAATGGGTTTTGACGACTAATAACAAAAGGGATCGCAAATTGAATAAGCAGACAAAGCGTGCCGATACCTTGTTGACGATGGAAAATAAAATAGCCTAAATCACATGTTTTCAATAACGTAAGATAATCATCAAATGCCAATTTATCACGTAATATTTCAACCTGATTATATGGAAGCAACTGGCCAGCTGCTTGGGTTACTTCATCAATATAAACGTGATTATTTTCAGGATATCCCATTGGAATAATCACTTTTGCGCGTGTTCCATATTGCTCTGCAATCGCCTGTAAAGCTTCAATATGACGATTCGATCTATCCCCTGAATTACCCACAATAATGGTGATTTGTTTTTCATCAATAGGCGCTTTTTCTGTTACCGTCAGCGCAGGATCCATTCTTGTTGGAAAATAGAGCAAACTGGCTGGAATATTAACGTTAAATTGCGCGAAGTAATTTAGATCACCTCGTGTACCAAATACTCGCCCCACACGCTTTTGAGCAAGTTTACGAAGAAGATAAAAGAGTCTAAATTTTAGCTGTTTAGAATCCTGATATAAATCAGCACCCCAAATATGCCACCAAAATTGATGACGTTTAATCTTGCCAGTCAATAATGCCAGCCAAATAGGCGCATTAAACTGACCTAAAAAAAGGAATCGTTGGTGAGTATCGGCTTTTGCCAATGTAACCACTCTCTGTGCAACCTGCTTTTTATCAGCTAAACACTCAATATCTAAAGCTGGATAGCTTTCTTGCAGTGAAGTATTTTTACTGGCAACGATAAAACGAGGTTTATACGTTAACCCCGCCTCAGTCACGAGGTGGTCGTTAAAAAACCGTAACATTGTGTTGTTATGATGCACAATGTCTGAACCTAGTACGTAAATCAAAGTTGTCATTTGCGCCTGCAATAAATCACGAAAACAGAACTACAGAGAAGGAAGTAAATAATATACGTTGCCATATAGGCTTGAGCTGCACCCAGTGCGCCATGCTCAGGAATAAGCCAACGCGAAAATAGCGTTAATAAGGCAAACTGGCTTACTTCTGTAAGGATATAAAAACGTAGTGCCGCTTTTGCAATGACAAGATAGCCAAAGACATAGGCGCCTACTTTTAAAACATCACCGACAAGTTGCCATGCAAATAAATCACGCATAGCGACAAATTTATCTGAAAACAGTAACCAAATCGCAAAATCACGTAATAACCACACCATAAAGCTGGCAACAGCAACCGCAGGTAATACAAACTTCAGCGACTTTACTATCTCTTTAGTGATATCACTCTTTTGTGTTAATCGAGAGAGGGTTGGCAGTAAATAAACAGAGAAAGATGCCGTAATAAATTGTAAGTAAGCATCTGAAATGCTACTCACGCCTTGCCAAATCCCAACCTCATCCCAGCTATAATGTTTAGCCAATAGATTACGCATCATGATATAAGCGACTGGGAGCGTAATAGAGGTCAAAATAGCCATAATAGTAAATTTGCCAAGATGGCTGGCAATCGCTTTATCCCAGTGGGGTTTCAGCTCACTCAACGCGAAGCGTTTACGCTTTACTACTAAAAATGTAGCAGGAAATAAAATAAGTGCAGGCACTAATGCTAGTCCAATTAATGCACCGTGATAACCCGCAAATAAATAGCATAAATAATAAGCAACAACACCAATAATGCTACCTGCAATCACTGATAAGGCATTACCTGCCGCATCACGATAACCTTTTAATATGGCAAGAAAATAATTGCTATATGCAATTCCCATTTGAATAAAAGCAACAGCTCTTACAATATCCTGATATTGATGATAATCATCACCAAATAACACTTGGCTAATGAGGGCAGAAAAAAGAAGAAATAAAATAGCTAATAGTGTGGAAAACAGCAAAATCATGGATGATGAAGTACCCAACACTTTTTTGCGTTGAATATCATCATCTTGATATTGTGCGATTAATTTCGTCACACCATTAAAAATACCCGCACCAGACAAGACGCCTAGTACGGTGATTAATTGACGAAAGTTACCCGCTAATCCGACTCCTGTTGGACCAAAAGAGACAGCAAGTAACTTAACGACAAGCAGACCAGCCCCGATTTTTATCAGGGTTGATCCGGCTGTCCAAATTGATGCTTTGGCTAATGACATAATTAAGCAAAAAAGTCGCGAATATGACCAATAACAGTCTGTTGCTCTTCTTCTGTCATGTTGTAGAACATAGGTAAACGCACTAAACGCTCACTTTCTCGCGTTGTGAAAATATCTTCACCGTCAAAGCGACCAAACTTCATACCTGCTGGGCTGGTATGTAATGACACATAGTGGAATACCGTTAAGACACCATGCTCTTTCATGTAGTCATTAAACGCGGTACGTTGCTCGATATCTTTCAGTTTGATATAGAACATATGTGCATTGTGTTCTAACCCTTCAGGAACGATTGGAAGCGCCAATAAGCCTTTTTCTGCTAATGGTGTCAATGCATCATAGTAAATCTGCCAAAATGCTAAACGACGCTCATTAATTTTTTCAGCTTCTTCAAGTTGAGCCCACAGATAAGCTGCTTGTAAGTCTGACATTAAATAGCTAGAACCAATATCTCGCCAAGTATATTTATCTACCTGACCACGGAAAAATTGGCTGCGGTTAGTGCCTTTTTCACGGATAACTTCTGCGCGATTGATTAAATCAGGATCGTTAATTAACGTTGCACCACCCTCACCACCTGATGAGTAGTTTTTAGTCTCATGGAAGCTATAACAACCAATATGACCAATCGTGCCAAGCGCTTTGCCCTTGTAAGTTGACATGACACCTTGTGCAGCATCTTCAATCACGAATAGATTATGTCTTTTCGCAATCGCCATAATGGTATCCATTTCACACGCAACACCTGCGTAATGAACAGGCACTATCGCGCGCGTTTTATTTGTGATTGCTGCTTCAATTTTTGTTTCATCCATATTCATAGTATCTGGACGAATATCAACGAAAACAATCGTTGCGCCACGTAATACAAACGCATTAGAGGTCGAAACAAAGGTAAAACTTGGCATGATGACTTCATCGCCAGGCTTGATATCTAATAAGATGGCAGCCATTTCAAGCGATGCTGTACAAGAAGGCGTTAACAGCGTTTTATGACAATGAAATTGTTCTTCTAACCACTTTTCACATTTCTTTGTGAAATTGCCATCACCACAGAGCTTGCCACTTTCCATAGCCTGTTTCATATATTCTAATTCTGTGCCGACAACGGGTGGTTTATTAAACGGAATCATATTATCCCCTGTATAACCAATAAGTGGTGCTCTCTATTAAGCCCCCACTGTGTGTGTATAAACGCGAAGCTGCAATATTGCTGATCTGTGTTGCAACATATAAGGTTGAAATACTTTGTTGTTGACACCAAAACTTCGCGACCGACATCAGTTGTTTACCAATGCCTTGTCCTATTCTGTTGGGCATTACTGCGAGTAATCCCACTCTTGCTTCACTTTCAGATATTTGACGTAAAGTGACAAAACCACTCACGTTATTTTCAGCATCACAAGTCAGTAAACAGATATCATCGAACGTACCTAACACTGCTTTTTTAACCCATAATGCATAAAAACGACTGCTATCGCCTTCTTGATACCAAGGTGTTCTAAAACGACTTTGTACAAAAGCTTCTGAAGCCGTTGCCATCAATAAATCGATATCATCTTCATTGGCTTTTCTAAAACAATATTCCGTCGCTTTCTTACAAGCATTTTCTGTGCCAATTGAAAGTTTAAAATCAATTTCACCTTCCGCAAATTGAAAACCTAATTGGCTGAGTTTATCGATGAGAGAAAGCTCATGAGATGCGACTTTAGCTTGAACCACAGCAAAAGCGTCAAGTTGTTCGTCTGTTAACACGGACGCTTGTGTATCAAACTCAAGGCGCCCTGTTTTGAGGGAGAAATACTCACTTTCCCACTCAAGATAATTAATATTGGCGAGGACGGACATGTAATAAATCCAATAGATAGCGGCCATAACCTGTTTTAGACAGTGATTTTGCACTTTCTCTTACTTGGTCATCACTGAGCCAACCATTGCGCCAAGCAATCTCTTCAAGACACGCCACTTTAAATCCTTGGCGTTTTTCAACGGTTTGAACAAAGGTACTAGCTTCAATTAAACTATCGTGAGTTCCGGTATCTAACCACGCAAAACCACGTCCCAGTAGTTCAACGTTAAGTTCACCACATTCAAGATACATCTGATTAATCGACGTAATTTCTAATTCACCACGAATCGAAGGTTTGACTCGTTTGGCAAAATCAACCACACGGTTATCGTAGAAATAAAGCCCTGTCACCGCCCAATTAGACTTAGGCTGTTCTGGTTTCTCTTCAATGGATAACACTTTGAAATCATCGTCAAATTCAACGACACCAAATCGCTCAGGATCCATCACTTGATAACCAAACACGGTTGCGCCACGTTCACGTTGTGCAACTTGTTTCAGTTTTGGACTAAACCCTTGACCAAAATAGATATTATCGCCTAAAACTAAACAGCAATGGTCATCATCAATAAATTCCTCGCCCAAAATAAAGGCTTGGGCTAAGCCATCAGGAGATGGCTGAATTTTATATTGAAGACGAACACCAAATGCAGAACCATCACCCAATAAGCGCTGAAATGAGGTCATATCATCTGGTGTTGTGATGATCAAAATATCTCGAATGCCAGCAAGCATCAGAACTGAAAGCGGATAATAGATCATGGGCTTATCATAGATAGGCAATAACTGCTTCGATACCCCTTTGGTTATCGGATGCAATCGTGTACCAGAACCACCCGCTAAAATAATACCTTTCATCATTTATCCTTCTTTACTTAATCAGTTCCCAAGCCCTAGACGTTCACCTGCATAAGAGCCATCAAGCACACGTTTCCACCAAGTTTCGTTATTTAAATACCACAACACGGTTTTACGAATGCCTGATTCAAATGTCTCTTCTGGTTTCCAACCTAATTCAGCTTCAATTTTCGCTGCATCAATGGCGTAACGTAGATCATGACCCGGTCTGTCTTTCACATACGTGATTAAATCAACATATTGAGCAACGCCTGCGGGTTTGTTCGGATATAGCTCTTCAAGTAATGCACAAATTGTTTTCACAACATCAATATTACGACGCTCATTATGACCGCCAATATTGTAGGTTTTACCCGGTGTTGCCGTTGTTGCGACTAAATAAAGCGCACGAGCATGATCTTCAACATAGAGCCAATCACGGATCTGTTCACCTTTACCATAAACAGGTAATGGTTTTCCTGAAATCGCATTTAAGATAATTAATGGGATTAATTTTTCAGGAAAATGGTAAGGACCATAGTTATTTGAGCAATTGGTAATTACAGTTGGTAAGCCATAAGTCCGTAACCAAGCACGCACTAAGTGGTCACTTGAGGCCTTAGAAGCAGAATATGGGCTACTTGGTGCATAAGGCGTTGTTTCAGTGAAGAAGTCGTCTGTACCTTCTAAATCGCCATACACTTCATCTGTTGAGATATGGTGGAACCGAAATGCCGTTTTCTTTTCTTGTGGTAACACTTGCCAAAAGTGGCGAGCTGCTTCCAATAAGGTGTAAGTGCCAACAATATTGGTTTCAATAAACGCAGCAGGACCATCAATAGAGCGGTCAACATGGCTTTCTGCCGCTAAGTGCATCACAACATCTGGCTGATATTGAGCAAATAAGCGGTCAAGCTCGGCTCTATCACAGATATCGACTTGCTCAAAAGCATAACGTTCACTGTCGGCTACAGTTGCTAATGACTCTAAATTACCGGCATAAGTTAGTTTATCCACCACAACAACGCTGTCATTGGTGTTTTCAATAATATGTCGAACAACAGCAGAGCCGATAAAACCGGCTCCGCCTGTCACTAGAATGCGTTTCAACGCCATACTCCTTTAGTATCTACAATCCATTTTTGAGTGATTTTACTACCAGGGATCGCTTTAAATTGTTGGTGATCAACTAACATTAAGACAATATCAGCGTCTTTCAGAGCTTGTTCTGTTGATACTAACTCTGTGATCCCTTTCAGTTTTGTTGGTAATTCATGAATATTAGGTTCAACCGCCAACGTAGTACCACTGTGCCAATCAGCAACTTGTTTAGTGATATTCATTGCTGGGCTTTCACGTAAGTCATCGATATTAGGCTTAAAGGCTAAACCAAAGCAGGCAATTTTAATTTCGTTTGCACGTTTACCTGTTTCAGTAAGGCAATCTGCAACAGCGGCTTTAACTTGATCGATAACCCACACTGGTTTGCCATCATTGACTAAACGCGCAGTGTGAATTAAACGAGATTGTTTTGGATTTTGTGACACGATAAACCAAGGGTCAACAGCGATACAGTGTCCGCCAACGCCTGGACCTGGTTGTAAAATATTGACGCGAGGATGGCGGTTCGCCAAGCTAATTAGCTCCCACACATTAATATCTTGGTCAGCGCAGATCAGTGATAATTCATTAGCAAACGCAATATTAACATCACGGAAGCTATTTTCAGTCAGCTTACACATTTCTGCGGTACGTGCATTGGTGATAACACATTCACCTTCAAGGAAAATTTTGTACAACTCACTCGCACGTTCTGAAGATTTACGGTTCATCCCACCGACAACACGGTCATTGCGGATAAGTTCAATCATCACTTGACCCGGTAATACACGCTCAGGGCAGTAAGCAACATCGATATCAGCATCTTCACCTTGTTGATGAGGGAAAGTTAAATCTGGGCGAGCTTCTGCTAACCACTCTGCCATTTTTTCAGTAGAACCAACTGGTGAGGTTGATTCTAGAATAATAAGATCACCTTTCTTCAGTACAGGTGCGATAGAGCGGGCAGCTGCTTCAACATAAGCCAAATCAGGCTCATGCTCACCTTTAAATGGTGTAGGTACAGCAATAAGGTAAGCATCTGCTGGTTGTGGCGTGGTATAGGCTTTTAAATGACCTTCTTCAACCGCTTGTTTAACGACTTTATCAAGATCAGGCTCAACAATGTGAATTTGACCTTTATTAATCGTATCAACTGCATGCTGATTAACATCAACACCGATGACGCTTTTTTTACGAGAGGCAAAAGCTGCCGCTGTAGGTAAACCAATGTAGCCGAGGCCGATAACAGAAATAGTTTCAAAACTCATAATGTCACCTGATTTTTTTTCAATGCTTCAAGAATACGTTGGCAGGCATGACCATCACCGTAAGGGTTTGTCGCCTTACTCATTTGGTGATACGCGTTTTCGTCTGTCAATAAAGAAGTTACTTCGCTAACAATACGTTTAGTATCTGTTCCGACTAAACGAACAGAGCCCGCCTCAACAGCTTCTGGGCGTTCTGTTGTGTCTCGCATTACAAGAACAGGCTTACCTAATGAAGGAGCTTCTTCTTGAATTCCACCAGAGTCGGTCAAAATAAGGTAAGCATGGTTCATTAAGTAAACGAATGGGAGATAATCTTGTGGCTGGATCAGCTTAATATTATCAATACTATGAAGGATCCGTTGAACAGGCTCACTCACATTAGGATTTAAGTGAACAGGATAAACAACTTCTACATCAGGGTGTGCTAATGCAATTTCAGCTAAAGCTTGGCAGATACGTTCAAAACCACCACCAAAGCTTTCTCGACGATGTCCTGTTACCAAGATCATTTTCTTATCAGGCTGAATAAATGGATAGTTTACAGCAAGCTCATTTAAGAGTGTTTGATTGCCCATCACTCTGTCACTTACCCAAAACAACGCATCAATTACCGTATTCCCCGTGACAAAAATATTTTTATCCGCAACCGCTTCTCGTACCAAATTTAATTTTGCAGTTTCTGTTGGTGCGAAATGATACATTGCAAGATGACCTGCAATAGTACGGTTTGCCTCTTCAGGCCAAGGGGAGTAAAGATTGCCAGTACGTAGCCCAGCCTCCACATGACCAACGGGAATTCGTTGATAAAATGCGGCTAAACTTGCTGCCATGGTCGTTGTTGTATCACCATGTACCAAAACAACATCAGGTTGAAATGACGCTAATACCGGTTTTAACCCTTCTAAAATACGACAGGTAATATCCGTTAAATCTTGTCCTGGTTTCATAATATTGAGATCGTAATCTGGTTTGATCTCAAAAAGATTTAATACCTGATCAAGCATTTCTCGATGTTGGGCCGTAACACATACCTTCGCTTCAAACGAATCATCATTTGCTAAAGCGTGCACTAAAGGTGCCATTTTTATCGCTTCAGGGCGTGTGCCAAAAACAGTCAACACTTTCACAGTGGCTCTCTTTTTTTTCATTGTTATATCGCTTATTTTTGGGAAAGCAATATGCCCTTATTCTCAATACATCAAGTGCCGAAACACCTGATGTCTCGTTATTGTCATCAATGACAAAATTTAATTATTATTTTTTTAATGAACTGCGTCTTACTAATGCAACACCTGCACCCGCTAAAATACCAATAGCGCCCCAAAGTACCATCATAAAGGCACGGCGAGGACTATCACGTTTCACAGGATCTTCAGGGGTACGTAGAAAACGGTAAGTTTGGAAGCTGTCTTGTAATTTGGCGCCCACAGCAAGGGTCGCTAACATTGCCGTATTTTGATCATAATCACTATCAAAATCAGCACCTGTTGCAACTAAAGTTTCTAGCTGTGATTGCAACAGCGGGACACCTAACAAAAACAGTTTAGAATCTGGTAACTCATCAATCGCAATCGAGGTTTGTTTTTGAGAAATACCTTGTTTCTCAGCCACTTTGATTGATTGCTCTAATAAGTTAATTTGGCGTTGATACGCAGATTGAGCCGCCATTTCTTGACGTTTAACTAGCGCTTTCATTGATTGAGTTCTAGTTGCCCAAGCTGTTATCACTTCATCATTAAGATGGGTAGCTGCTCTCTTATTAGCAAAAGCAATATACTCATTTAATAATTGGCTCGCTTCTTTTGATGTTTCCGCAATAAGTTTTAGTTGATCATTAACTAATTTTTTCTCATCGGCAGGCGTAAATTGAATATTGTTAATTAACTCATCCAATAACGCAGCATTAGCCTGTTCATCACTCTCTTTGCGCTGTTTAAAATAATCCGTTTGCAACCAAAATTCACGACGTGTATCAAACGCCGCGATTTGAGTAATAAACTCTTGATAAGCTTCATCTGAAATAGTTAAAGCTGAGGTTTGTGCAGCAGGATTAATCTGTGTATCAAGATTGCGCAAAAACTGAGATTGCGAATAATAACTGCCTAAGTTATTAATCGTTGGTTTCTCTGTCATTGCAATTGCACTCCATTTAGGTTGCATCAAATAAGATGCACCGAGTGCAATCACTGCAAAAAGCAGAGCGAACCCTATAATCCAGCTTTTTCCTGACCAAAGTGCACAAAAAAGACCTCGAATATCGAGTTCATTATCTGGCTGTTCACCCTGTCGGGAGGCGTTATTTTCCGAGTTCATCACGTTAAAAAACCTCTGCTTATATTAATGCTGTTGTGTTGCTCTACGTAAGCGACGCTTATGTCGTTTAATAAAACGAGCGACTCGCCACGCGCGTTTAATACAATAACCATACATAACAAATGCAAGCAAGAATAATGCCAACATAAACCATTCAGGTACAAATGGTAGGTTTTGACCGATAATACCAATTGCGGCTAATAAAGCTGCCGCCAACGTAATTAAAATAAAGGCTTGGCGAGAGGTAAACCCTGCACGCATAATCAAGTGGTGGATATGTTGACGGTCTGGTGAGAAAGGGCTCATCCCTTTGCGTAAACGACGGTACATAATTGCCACCATATCCATAAGAGGGATAGCAATTATCCATAATGCGGTTACCGCTTTAACAGGGCGAGGTTGAGTTTGTGTTGATGCGACCAATAACCAAATAATGGTAAATCCAATCAGTGTGCTTCCCGCATCTCCCATAAAGACTTTGAATTTTTTACCGCATAACCCTAAGTTTAAAAGGATATAAGGTAGAATTGCCGCGATAAATGAGAAGCACCAGAATGCAAGAGCTGAATTGCCACTTTGATATAATAAAATACCAAGCGCGCCAAAAGAGACACAAGAAAGACCACCTAATAACCCATCAATACCATCAACCATATTAAAGGCATTGATTGCTGCCCAAACAGCGAAAAGTGTAACAATATAGCCGAAAGGCCCTAAATGCATTTCCCAAGGACCAAAAGCATGACCCAGAGTGTCAAGTTTTAACCCTGCACCCACCATCATTACGATCCCAACAAAAGCCTGAATTGTAGCTCTAATTTTGACACTAATATCAAAGCGATCATCTAAAGCACCGATAAAAACAAGAAGTCCCGCACAAGCCAGATACAGTTCCTTATGAGGAATATAGATATCTGCAATATAAAATGCGAAAACAATACCAAAATAGACTGATATTCCGCCAACTAAGGGGATCAATCCATGATGTTTTTTACGATAATTCGGTTTATCCACGAGTCCAATTTTCTTTGCAATTTTACGAGCCAAAAATAAAAAAGCGAAAGAAAATAAGAACACATAAAAAATGCTTGTGCTCATTTTTAGTATATCCACAGTACTTGTTCTCTATAATAAATATAGCTGGTTATTTTACGCTTCCATGTGTTTTTATTCTTTTTTCCAGCCTCACCACGACGAGTTCATTCAAAACCCACCACCCTTCATCAATTATAAGTTTTCCTTAACTATTTTTATTGATGCCATCGCTATTTTTATCAATTACCAAAACATGCAATATATATACCAACATCTCGCTAAAATATTGCAATCTAAAATTGAATTACATCCATAAAAAACAAAAAAACGCCACAACTATTGTGGCGTTTTCATCATATCGTCATTCTTACAAAGTAAATGAGCTTAACAGCATATAAATTGAGGTGATATTACTTATTCTGTAACAGAGCACACTATTTTAATATTTTATATCCTATTCTCAGCTCAATCACTTTGCTAATACCCTTTATGAACGTTTCATAAAGTCGAAGAATTCTTCATTTGTCTTAGTCATTGCTAACTTGTTAATGAGGAATTCCATTGCGTCAATTTCACCCATTGGATGAATAATTTTACGCAGGATCCACATTTTTTGTAGCTCATCTTGAGACGTCAGTAACTCTTCTTTACGTGTACCAGAACGATTGTAATCAATCGCAGGGAAAACACGTTTCTCAGCAATTTTACGAGACAGGTGTAATTCCATATTACCTGTACCCTTAAATTCTTCGTAGATAACTTCGTCCATCTTAGAACCCGTATCGACTAATGCTGTTGCAATGATAGTCAAGCTACCACCTTCTTCAACATTACGAGCCGCACCGAAGAAACGTTTAGGACGATGTAATGCGTTTGCATCCACACCACCTGTTAACACTTTACCTGATGAAGGAACAACTGTGTTATAAGCACGCGCTAAACGTGTGATGGAGTCTAACAGGATGATAACGTCTTTTTTATGCTCAACTAAACGCTTCGCTTTTTCAATCACCATTTCTGCAACTTGTACGTGGCGAGAAGCTGGCTCGTCAAAGGTTGAAGCAATAACTTCCCCTTTTACTAAGCGTTGCATTTCTGTCACTTCTTCTGGACGTTCATCAATCAGAAGTACCATTAATACGCAATCTGGGTAGTTATGAGCAATATTTGCTGCAATGTTTTGCAGCAACATGGTTTTACCCGCTTTTGGTGGAGCAACGATAAGACCACGTTGACCACGGCCAATTGGTGCCGCTAAGTCAAGAACACGCGCGGTTAAGTCTTCTGTTGAACCATTACCACGTTCCATGCGTAAACGATTATTAGCATGTAAAGGTGTTAAGTTTTCAAAGAGGATTTTACTGCGGGCATTTTCTGGCTTATCAAAGTTAACTTCATTAACTTTTAGGAGGGCAAAATAGCGTTCACCTTCTTTAGGAGGACGAATTTTCCCTGCGATGGTGTCACCAGTGCGAAGGTTAAAACGGCGAATTTGACTTGGAGAAACGTAGATATCATCGGGACCAGCAAGGTAGGAACTGTCTGCGGAACGTAGGAAGCCGAAGCCATCCTGCAATATTTCCAGCACACCGTCACCGAAAATATCTTCTCCACTTTTCGCGTGTTGCTTCAAGATAGAGAAAATAATGTCTTGCTTTCTCATTCGAGCCAGATTCTCTAGCCCCATATTTTCGCCAAGTGCTATCAGTTCTGATACCGGCGTATTTTTTAATTCGGTAAGATTCATAATGGTGGGTTCTTAATAACTCGGGGTAACTCTCGAACTATGAACGTGAATAGTATAACAGCGAATCGCTGTCAGTTTCGTCATGTGTAAAATTACAGATTATAACTTTCTAACATAAGGGTATAACTAAAATGATAATGTTAGAGAGTGTTAATACTATTAGACCAGTCTGCTTTATCCCAGAAAAGTGACATTCATTTTCGCGATGTATGAGTGTACTTTCAACTTATGGGTTAGGAACATACTTTGGAAAAATTTATATTCCCTGAATACTATAGATTATTCTAAGGCAACTTGACTGGTTAGATGAATTCAGATTACTTATATTAAATATCATATTAGATTAAATATCATATCATGTTATTCAATTCTATTACTTTGCACGCTTGATATTCAATATCTCAGACTTATTTAATCGTGTCTAATCATATTGACAAGTAGATCCGATATATTATGTAAGTAAGTGGCGCTAACTTATCATGCTTCGAAGCGGACGTCTAGCTGTCAATAACAGAAATACTGACAAGGTCTAAACGTCCTACTTTTATTTTTGATATCTAAATCAAATTAGATATTTTCGTCTAAAAACTCTTTCAGTTGAGTTTTTGACAATGCGCCTACTTTAGTCGCAGCAACTGCACCGTTTTTGAATAAAATCAGTGTAGGAATACCGCGAATACCGTATTTTGGTGCTGTCAGCGGGTTTTGATCGATGTTTAGCTTAGCAACTGTTAATTTACCAGCGTATTCTGTTGCAACTTCATCTAGAATAGGAGCAATCATTTTACATGGGCCACACCATTCAGCCCAGAAATCAACGAGCACAGGGCCGGTTGCATTTAATACATCAGCATCGAATTTGCTGTCAGATAAGTGAAGGATTTTATCGCTCATTGTTCTACTCCAAAGAATAATATTGACCGTACCAGTGTAACATTAAATAACAAAAGTCTGTCTGCATTTCAGCGGATAAACTTTTGTAATGCAACCCATAACTGATATTCTATTACATTATGAGCAAAACATATTTGACAGAAAAGAAGTTTTCCGACTTCGCCTTGCATCCAAAAGTGATAGAAGCCCTTGAGAAAAAAGGGTTCTCTAATTGTACACAAATTCAGGCATTGACGTTACCTATCACTGTGAAAGGTCAAGACATTGCCGGGCAAGCCCAAACAGGAACAGGCAAAACGTTGGCGTTTTTAACCTCAACGTTTCATTATCTTTTAACACACCCTGCTAAAGAAGGGCATGAAACCAATCAACCTCGTGCACTTATTATGGCGCCAACACGCGAATTAGCCGTGCAGATTTATTCTGATGCTAAAGAGCTTGCGCAAAATACAGGGATAAAAATGGGTCTCGCCTATGGTGGCGATGGCTATGACGAACAACTCAAAGTATTAAGTAATGGTGTCGATATTGTTATTGGCACAACAGGTCGTTTAATTGATTACGTTAAACAAGGCCATATTAACCTTAGCGCAATCCAAGTTGTGGTACTTGATGAAGCTGACAGAATGTACGATCTCGGCTTTATTAAAGATATTCGTTGGATTTTCCGTCGTATGCCAGTTGCAGCTGAGCGTATGAATATGCTGTTTTCTGCAACGCTTTCTTACCGCGTCAGAGAACTGGCTTTTGAGCAGATGAATAACCCTGAATATGTTGAAGTTGAACCTGAACAAAAAACAGGTTTTAGCATAAAAGAAGAACTCTTTTATCCTTCAAATGAAGAGAAAATGCGTCTTCTTCAAACATTAATTGAAGAAGAATGGCCAGATCGCTGTATCATTTTCGCCAATACAAAACATCGTTGTGATGACATTTGGGCGCACCTTGCCGCAGATGGACACCGCGTTGGTTTATTAACAGGTGA
Source organism: Proteus genomosp. 6 (assembly GCF_040139785.1). Taxonomy (NCBI): domain Bacteria; kingdom Pseudomonadati; phylum Pseudomonadota; class Gammaproteobacteria; order Enterobacterales; family Morganellaceae; genus Proteus; species Proteus genomosp. 6. Next base: position 17,489 of record NZ_JBEEVJ010000016.1, on the reverse strand, counting down.
TGTTCCTCAGAAAAAACGTCTACGCATTTTAGAAGATTTTACCCAAGGTAATATTGATATTCTGGTTGCCACTGACGTTGCTGCTAGAGGTCTTCATATTCCATCAGTAACGCATGTTTTTAACTATGATTTACCTGATGATTGTGAAGATTATGTTCACCGTATTGGTAGAACAGGGCGTGCTGGAAATAGTGGTAACTCAATCAGTCTTGCATGTGAAGAATATGCACTGAATTTACCTGCAATTGAGACTTATATTCAACATGCTATTCCTGTGAGTAAATATAATAGTGATGCGTTATTAGCTGATCTTCCAGAGCCTAAACGCCGTCACCGTCCTCGCCAAGGTCAGCCTCGTCGCAATAATGCGCCGGTGCGAAATAATAGAGGAAATAATACTCAACGTAACAACCGAAATAAACGCCCGAGTCATCCATAAATTATGCTGAAATCCTCATCACTTTATGCTGCTATTGATTTAGGTTCTAACAGTTTTCATATGTTAGTCGTTCGAGAAATCGCGGGCTCTATACAAGTTCTTTCCCGCGTGAAACGTAAAGTTCGACTCGCTGCTGGCCTAAACAGTGAAAATGAATTGTCAGAGCAGGCAATGGAACGCGGTTGGCAATGTTTACGACTTTTTTCTGAATATCTACGTGATATTCCGACTGAACAAATCAGAGTCGTAGCAACAGCCACATTACGTATTGCTAAAAATGCAGATATTTTTGTCGCAAAAGCGTCTGAAATATTGGGCAATACTGTTCATGTTATTAGTGGTGAGGAAGAAGCACGCCTTATCTATCGTGGCGTTGCACATACCACTGGTGGTGCAGAGCAACGTTTAGTTGTCGATATTGGTGGTGGCAGCACAGAGCTGGTTACAGGTACTGGTGCTAAAACGACACAATTAATGAGCTTAAGTATGGGCTGTGTAACTTGGTTAGAGCGCTATTTTACTGATCGCTCTTTAACTCAAGAAAATTTTGCTAAAGCGCAAGACGCAGCCAAAGCGATACTCGCCCCAGTGGCGGATAAATTAATTAAGCAAGGCTGGCAAGTGTGTGTGGGCGCCTCTGGTACTGTACAGGCGTTGCAAGAGATCATGATTGCTCAAGGTATGGATGAATTAATCACCTTACCTAAGCTTGAGCGGCTCAAACACAAAGCCATTGAATGTGGAAAACTGGAAGAATTGGAAATTGAAGGGCTTACTTTTGAACGAGCCTTAGTGTTTCCGAGTGGGCTTGCTATCTTAATCGCCATATTTGAAACACTGCATATCGACAATATGATCTTAGCAGGTGGTGCATTACGAGAAGGCTTAGTCTATGGAATGTTGCATCTTCCTATTGAGCAAGATATTCGCCAACGTACTCTTCGTAATGTCCAGCGTCGGTTTCAGATTGATATTGAGCAAGCACACCGAGTTCAACAACTTGCAGAACACTTTTTTATCCAAGTCAGCAAGAGTTGGCAGTTAGATAATCGTTGCCGCGAGTTGCTTAATAGCGCTAGTGCATTACATGAAATTGGCCTAAGTGTTGATTTCCGCCAAGCACCTTCACATGCAAGCTATCTGATCTCTCATCTTGATTTACCAGGATATACACCGGCGCAACGACGTTTATTAGCTTCTTTGCTAAAAAACCAAACAGGGATCATCGATCTTGCACCTCTTAATCATCAAAATGCCCTACCGATAACTCAAGCCAATCGACTGGTGCGTTTACTGCGATTAGCCATCATTTTTGCTAGCCGTCGCCGTGATGATACGCTTCCTGCATTACGATTACGCACTGAAGATGAGAAGCTCATTATTACACTGCCATATCAATGGCTTAATGAGCATCCGTTACGTGCTGAAAATCTCCAAGAAGAGATCCAACTTCAGAGTTATGTCCATTGGTCTTTAATGATTGAAGAACAAAATAGCTCTCGTATAAGTTAACTTTTTTATTTATACAAAAATAAAACCCCTTGGACATCAATATGCCAAGGGGTTAGTTTTATCGACAACTCTCTATGCTATTCAGGTTTATGCCTTGCCAACATAGCTCTTAATCCTGCAACACCTTTTTGCCCTTTCTCTTGTTTTTCCTCAGCACTTAACACTTTCTTTTTATTGGTATCCCAATTCAAATCATCTTGAGGTAATTCATAAAGAAAACGGCTCGGTTCAGGTTTGATTAATTCACCGTATTGGCGCCTTTCCTTACATAACGTAAACGTGAGTGTTTTTTGTGCTCGAGTAATGCCCACATAAGCAAGACGTCTTTCTTCGTCTACATTATCTTCATCAATACTGCTTTGGTGTGGCAATATGCCCTCTTCCATTCCCACTAAAAACACATGAGGGAACTCAAGACCTTTAGAGGCATGTAATGTCATTAACTGAACTTGATCTAACTCTTCTTCTGTTTCTCCTCGCTCCATCATATCGCGCAAGGTAAAACGATTAACGACTTGAGAAAGCGTCATCGGTTCATGCAATTCATCACCTTCAAGCATTTCACTCATCCATAAAAATAGCTGATTAATATTTTTCATCCTCATTTCAGCCGCTTTTGCGCTACTTGAGGTTTCATATAACCAGCTTTCATAATCCATTTCATGCAATAAATCACGTACAGCTAACAGTGGTTCTCGCTCTGATTTTTGTACTATACGCGACATCCATTGCGAAAATGCTTGTAATGAATTCAAACCTCGACCTGTTAATGTTTGGCTTAGCCCCAAATCAAAACAGGCATTGTATAAGCTTTTATCTCGAACTTTTGCCCACTCACCTAATTTTTGAATTGTCATAGGGCCGATTTCACGACGAGGCTTATTCACAATACGTAAAAATGCCGCATCATCATCAGGATTAGTAATGACTCGTAAATAGGCAAGGATATCTTTTATCTCTTCTCGTGAAAAAAAGGAGGTTTCACCCGAAATACGATAAGGAATGCGATTTTGCATCAAGTATTTTTCAAAAATACGCGACTGGTGATTACCACGATAAAGTATCGCGTAATCCTTATAATTGGTTTTATTAATAAAGTGATGCGCAATTAATTCGCCCGCGACACGCTCTGCTTCGTGCTCTTCATTATTTGCCGTTAAAACACGAAGTTCATCACCATAACCTAACTCTGAAAATAAGCGTTTTTCAAAAACATGGGGATTATTTTCAATCAAGATATTGGCAGATTTTAAAATACGCCCCGAAGATCGATAATTTTGCTCAAGTTTAATGACATTAAGTTGAGGGAAATCTTTTTGTAACAACACTAAATTTTGAGGGCGAGCACCACGCCATGAATAAATAGATTGGTCATCATCGCCCACAACGGTAAAACGCGCTCTTTCACCCACCAACCATTTCACTAATTCATATTGGCTGGTATTGGTGTCTTGATATTCATCCACCAGCAAATAACGGATACGTCTTTGCCAGCGCTCTCTCACTTCTTCATTCGTGCGCAATAACATAGTTGGTCGACTAATTAAGTCATCAAAATCGAGCACATTACAACTACGCAGATGTTGTTCATAACGTCGAAAACATTCGGCAAAAGTATGATCTTGTTGCGATCTCGCTATTCCTATTGCTTGCTCTGGCGTGAGCATGTCATTTTTCCAGTTAGAGATTTGGCTCTTTAACTGAGACAGCAAATCTTTATCTTCTTCTAATAAATCAGCCGTTAATTCTTTAAGTAATGCAGATTGGTCTTGATCATCAAACAATGAAAATTTAGCTTTAATACCTAGTGCTTTATATTCACGTTTAATAATTTCTAATCCCAAGGTATGGAACGTTGAGATCATTAATCCTTTCGCTTCTTGGCGACCTAAGGTTTGAGCAACACGCTCTTTCATTTCACGCGCGGCTTTATTAGTAAACGTAACCGCCGCAATCTGCTTTGCTGGGTATTGGCATTGACGAATAAGATGTGCAATTTTATTGGTAATAACCCGTGTTTTACCCGATCCCGCACCTGCCAAGACCAAACAAGGGCCTGACACATATTCCACTGCTTTTTGCTGACCGGGATTTAATCGCATACTTTTTCCAAACTTCATTAACCAAGAACATAACGGGGGATAATTGTAGCAGAAAGTGCATAGAAAGATGGTTCGGTTTTAGGATTTGGAGATCATTTTCGATAAGAAAATTAAATTTATATAGTTTAAACTTTGTATACTATTTCAACGAAATAGGAATATATTGCAGACATAAATCAATTTGAACATAACAAGATGAACAGAAAACAAAAAAATATTAATAAATACATAAAGAAGAATAAGTTTGAACCTAATCCAAAGACATTAATCACTTTTATAAAAACAGATAAAAATATTGATATTTTTCATATTGATGGCGCTAATAATTTATTCAAAAACTTAGATATTTAGACCAAAAAACAAAAAACCGTATTTCATTAAGAAACACGGTTTTCAACAAATTGAATCTTACGCTTATTTTTCTAAGCTATTTGCGAGAGAAGAAGGCGGCAAAGGAGGTTATCCCAAGGAGCATACATGAGTATGTGACTTGGGTAACCGAGTGTAGCCAACGCACTTATCGCGTAAAGGGCGACAAAAAATTAGTATGTGACTAGGATAACCGAGCATAGCCAACGCACTTATCGCGTAAAGAGCGACGAAAAATCGGAAAATTAGTTGCCTACAGCAATTTTCTTCATATCCGTCATATACCCACGCAGGGTTTTACCTACGGCTTCAATTGGGTGCTGACGAATTGCTTCATTGATATCACGCAATTGCGCATTATCTGTTCCATTATCTTGAACTTTCTTCGCTAAATCGCCACTTTGCAATGTTGTCATAAATTCTTTCAACATCGGCACAACCGCAAATGAGAACAAATAGTTGCCATATTCTGCCGTATCAGAGATAACCACATTCATTTCATACAAACGCTTACGAGCGATGGTATTCGCGATTAATGGTAACTCATGCAGTGATTCATAATAAGCTGACTCTGCAAAGATCCCTGCTTCAATCATGGTATCAAACGCTAATTCAACACCAGCTTTAACCATTGCAACCATTAATACACCGTGATCAAAGTACTCTTGCTCACTGATTTTACCCTCATATTCAGGGTAATTTTCAAATGCGCTTGCTCCAGTCTCTTCACGCCATGTCAGCAAGTTTTTATCATCATTTGCCCAATCTGCCATCATAGTTTCAGAGAATTTACCTGAAATGATATCATCCATATGTTTCGCAAACAGTGGAGCCATGATCTCTTTCAGTTGCTCTGATAATGCATATGCACGCATTTTCGCAGGGTTAGATAATCTGTCCATCATTAAGGTGATACCACCTTGTTTCAGTGCTTCTGTAATGGTTTCCCAACCAAACTGAATCAACTTACCTGCATAGCCTGGTTCAACACCATCGGCAACCATTTTGTCATAACATAACAATGAGCCTGCTTGTAACATACCGCACAGAATGGTTTGCTCACCCATTAAGTCAGATTTGACTTCAGCAACAAAAGAAGATTCTAAAACACCAGCGCGATGACCACCTGTTGCCGCTGCCCATGCTTTAGCAATAGCCATTCCTTCGCCTTTCGCATCATTTTCAGGGTGAACAGCAATCAGTGTTGGAACACCAAAACCACGCTTATATTCTTCGCGAACTTCTGTACCTGGGCATTTTGGTGCAACCATCACAACAGTGATGTCATCACGAATTTTTTCGCCAACTTCAACGATATTAAAACCATGAGAATAGCCTAATGCTGCACCTGATTTCATCAGTGGTTGAACAGCTTGAACAACAGCAGAGTGCTGTTTGTCTGGCGTTAAGTTAACCACTAAATCTGCCTGAGGGATCAACGCTTCATAGGTGCCAACTTCAAAGCCGTTTTCAGTCGCGCGACGCCATGATGCACGTTTCTCATCAATCGCTTCTTGGCGTAAGGCATACGCAATATTCAAACCTGAATCACGCATATTTAAACCTTGGTTAAGACCTTGAGCGCCACAACCAACGATAACGACTTTTTTGCCTTTCAGATAATTTGCTTCATCAGCAAATTCTTCGCGTGACATAAAGCGACATTTACCTAATTGCGACAACTGCTGACGCAGATTCAATGTATTAAAATAATTTGCCATAGAAGACTCCAAAATCGTTGTGTATGTGTTTGCTGTTATTATCCTCACTCTCAGTGAGGTGTTGCATGACTTTACTATATGGGATGAAAGCCATTGCTTAAATTGATATATTTACAAGATAGTGTTGCAAAAAATGCAACGTACTTTTTTATCACAATGGGTGGCTGACAATGGATATTCGTGATCTCAAACTCTTCCTGCATTTAGCTGAAAGTTGCCACTTCACCAAGACAGCGCAGGCAATGCACGTCAGCCCTTCAACGCTCTCTCGTCAAATTCAACGCCTTGAAGAAAGCTTAGGTCATCCTCTGTTTTTACGTGATAACAGACAAGTGACTCTCACCGATGCTGGCGAGCAGTTAAAACGCTATGCTCAACAAACCTTATTGCAATATAAGCAACTTAAGCACACGTTAAATCAAAATAGCCCAAGCCTTTCTGGCGAATTACGCCTATTTTGTTCTGTAACAGCGGCTTACAGCCATTTACCCTCTATTCTTGATCGCTTTCGTGCTGAACACCCATTAGTTGAAATAAAACTCACCACAGGAGATGCAGCTGATGCAGTCGATAAAGTGCAATCTGATGAGGCCGATTTAGGTATTGCAGGAAAACCTGAAAAGCTTCCTGAAAATATCTGTTTTGAAAAAATAGGCGAAATTCCATTAGTACTGATTGCGCCCGCTCTGCCTTGTAATGTTCGTCATCTTGCAACACAAGAGAAACCCGATTGGCTCAATATTCCATTTATCATTCCTGAACATGGCCCATCGCGACAACGAATTGCATTATGGTTTAAGCGCCACCGTATCCATAATCCCTTAATTTATGCGACTGTTTCAGGGCATGAAGCGATTGTCTCAATGGTTGCGTTAGGTTGTGGTATCGCGCTTATTCCACAGGTCGTCGTTGATAATTGTCCAGAGCCTGTGCGTAATCGCATCTCTTCATTGGATAATATTTCAATGGTAGAACCTTTCGAATTAGGCGTTTGCGGATTACACAAACGCCTTCAAGAGCCTGTGATCAGTGCTTTTTGGCGATTACTCCACGACTAAGCTTGTCGTTTGTGGTGACAGAAATAGCTGAAAAGAAGGATTTCCTGTCTCATCATGATATTCATAGCCTAATGCATCTAAATGTCGCTCGAAACGCCCTTCTGTTTCGGGCAATTCAAATGCCACCAGCACTCGACCATAATCAGTACCATGACTGCGATAATGGAATAGTGTGATATTCCAATAAGTGCCTAACGTTTTTAAAAACTTCATTAAAGCACCCGGTGATTCTGGAAACTCGAAACTAAATAGACGCTCTTTAAGCGGCTTATTAGGACGACCACCGACCATATAACGCACATGCAGTTTTGCCATTTCATCGTCAGAAAGATCAGCGACTTGATAACCTGCAGTCGTAAGCTCCCGCAAAATTTCTTTACGCTCTGTAAGTCCTTGACTTAAACGTACGCCCACGAAAATACGTGCATTTTCAGGATCAGCATCGCTATAACGATAATTAAATTCAGTGACCACACGTTGACCTAGGATTTGGCAAAAACGTAAAAAACTGCCTTTTTGCTCAGGAATAGTCACAGCGAATAGCGCTTCACGTTTTTCGCCTAGTTCACAGCGTTCAGAAACATAACGTAAGCCATGAAAATTCACATTTGCACCAGAAAGTATATGCGCTAGACGCTCACCTTTGATCTGGTGCTCTTCTACGTATTTTTTAAGCCCAGCTAATGCCAATGCGCCCGAAGGCTCAGCAATCGCACGCACATCTTCAAATAAATCTTTTACAGCAGCGCAAATTTCATCACTATCAACAGTAATCACATCATCGACATACTTCTGGCATAAACGAAAAGTTTCATCACCAATACGCTTAACGGCAACACCTTCTGCAAATAAGCCTACGCGAGCTAATTCAACAGGGTGTCCTGCCTTTAATGCTGCTTTTAAACATGCTGCATCTTCTGCTTCAACGCCTATAATTTTAATTTCTGGCATAAGCTGTTTGATTAATACAGCCACTCCAGCAATTAAACCTCCACCACCTACAGGTACGAAAATACGATCAAGATGAACATCTTGTTGCAATAATTCCATTGCTAATGTTGCCTGCCCTGCAATCACAGCGGGGTGATCAAAAGGCGGAACAAAGGTGTATCCCATCTCTTCAGATAGTGCGATAGCTTTCGCTTTTGCTTCATCAAAGTTGGCACCATAAAGCAATGCTTCTCCACCAAATTGGCGAACCGCATCGACTTTGATATCCGCTGTTGCCACTGGCATCACGATTAATGCCTTTACACCCATTCGATTCGCTGACAACGCAACGCCTTGAGCGTGGTTACCCGCCGAAGCAGTTACAACGCCTTTCGCTTTTTGCTCAGGAGTCAACCCTGCAATCATGGTGTAAGCACCACGTAATTTAAAACTATGAACAGGTTGTCTATCTTCACGCTTAACTAAAATCGTATTTTCTAAGCGTTCAGAGATTTTTGTCATCTCTTGAAGTGGCGTGACAATTGCCGCTTCATAAACAGGTGCGCTCAGCGCCGCTTTTAAATATTCAGCGCTACTTGGTGCTGAATTTAAAGGTCTAAAGGCAGCCATTTCTTAGCCCCCTAATTTAGATTTATCGCGCACAGCACCTTTATCAGCACTGGTTGCTAAAGAGGCGTAAGCACGTAAGGCAAAAGAGACTTGGCGCTGTCTGTCTTGTGGTGTCCACGCTTTATCACCACGAGCATTTTGTGCATCACGACGTGCAGATAACGTTTTATCATCTACCTTTAATGAGATCTCACGAGTTGGAATATTGATAGAGACAATATCACCTTCTTCCACTAAACCAATTACACCACCACTTGCTGCTTCAGGTGAAACATGCCCGATAGATAAGCCAGATGTTCCCCCAGAGAAACGTCCGTCAGTGATAAGTGCGCAAGCTTTACCTAATCCCATGGATTTTAAATATGAGGTTGGATACAGCATCTCTTGCATACCTGGCCCACCTTTAGGACCTTCATAGCGAATAATGACCACATCGCCTGCCACTACTTTTCCACCTAAGATGGCCTCAACAGCATCATCTTGGCTTTCATATACTTTTGCAGGACCGCTAAAAATCAAGTTATCTTCATCAACGCCCGCAGTTTTAACAATACAGCCATCTTCTGCTAAGTTACCTGATAACACGGCCAATCCACCATCTTGGCTATAAGCATGTTCTTTACTGCGGATACACCCGTTTTCACGATCGGTATCTAAGGTTGGCCAACGGCAATTTTGAGAGAATGCCTTCGTGGTACGAATACCCGCAGGACCTGCTTGGAACATCGATTTTACTTGCTCATCTTGCGTTAACATCACGTCATATTGCGCTAACGTTTCTGGCAAGCTTAGCCCTAAGATATTATCCACATTACGGTTAAGTAATCCGGCTCTGTCTAATTCACCTAAAATACCCATAACTCCCCCTGCACGGTGAACATCTTCCATATGATATTTTTGTGTACTTGGTGCCACTTTACATAAATGAGGGACTTGGCGAGAAAGTCTGTCGATATCTTCCATGGTGAAGTCAACTTCACCTTCTTGTGCAGCAGCTAATAAATGCAGAACCGTATTTGTCGAGCCACCCATTGCAATATCTAAGATCATCGCATTTTCAAAGGCTTCTTTTTTAGCGATATTGCGCGGTAATGCGGACTCATCATCTTTTTCATAATAACGCTTGGTTAATTCAACAATTCGCTTACCTGCGTTGATAAACAGCGTTTCACGATCTGCGTGTGTTGCTAATAATGAGCCATTTCCGGGTTGAGATAATCCCAGAGCTTCGGTTAAACAGTTCATGGAGTTTGCGGTAAACATACCTGAACACGATCCGCAAGTCGGACAAGCAGATCGTTCAATTTGCTCACTATCCGCATCGCTAACATTGGGATTTGCTCCTTGGATCATGGCATCAACCAGATCCAATTTGATCAGTTGATCTGAAAGCTTCGTTTTACCTGCTTCCATAGGACCACCCGAAACAAAAATAACAGGAATATTTAAGCGTAAAGACGCCATTAACATTCCTGGGGTGATCTTGTCGCAGTTTGAGATACACACCATCGCATCAGCACAGTGCGCATTAACCATATATTCAACAGAGTCTGCGATAAGTTCACGCGATGGCAAAGAATAAAGCATGCCACCGTGCCCCATTGCGATACCGTCATCAACCGCAATAGTATTAAATTCTTTAGCGACACCACCAGCGGCTTCAATTTGCTCAGCAACCAGTTTTCCTAAATCCCGCAGATGCACATGACCCGGTACAAATTGCGTAAATGAGTTCACAACAGCGATAATGGGTTTACCAAAATCAGCATCAGTCATTCCCGTTGCGCGCCATAAGGCACGGGCTCCCGCCATATTACGACCGTGTGTCGTTGTCGCTGAACGGTATTTAGGCATTTTTCACACTCCTGCGATAAAGAAAGCGAGTAGGGAACGAGCTACCCGCTAAACAAATTTATTTGATTATGTTTATGAATTGATTGGATCTAACCAGCCGTATTTATCTTCTGTCTCACCTGTGAACAGACCAAAGAACGCCTTTTGAATTGCTTTGGTCACAGGGCCACAACGTCCAATACCGACTTGAATACCATCAACACTACGTACTGGGGTTATCTCTGCGGCTGTACCTGACATAAAGACTTCATCTGCAAGATAAAGTGATTCACGAGAAAGGACTTGTTCACGCACTTCATAACCGAGATCTTTTGCTAATTTGATAATGGCATCACGCGTGATCCCCGGCAGTGCTGATGAAGTAAATGGAGGTGTAAAAATAACACCGTCTTTTACTTCAAATAGGTTTTCACCTGCACCTTCTGATAAATAGCCATGCACATCTAATGCAATCCCTTCTTGATAACCATGACGGCGAGCTTCGCTTCCCACTAATAGTGAAGATAAATAGTTACCACCCGCTTTTGCTGCTGTTGGAATAGTATTTGGTGCAGCACGATGCCAAGAAGAAACCATTGCATCAATACCTTTATCTAACGCTTCTTCACCGAGGTAAGCTCCCCATGGAAATGCAGCAATGATCACATCTGTTTTATAACCAGCTGGCGGATTAACACCCATACCGACATCACCAATAAAAACTAATGGGCGAATATAAGCACTGACTAATTTATTTTTACGTAAGGTCTCACGACAGGCTTCCATTAACTCATCAACACTTTGCTCAACAGGCATACGATAAATTTTTGCTGAATCATGTAAACGTTGCATGTGTTCACGATGGCGAAAGACCACAGGGCCTTTATGAGAATCATAACAACGCACACCTTCAAACACAGAGGTTCCATAATGTAATGCATGAGACATAACATGAACCTTTGCCTCAGCCCAAGGAACCATTTCACCGTTAAACCAAATATAATCAGCTTGCTTTGTCATTCTTTTATCCTTACATGGCACTTAGTGCATTCATGAATCGTAATTTTTCTTTCTGTTGATGTGATACTTGAATACCTGCAACATCAGCTAATTTTGTTAACTGGCTGCACAGAAGTTCTAATGGCCGCTGACTACTCACCGTCAGGCTTAAATTGATATTATTACTTTCAGTGATATTCATATTCATTGAGCATATATGAAAACCACGATGACGAATAACTCTCAGGATACGTTCTAAGATCTCTGGACAAAAACGGGCTTCAATTGTGATATTGTGTTGGTTCATTTTGATTTCTCCATCATCTCATCATTACTTGCGCCCGGCGGGACTAAAGGCCAGACATTTTCTGCGTCATCGATAGATACCTGTAATAAGTAAGGACCATCGCTCTCTAATAAACATTTTATTGCATCAGCAACCTGTGCTTTTTCTGTGATGCGTTGCCCAGGGATATCAAAAGCTTTTGCCAAGGCAACAAAGTCTGGATTATCTGTTAAAATCGTTTCGCTATAACGTTGTTCAAAAAACAACTCTTGCCATTGACGAACCATACCAAGACGTTGGTTATCTAATAGCACCAATTTGATAGGTAATTGCTTACGCTTAATTGTGCCCAATTCCTGTACATTCATCATAAAAGAGCCATCACCAGACACACAGATAACACATGCATCAGGTCTAGCAATTTGAGCGCCCACTGCTGCTGGGATACCAAATCCCATGGTGCCTAAACCACTTGAGGTGATAAAGTTTTCAGGTGCATCAAATGTCATATGTTGTGCCGACCACATTTGATGTTGGCCTACATCTGTTGTCACAATCGTATTTTCAGGTTTCGCATCTGATAATTGTTTTAATAATAATGGGGCATAAATTGCGGAGCCTGGATGATCGTAACGCCACGCGTGTTCGGCTTTTAATTCTTGTATTTCTTGTTGCCAAGCAGCGATAGATAATGGCTGAGACAAAGCAGGTAACAACACTTTCGCATCACCTAATAACGCCACATGCGCTTGTTTCAATTTATTTAATTCTGCATGGTCGATATCGATATGGATAACCTTGGCATTAGGTGCAAAAGTATTTAATCGCCCAGTAACGCGATCATCAAAACGAGCACCAACAGCGATTAATAAATCACTACGCTGAACAGCATAATTTGCCGCTTTAGTGCCATGCATACCTAACATGCCTAAATAGTTAGCATCTAATGCATCGGCACAGCCTAACCCTTTTAAAGTGGAAACAACGGGCATTTCTGTTTGCTTCACAAATGCTCTTAACGTTTCCACTGCATTGCTCATGGCAACACCACCACCTACATACAAAATCGGTTTTTGTGCCTTCGCTAACATCTGCTTAGCTTGATTTAACTCTTGTGTTGGATAAGAAAATTCTTGCTCTTCTGGTAATTCATAGCTTGATAAATGAGAAGCATCCGCCAATTGAACATCTTTAGGAATATCAATTAAAACAGGGCCAGGGCGACCTTGAGATGCGATAGAGAATGCCTCTGATAACACTCTTGGTAATTCATCAACCGTCGAAACTAAAAAACTATGTTTCGTACACGCCAATGAAAGACCTAAAACGTCAATTTCTTGGAATGCATCAGTACCAATTAAATTGGAAGCAACTTGCCCAGTGATAGCAACAACAGGCACAGAATCTAACAATGCATCAGCAAGTCCAGTGATGACATTAGTAGCGCCTGGGCCTGATGTCGCGATACAAATACCTGTCGTACCCGTAGAGCGAGCAAAACCAATAGCAGCAATTGCAGCACCTTGTTCATGGCGACATAAAACATGTTCAACACCACCATCATAAAGGGCATCGTAAACAGGCATGATAGCACCGCCAGGATAACCAAAGACTGTTTCGACTTGATGTTTTCGTAATGCCTGTACTAACCACTGTGCTCCATTCATTCTTTCACCCTGCCATCTTAACTTCTTGTTTAATTTGAATTTATTTTCTATTTAATCTTTTTTTCAAACTCAGGCTCAAAAAAAACCCCCGCGCCTTTCGGTGCGGGGGTTTTTAAGAGATCCGGCTAGTTTAGTTAGCCTTTCTTCGTCCTAGTGCAGCCCCGCACGGTGGGTTAATAATCACCACCACGCTGACAATAATTAGGCTAATCACTAGGACGATAGTATTCATAGTTTTATAACTTCTTTTCTTATTTAAAATGTATGTTTGTAATGTTGTGTTGTGTTTTCTTTCACTCTGTCCTTTTAGAGTTATCATGATATTTTAGAATTGACAATGTTTATTTTAAAAATAATTATAACATAATGAATTTTATATGTTTTTTTATAGCACAAACACCAATTAGAATATTCATCTATAAAATATTTATTTTTCAGTTATTAATACCAAGAAAGAACGCGTTATTTTGTTTTTTCTGCTATTGCATTTTATTATTCCAAGTTAAAAAACAATGATAATTTTCATTATATTTATATTAATTTATTAAATTAATTATTTAAAAAATTAATCATTATATTTCAATGTGTTATATTATTTTCGAGATATCTCGCATTTATTTAACTCTTCATTTAACACAAAAGAAAAAATAATTTAAAAAGAAAAAAATAATGGAGAATAAAAAATGGCATTAGCAATAATATATACGCGTGCCTCTTTAGGAATATCAGCTCCGCTTATTACTATCGAGGCTCATATTAGTCAGGGATTACCTGGATTAACATTAGTTGGATTACCTGAAACTGTCGTAAAAGAAGCAAAAGATAGAGTAAGGAGTGCATTAATTAATAGCGGATATACTTATCCTGCAAAAAGAATAACGATTAATCTTTCACCTGCCGATTTACCCAAAGAAGGTGCGCGTTATGATTTACCTATTGCACTAGCAATACTCATTGCATCAGAACAATTAATATCAGATAAATTAGAGTGTTATGAGTTTATTGGAGAACTTGCACTTTCTGGAAAATTACAACGAGTTAATGCGGTTATTCCATCAATTCTTAGTGCATCAAAAGATCATCGAATATGTATTGTATCAATAGAACATCAAACTGAAGTTTCATTATTACCCAATAAATCGGCTTTATTAGCCTCTCATCTTTTAGAGATTTGTCATCATCTAGAAAATAATACGCCATTAATTGAAACAGAAAGTTTTATTATTAATGATGAAATTGAAAATCAAAATAATAAAGATATGAGCGATATAATTGGTCAAAATAATGCAAAAAGGGCAGCAGAAATCACAGCCGCAGGAAATCACAACATTTTATTTCTTGGGCCACCAGGAACAGGCAAAACAATGTTAGCGCAAAGAATAAGTACGCTTCTTCCGCCTTTAACTGCTAAAGAAGCACTTGATGTATTAATCATTAGTAGCTTAAGAGGAGTGACATTTGATGAAAGAAAGTGGCCTACAAGACCATTTAGAGCTCCACATCATACTTCCTCTGCTGTTGCTTTAACGGGAGGAGGCTCTCTTCCTAAACCTGGAGAAATTACATTAGCACATCACGGTATTTTATTTTTAGATGAATTACCAGAATTCGAGCGCCGAGTACTCGATGCATTACGTGAACCTCTAGATGCTAGGGAAATTACTATTTCACGCGCAAAAGCCAAAATAAGCTACCCTGCCAATGTATTATTGGTCGGTGCATTAAATCCAAGCCCAACAGGACATTATCAAGGTAATCACAACCGAGTACCAATAAAGCAAATCCTACGCTATTTAAGCAAGGTTTCTGGACCTTTTTTAGATAGGTTTGATTTATCTGTCGAAATGCCACTTCTTCCCCAAGGCGCGCTTATTCATCCTACATTTACTACAGAAAATAGTACGACAATTAGAGAACGTGTTCTAAAGGCAAGAGAAAGACAATTTGCACGATGTGGAAAAGTGAATACTTATTTAACTGGAAAAGAGATTGAATGCTATTGCTCATTGAATACCAGTGATGCAACTTTTCTTGAAGATACGCTTAATAAATTAGGATTATCGATACGAGCTTGGCATAAAATTTTAAGAGTATCGAGGACTATTGCAGATCTTGCAAATGAAGAGAAAATACAGAGAAATCATTTAATTGAAGCATTAAGCTTTCGTGCAATGGATAGATTAATGATCTATTTACAAAAACAACTAGATGGGTAATAAAAAGGAGCGAAAAAACGCTCCTTTTGACTAAAACTAATGATATTAATCATCAGAGTCGGTATAGTCATCAGATGGATCGAGCTGCGGCTTTCCACCCGATAATGTATGAAAACGTTTTGGACGACTTATACGACTCGTATATTTCTTCCAAATTTTTTCTTCAACCGTTGCTGCTTCTCGTTCGCCACGACACATGGCAACAAATAATTTTTCCGCTTCAGTTGTAGGCTCTCGTTTACCTAAATCAAGCTCGTTAAAGGCTTGACCATGACGTTCCAATATCTGGGATTCCTTGATAGTGAAATCGCCATGACGAGAAAAACCACGCGGATAATGTTTATTGTCAAAAAAACGATTAGTCGTGATAAAACTTTCTGCCATCTGACACACTCCTAATTCTCTATCATCATACTTATGGCGCGGAGTATTAGATAGTCATGCGGTTCTGTAAAACAAAATATTTAAATCGTAACGACAAATTTTTTTGGAGATATATGTGGATACCGAATTACTGAAAACCTTTTTGGAAGTCAGTAAGACTAGACACTTTGGGCGAGCCGCTGAATCTCTTTATTTAACTCAGTCTGCGGTTAGTTTTAGAATACGACAACTGGAAACACAATTAGGCACAAATCTATTTACTCGCCATCGTAATAATATTCGTCTAACTGTCGCAGGTGAAAGGCTGATCCCTTATGCTGAATCGTTAATGAATACATGGCTTCTCGCTAAAAAAGAGATTAGCCATGCTTCTCAACATTCAGAGCTATCAATTGGCGCCACAGCATCACTCTGGGAAGCATATCTGACATCTTGGTTGCAGGAATCTTATCTAGAAAGAGAAGAGCTCAGAATCGAATCTAGAGTCTCTACAAGGCAATCTCTTGTAAAACAACTTCATGCAAGAGAGCTCGATCTTCTTTTTACGACTGAAGCACCAAAGATGGATGAATTAGAAAGTAAAATTATTGGTGATATTACTTTTCAGTTGATGAAAATCGCATCAAATAAAACCGAAGAGATAGCACAATTTATCAAAATTGAATGGAGTGCTGATTTTCAGTCTTTTCTTTCTAATGGTGCAGTGCAAAAAATTGATCCTATTTTAACCACTAACTCCGCAATGATTGCTTATCAGTTAATGAAAACAACACAAGCAGTTGCATTTTTACCTACGCATTGGCTAGATCTCTATTCAGATCTAGCCCCTGCCTCAACAGAAATTATTCAAAAACCTTTATTTGCGGTTTGGCTAAATACGAGTGATCAACAAGTATTGATACAACAGCTATTAAAACAGCCAATAAATCATCAATAAAGCTTAAATCCACGCTATAGTTATTCATGATATTAACGAATCACTCTTGGGTTTAAGCTTCATCTCTAGAATTTTTATTACATATAACAGGGAATATTACTAATAGATATTGGTAAAAGAAGCTCATTGGCAGGTTAGTCGGTGGGAATTTAGTGCAGTAAGTATTGAGAATATATAGATAACAAAAAGCCCAGTTAATTAACTGGGCTACAAAGAAGTATAAATTTTGTTATTACTTAATTGGTAACTGGCAGGGGCGGAGAGGCTCGAACTCCCAACACCCGGTTTTGGAGACCGGTGCTCTACCAATTGAACTACGCCCCTAAATAGTTGGCGGAACGGACGGGACTCGAACCCGCGACCCCCTGCGTGACAGGCAGGTATTCTAACCAACTGAACTACCGCT